>JAJFKF010000020.1 GCA_021773365.1 Gammaproteobacteria bacterium | reverse complement strand
ATCCGGGTCGGCGCCGAGGTCGATCTTCACGGCGGTTCCGTCGGTCACCGGCGTCACGAACAGCTGCACATCGGCATTGCGCCCACCGGTGAACGGATAGCGCTGCTTGACCACCTTGACGTTGTCCGCGTAAATCTCGAGGCGCTCGACCTCTTCCACTGTCGATTCATCCACGCGCGTGTACGCCACTGCGCTGTCGTCCGGCGCCCACCAGTAGCCGGTGTCGCGGTCCATCTCCTCCTGGGCAATGAACTCGGCCATGCCGCAGCTCAGGGTGCCGCCGCCTTCGCTGGTGAGCGCGCGCTCGTTGCCGCTGTGCAGGTCATGGATGTACAGGTTTCGGTCGCGAATGAAGCTGACGTAGCGGCCGCGAGGGGAAAAGTGTGCGTCAGTTTCATAGCTTTCGGTTTGCGTGAGGCGGTGCACTGCCTTGCCTGGATCGGCCTTCAGGTCATAGACGAACAGGTCTCCGCCCAGCGGTACGAGCAGGTAGCGGGCATCACGCGAGAACTCGTACTCGACAATGCCGCTCAGCGCCGAGATGCGCTGGCGTTCGCGGCGTTGTTCCTCTTCGGCCGAAAGCCCCTGGGGTTCGGGCATCAGTTGCGCGGAATCCACCAGTAGCACATGTTTCTTGCCGGCGATGTCGTAGGCCCACAGGTCGAGCTGATCCTTGTTGGTATCCTTGCCGCGCAGATAGGCCACCCGCTTGCCGTCCGGGGAAATTTTGGCCGCGCGCAGGCTGGAGCCGGAGAGATCAGGTGCCTGGAACAGCCTTTCAATGGTGAGTTGATCGGCCTGCGCACAGGAGACGGCGAGCAGGGTCAGCAGGCAACCCGTAGTGAATATAGGGCACCGGTGTGATGTCATGCTTTCTCCCCTCCGGGATGCTCCCGGATACTGTCAGTCTGGATCGGTCTGGCCGCCACCGGTTGTCAGGCCGGTGGCCTGCGATTCCTCGGCATGTTCACCGGCAATACTTCGCTCCTCGCTCAACCAGGCGCCGAGGTCGATCAGACGGCAGCGATCACTGCAGAACGGCCGGAAGGGCGAGGCCCCGGACCATTCCAGGTCACGGCTGCAGGTGGGGCATTTGACGATTGTACTCATCGGTGGTGCGCGGCTGCGGCTGTTTTGCGCATGTCCGGTCAGGTGCAGCGGGTGAGGATGAACTGAACGTCGCTTTCGGTCTGCGCCGGACGCTGTGAGAGATCATCCCAGTTCATGAAACGTACGCTGCAGCGGTGGTGGCTGCCGCTGATTTCGGGAAAGAGAGTGGAGTCGGCTGGCAGCTCCAGCCGCAGCAGTTGCGTGGGGTTGTCGCGCTCGAAGTTGATCTGGTAGATGCCGCCAGAGGCTGTTTCCTCGCGTGGCCGCGCGCTCTGGCGCGTCACCCACAGGATCTCCACCACGCTGTCGCACAGCGGGCGGATCAGCTCCATCCACTGGCCAAACAGGCCCATGCGCACTTCGGCGGGGCGGTTCAGCCAGAAATTGTAGTCCGGCAGGTCGAACTCGCAGGTGCCGCCGGGAATAGCGCTGCGATGTTTGATGGCGTTGAGGAACTCCGATTCGCGCAGCGGCTGCATGAAATTGGCGTTCATGCGGGTCAGCTCTCCGCGCAGGCGCAGGAGGTTGGAGACCACCTCGCGTAACCGGCCAGAATCCACGCCAGGGCGGGCCTGGAAGCCGTGCAGGGTCTGGATATGCCGTTCCACCTCCTTGATGACTTCGCTACGAACATCACCACGAGCGGTAATCGCCAGGATCTCCAGCAAGGCGGAGACGGCACTGCGGCTGCTCCAGGAGTCCGGGGTCCCGGCGTGGTACAGGGCCTGCGAGTAGAGAAAATCAAGGCGCAGCAGCGTGCGCATACGCTCGTTCAACGGCTGCTCGTAGACCACAGTGGTCGTAGCGGGGGCGGAAGTTGGTGTCGCGCTGTCGCCGGAGGTCATTCGGCTATTCTGCGTTACCGTGCGCGGGTGAGGGAAGGGCTGCAGGCGGATTTTTTGCAGACGCTTCTTGCTGACGTGTCAGGCTGCCAGCTGCAGATACTTCGCATGGAGCCTGTTGACCTGCGGCGGCAGCGCGGTGGGTTCCCCGTCGTTGACGATGACTTCATCGGCGCGTTGCAGCCGCTGCTCGCGCGAGGCCTGAGCCGCCAGCATGGCTCGCGCCTGACTCTCGGTGCCTGCATCACGGGCCAGCAGGCGCCGCAGCTGGGTTTCCGGGCTGCAATCGACCACCAGCACGCGATCGACGTAGCGCACGCTGGTCTCCACCAGCAGCGGGATTTCCAGAATCTGGTAGGGGCCTGCCGCGGCGGCCGAACGGCGCTCGAGCTCGGCGCGGATGGCCGGATGCACGATCTGTTCGAGACGGCGGCGATTCTCATCATCGGCAAAGGCCTGCTCGCGCATGCGCACGCGGTCCAGCGAGCCGTCCGCAGCCAGAATGTCGGGGCCGAACGCCTCCACCAGCTGGGTCAGCGCCGGGCCGCCGGGTGCCACTACATCGCGGGCGATCTCGTCGGTGTCGATGACTGGTACGCCGCGTTCGGCAAACAGGCGGGCCACAGTGCTCTTGCCGCTGGCGATGCCGCCGGTCAGCCCGACACGCATCACCCGTCGCTCCGTTTCGGCGGCGCTCATAGCCTGGCCAGATGCAGATATCGCTCTACCAGCTGCGGGCCCCACATCAGCCCGATCCACCCGGCTGCTGCGAGGTAGGGTCCGAATGGAATGGGCACTTCGCGCCCCTGTTTGCGCAGCACGATCAGCGTGATGCCCACCACCGCCCCGGTAAAGGCGGACAGCAGAATGATCAGGGGCAGCAGCTGCCAGCCGAACCAGGCGCCGAAGACGGCGAAGAGCTTGAAGTCGCCATAGCCCATGCCCTCCTTGCCGGTCAGCAGCTTGAACAGCCAGTACACGCTCCAGAGGCTCAGATAGCCGGCCGCGGCGCCGATCACGCTGCTGCGCAGGTCCGTCGGGATGGCCTGGCCGAGTTCACCCGGCGCCAGGGAGAGACTGAACAGCAGGCCCAGCCACAGCAGCGGCAAGGTAATGCAGTCCGGCAGAAGCTGGCGGTCGATATCGATGAAGGTGAGGGCGATCAGGCTCCAGGTGAGCACCAGAGCCGCCAGCGCTGCCCAGCTCACGCCGAAGTGCCAGACCACCGCGGCCGAGAGGATGGCGGTGAGCAGTTCCACCAGCGGATAGCGCATGGAAATGGCCGCGCCGCAGGCCGCGCAGCGCCCACGCAGCCACAGGTAGCTGATGACGGGGATATTCTGCCAGGCACGAATCAGGCTGTTGCAGGCCGGGCAGCGCGAGCGCGGTACCACCAGGTTGTACGGCGGTTCTTCCGTGCCGGCTGCGGTGGTTTCAGAGCCAGCCGGTGGGGACAACTCCGCGCACTGCCGCCGCCAGTCCCGCTCCAGCATCAGCGGCAGCCGGTGCACGACCACATTCAGGAAGCTGCCGATGAGCAGCCCCAGAACGAAGGCCGTGCCGACTTCGAAAATGATCAGACGACCGCGCCCAGCTTGAAGATGGGCAGGTACATGGCGATCACCATGCCGCCGACCAGGATGCCCAGAATGGCCATGATGAGTGGCTCGAGCAGGCTGGACATGCTGTCAACGGCGTTGTCCACGTCCTGCTCGTAGAAGCTGGCCACCTTGCCGGACATCTCGTCCAGCGAGCCGGACTCCTCACCGACGGCGATCATCTGGATGACCATGTTGGGGAACAGACCGGTGTTTTCCATGGCGCGCTGCAGGCGCTGGCCGGTGGCCACCTCGTCCTTCATGCGCATGATCGCGTTCTCGTAGACGATGTTGCCGGCGGCGCCGGCCACTGACTCGAGGGCCTCCACCAGCGGCACGCCGGCGGCGAACATGGTCGAGAGCGTGCGCGCGTAGCGGGCGATGGCCGCCTTGGTGAGGATGGGGCCGAGCACGGGAGCCTTCAGGGACATGCGGTCGAGCATCTCGCGCATGCGCCGCGAGCGCTTCTTCGTGTAAACGAACACCCAGCCTGCACCGCCCGCGAGGATCGCCAGCAGCCAGCCTTTCGCCTGCACGAAGGCGGACATGTTGATGACCATCTGCGTGAAGGCTGGCAGGTCGGCGCCGAAGCCCTGGAACAGGGACTCGAACTGCGGGATGACGAAGATCAGCAGAATGATGGTGACCACCACCGCAACGACCATCACCGCCGTTGGATAGAACAGCGCTTTCTTGATTTTCTTCTTCAGCGCCTCTGTCTTCTCCTTGTAGGTGGCGATCTTGTCGAGCAGGTTCTCCAGGGCGCCCGCCTGCTCGCCGGCTTCCACCAGGTTGGTGTACAGATCGTCGAAGTACAGCGGGTGCTTGGCCAGGGACTCATGCAGGGAAGAGCCGCCTTCTACGCTGGCCTTGACGTCCAGCACCAGCTTCTGCATGGCCGGTTTGTCATGCCCGTTGCCGATAATTTCGAAGGCCTGCACCAGCGGGATGCCGGCCGCGAGCATGGTGGCCAGCTGGCGGCTGAAAATGGCGACATCCTCAGGTGTGACCTTGCCGCCACTCTTGAACAGTGTGCTTTCTTTCCTGATGCGCTGAGGCACCACGCCCTGGCGGCGCAGTTCGGCGCGCAACGATTGCTCGTTGGCAGCCAGACTCTTGCCCCTGAGCTTGTTGCCCTTCTTGTCGGTACCCGTCCAGCTGAACTGGGTTTCTTTGCGAACTGCCACTGCTGCCTGGGCCATAAATTTGTATCCCCATTATTGGCAATAACGGCTGCCCGTCACTGCCCCTCGCCGACGTCATTCCACCGTTACGCTGTTGATTTCCTCAAGACTGGTCAGCCCGGCCTTGACCTTCTCCAGGCCGGAGCGACGCAGATCCCATACACCATCCTTCTCTGCCTGGTCGGCGATGTCGATGGCATTGCCGCCTTCCATGATGATCCGCCCGATGGCGTCATTGACCGGCATGACCTGGTAGATACCTACCCGTCCCTTGTAGCCGTCCATGCACTGGCTGCAGCCTTTCGGACCGTAGATGGTCAGTCCGTGCTTGACGTCCTCCTGCGAGAAGCCTTCCTTCGTCAGCGCCTCGGCGGGCACCTCAATCCTGGTCTTGCAGTTGCCGCACAGGCGCCGTGCCAGGCGCTGGGCGATGATCAGGCTGACGGAGGTGGCGATGGCGTAGGGCTTGACGCCCATGTCGACCATGCGCGTGAGGGTCTGCGGCGCGTCGTTGGTGTGCAGGGTGGACATCACCAGATGCCCGGTCTGCGCAGCCTTGATGGCGATTTCCGCCGTCTCCAGGTCGCGGATTTCGCCGACCATGATCACATCCGGATCCTGGCGCAGGAAGGCGCGCAGCGCCGAGGCGAAGGTCAGCCCCACCTTGACATTGACATTGACCTGGTTGATGCCGGCGATCTGGATTTCCGCCGGGTCCTCGGCGGTGGAGATATTGCAGTCTTCCTTGTTGAGGATGTTCAGGCCGGTATACAGCGACACGGTCTTGCCGCTACCGGTCGGGCCGGTCACCAGGATCATGCCCTGGGGTTTGGCCAGATTCTGCAGGTAGAGCTCTTTCTGGAAGGACTCGTAGCCCAGGGCATCGATGCCCAGCATGGCGCTGGAAGGGTCGAGAATACGCAGCACGATCTTCTCGCCGTACAGCGTGGGACAGCTGCTGACGCGAAAATCGATGGCCCGGTTCTTGGAGAGACGCATCTTGATGCGCCCGTCCTGCGGCACGCGCCGTTCGGCGATGTCCAGACGCGACATGACCTTCAGGCGGGCGGCGATCTTCATTGCCAGCTGCGCGGGTGGCATGGCCACTTCCTTGAGCACGCCGTCCAGGCGGGTGCGGATGCGGAAGGTCTTTTCATAGGGCTCGAAATGGACGTCCGAGGCGCCTTTCTTGATGGCGTCGAGCAGGATCTTGTTGACGAAGCGGACGATGGGAGCGTCCTCCACGTCATCACGGGTGACACCGCCCGACTCTTCCTCCTCGCCGCCGGAAACGTCCAGGTTCTCCAGGTCGAAGTCGTCGTCCATCATGTTGGGCATGGAGGTATCGACCTGCTCCAGCGCCTTGGTGACGGCCTGCTGGAGCTTGTCGTCCTCGACGACGATGGCCTCTATGCCGAGGCCGGTGGCGAACTTGATCTCATCGATGGAATGCAGGTTGGTGGGGTCGGAGACCGCCAGGAACATGCGCTTTCCGCGCTTGAGCACCGGCAGGACGCGATGCTTCTGCAGGAGCTTGTCGCTGACCAGCCGGACGGTGTCCAGGTCCAGGACCACCGAATCGAGGTCCAGCAGCGGCACGCCGAACTCGTGGGCGGCGGCGATGGCGATCTCGCGGGCCTGGGCCGACCCGGAGCTGACCAGCTGGGTGACCACGCTGGTGCGCTTTTCCTTGGCCGCAGTGATGGCGTCCATCATCATGGACTCATCGACCAGCCCGTCCTGGACCAGTCTCTGGGGCAGGCCCCCGAGGGGGGACTTGCCGGCGCTCAGCGCCATTGCGGTGTTGTCATTCATCGGGTTACGTTCAGAAAGCCGGTTGCCGGGAACCTCGTATCGCCCTCCAGTCTACCCAAGATCGGCAGGGGATCAATTGTTAAATCGGCCGGCATCCTCGCATGCTGAACGGGGGGCGGCGCGTGACTGATCTCCCAAAAGAAGAAGCCCCTCCCGAGAGGGGAGGGGCTTGTCCTGGCCTGCAAGAGGCTCGTTTCGCTCAGCCTTAAGCGCGGCAGTTGGCCGGACGGTACTTCGAGATCAGCGTTCCGCCAGTGGACGGGTCAGCAGCGCCCGAGGCGATTGTCAGGCCGCTGGTGCCGGTCGTGCCCTTGCTGCCGCAAACCCACGATATGTCACCGCTGACGCTGGTGTACGGGGTCAGAAACATGGTGTTGCCATCGATGTTGGAATTGGCCTGGCCGCCATACGTGATGGTGATGACACCGCCGGCGCCGACTGCGATGGATGTTACGTACTTGCCCTTGATGTCGCCGGAGTCAGAAAGCCCTGCCGCGGAGTTGGTCGCCGGCCAGTCGCCGTTGCTGCCATAGGTTTCGGAAACCGCAGCCTTGGCCGCACTGGCAAGATTCAAGCCTTCCGTGACCTGCGCGCGGATGGTGTAGTCCTGGTAAGCCGGGATGGCAATCGCGGCCAGGATGCCGATGATCGCAACCACGATCATCAACTCAATCAGCGTAAAACCTTTCTGCATAGATTTCATGTGCATGCACTCCGAATGGTGATTTGAAAAACAGGAACCGACGAAACAGTAAAATTTCGAGTGCGTACAACAAAGCAATCCGCGTGCCAGGAATTGAAAAACCATATAACTGATTGTAAATGTTGGATTTTATTGATTCACGCGCAGTTTCAATTTGACTTAGTTCGTCCGCAAACAACGACGGCGGACCACCTTTCGCGTCAGGAAGTGACGTTGAGCGTCACTCCGGTTGAGCTGTGGGCATGGGGCGAAGCGCCGGAAATCGCTGACGCAGGGCGTTTCCAAGAGCGGTCAATGTGGCGTCCGAATCGGGGTCTGGTGGCCCCGCGGCAGATTTTCCAGCGTCCCGTGACCGGTCGGCGACGACGTACCGGTAACCACCATGCTGCGATGGCAGCGCGGCCAGTACCCTGTTTCCCTGAATCGCAGCGTACTGCCGATTCAATAGAACGGTCGTCTGCACGGCCCTTGCCGTCAGTTCCAGGCGGCCAGTCGTGGGGTTGAGTCGATAGTTGCTGACGGCGGACTTGAACTGATCCGGATTCGGCGTTGTTCCTGGCTCAAATCCTGGCGGGTTGAACTCCGTCTCGGTGAACCGTATCCGCCCGGAGAACGCCTGCCCGGCGTCAGGCACGCGATGCAGAAGATCAACCAGCGATCGGCCGTCGGCCTGGTGAGATGCTCTCAACTCCAGCGCGTCCACAAGCGTAGGGGCGATGTCTTCAAGCGACACAGGTGCATCGGTGTGAGCCGGATGCAGGGTTCCCAAAGGCGTCTCGCCGAAAGTCTGCCATGCCAGGACCACCCGATACTGATTGGGCGACAATACGTTTGTGCCGTGTCCGGTCGGATATGCCGCCGGGGGATCCCCGGGATCGGCGAAAGGCAGATCATCCGCTGTTCCCAGGGATTCGCCGTGGTCCGATAGAACAACCACTATGGCGTTGACCAGCGCACCGCGGGCGCGTAGCAGCGCGATGATGTCCGAGAATTGCCTGTCAGTCCGGCGAACAGCCGCTGCATAGGACGCGATGAGACGTGAATTTTCAGGGTTTTGTGTTGTGCTTTTGTCGCGCCAGAAGTAGGGCCAGTGCGGCAGCGTCAGATGGAGAGCAAGAAACGTTGGCTCATCGAAACGCAGCTCTGTATCCAGGCGCTCGACAAAAGTGTCCGGATCGTAGAGCTTGGCGAAAGCGCGGTTGGCATAGGCGTGTGGAAGCAGCCACCGCCCGATTGTCGTATTGGTGAGCAGATTGGACAGGGGCATGTCGCTCAATACCCCAATGAGGAAGTCCGCGGCGCCTATGGGAGGAATGATGGCGTCATCGAATCCATATGATTCATCGATATTCGAAAAGCGGACTTCATCCGTGGCATACACGGTGCGATATCCGCGTGCATGCAACAGCTCGGGTAGCGATCCGGTGGTATCAACCATTTCGCGCGGCAGCAGATTGACTATGGCGCCGCTCGAATGCGGATGCCGGCCTGTGAGCAGGGATACCCAGGACGGATAAGTCCTCGGCAGCGGTGTTATGGCATCGTCAAAAATTACTGCCGGTGCAAGGAATTGATCCAGGCGAGGCGTGAGGGAGGCGGAATCTGGTCCGACGTTTCTTTCCGGACGCAGCGAATCGATGCCAAGAAGAATGATGTGCGGTTGAGCGGATGTCCCCACAGGACGGAGTCCGCTGCCTATAGAGGCTGCAATGACTACGGTGCATGCCAGAACAGCTGTGGTCACCAGGATACGGCGTGTTGCGGGGCGGGTGCTGCTGCGCCCGCGCCATGCATGCCAGATGGCCGCCATTGTCGTGGCGCCAAGCGCGCAGGCCAGCAATGTACCGGTGAGCGTGGTGAATTCAATGCCAAACAGTTCGTAGTGTGCCAATGGCAGATAGCGAGTGCCCAGGTGGGTTCGGGGGAACAGGTCGGCGTGAAACACAAGTAACCAGAATCCGCAGAGCAGGTACCACGCGAATATCCACAGTCGGCGCGAGACGCCTGAGCGCGGCCATGCAAACTCGCTGGCGCACGCCAGCGCCCAGCAGCCCAGGCCGAATACGATATGCAGCAGTGTCTGTGTCAGTCCGAACAGAATCAGGTCGCGCCCGAGGGGGGTTAGCCAGATCGAATCCTGTACAACGACTGCGATATCGCTGTCCGTGGTGAACAGCTGGCCGTTGGCAAGCCAGACTTCCCATGCGCCGGGCAGGGCGAAGAGTAGCCCCAGGAGGGAGGCAAGTCCGAGGCCGCTGAGGGGTGCCGAATGGGAGTGTGCCCGCGCCGGTCTTGATCGAATCATGCGCTACGCTCGGCTAACCGCATTCCGGAACGCGAGATATGGAAACAATGTTTGGCGTAGAGAGCTTCATGGGCGGCAAGAATAACAAAAATAGGGGTGAAGCCCAGGCCATTCCCTCGGCAGCGATGGCTGTCGGCCGTGCATGTCGGCGGGCTTTGCAGGTGCGGGGATGGGTGCTCCTCAGGCGGCGAATCGCCAGTTTGGATATGTGTGGTAACACATTGATTTTGCTGTTATTCTCGCAGCCCGTTTTAAGTCTGCCGAAAGCGGGTGCCAGTTCTGAGGGGCTCGCGCTGAGACCTCAATCGGGTATCAATCATCGCTACAAATACGGTACACCACTTCATGCGAGTCATCGTCGAGATCGTTCACCCGGCCAATGTGCTTTTCTTCCTGCGGCCGATCAGGGTGTTGTTGACGCGCGGTGACGAAGTATTGATTCTATCCCGGCACAAGGATGTCGCCCCCGCCCTGCTCGATTCGTTTGGCTTGCCGCATCGTCCTGTTTCATCCGCCGGCCGCGGGCTTGCGGGACTAGCGTATGAGCTGGTCAAGCGCGACTTGAGGATTTTGCGTGAAGCTCGGCGTTTTCGCCCGCACGTGATGATTGGTTACGGCGGGGTTGCCATTTCCCATGTCGGGCGCATTCTCAGGATTCCTGCGATCAGCTTTTATGATACCGAGCAAGCTGTTCTACAAACGCGCTTAACCTGGCCTTTCATTACGCATCTTTACGTTCCAGAGGCCTACCATGGTAAAGGTCCGCATAAACGTATGACCCGGGTTCCGGGGTGCAAGGATCTCTCCTATTTCAATCCGGCGGCATTTCGTCCTGATAAGGCCGCAGCGATACGCAGTGGCTATTCTCCGGATCAGGATAATTTCCTTATTCGGGTAGTGTCCTGGCGGGCGAACCATGACATCGGTAAGGCGGGCTGGTCGCAGATGGCACTGGCTGGATTGGTTCGTTATCTGGCCGCGCGTGGCAAGGTGCATATATCCACCGAACGGTCCATACCGCCGGAGCTGGCGCCGTTCCAGTACAGCGGGCGGCCAACGGACATTCATCACCTGCTTGCTCATTGCCGTCTATACGTCGGTGAAAGCCCCACGATGGCTTGCGAGGCAGCCGTTCTCGGTACTCCGAGCGTGTATGCCAGCGACGATGTCCTGGGTTACGTTGGCGAACTGAGCGCGGCAGGGTTGATAACAAAGCTGCCAGCTGTTGATCTGCAGCCGATGCTCGATGTCGTAGGTGAACTTCTGGCGGAGCCTGCGCAACGGTTCCGTGAGGCCCGCGAAGCCTGGCTTTCAAATAAGCCTGATTGGGCGGAGGTCGTCGTCAAGGCTATAGATCGGCATGCGTTACCGGTATTTCCCGCCGACAGGCGCGATCCCGGCAGGGGCTGAAGGCGTCCCTGCAATGCGGGCATGGCTAAACAGACGTTTCGTCCCAAAGGGGTTCGCAGACTTTGCGAGTCGCTACCGCGCGATATTCCTGCTCTTGGCAGTCGTCCTGTTCCTGTCAGGGCTGGTGTTGTCAGTTCGTGCGATCAACATCGGATTCGGCGAGGTGCGGATTCTGCCGCTGGCGGTCAATTTGCTCCTGCTTTCTCCGCTGGTGCTCTTTCTCTACGCCTGGGGGCTGCAGCTCACCGCACGCACGCTGTCATGTCGCATCGATTTTCGCACTGCTGTTTTTACCACGACAATGGGGATGGTTGCTGAGGTATTGCCGGTTCCTGCCGGGATGGTCGCGCGCGCTACTGCGTTAGTCCGGGCGGGCGCTACGCCGCTGGAGACGGCTGGCGTGTTATCGATGAATGCACTCCTTTGGCTTGGGTTATCGGCGGTTGCCGGTTCGTTCGCTTTGCTTCAGGTAAGCGGAGCCGCCGGCCTGTTATTGCTCGCAGCAGGGCTGACGGGGGTATTGCTTTCCTTCCGATGGTTGGCTTCGCGCGCCAATGCCCGTCTGATGTTCGTAATTCTGGTGCACCGCATTGCTTCTTTGCTGCTTATCGCGCTGCGTATTGGCGCTGCTTTCCTGGCGTTGCAGGCATATATCCCGCTTCCTGAAGCGGCATTTCTCGCCTCGGCAAACGCGCTTGGCAGTGTTTCATCGGTTGTACCCGCTGGCCTGGGACTGGGGGAGGCGCTGGCGGCGCTCGCTGCCAAGGCTGTCGCGCTCTCGCCGGCGATCGCATTCGCTGCGGTCGCCTTGAACAGGGTGCTGGTGTTGTTGGTGGCGGGTTTGTGCGCTGTACTCATGTATCGTCGAAAGTCTGTTGCAGACGGAGCGTCTTGATTAAATTGCGTTACCTGAGAGGCGCCCCTTCTTTGTTTGATGTGCCGGACATCGCTGCTGATGGCGCCTGCATATCCTGAAGGGTTCTGAGTGGAGATGGAGCAGCGGATATTTCGGCTCTGACCAACCGGGTCCTTATTTCTTCCATCAAAACGCGGTTGGCGGCAATCAAATCGGAAAGCAGGCCCGCGGCATAGATGATCATGGCTGTCAGCGTCAGTATCGAAGCCAGAATCAAAGATTGGGTGCGGCCGGCGCCGCTTCCCGAAAGATAGCCGACGAGAAACCGTATTCCGATGAGAACACCCGGAACCAGGAGTAATGTCCCAAGTATTGTGAAAAACCGCAGGGGCTTGTAGAGGATAAAAATCCTGACGATAGTCAGTATTGACTTGAATACATAGGAGCCAACGCTCTTGACCAGTCTCGATGGGCGCGTTGCGCTGTTAACCCTGATCGGAACTGCCATCACAGGGATATTATTGCGCCCAGCCTGAATCAGCGTTTCGAGCGTATAGGTATAGTTGCTGTATACGCATAACCGCATCGCCGCTTCTTTGTGTAAGGCGCGGAATCCGCTGGGCGCATCCGGTACATCAATCCCGCTGGCTATTCTGACAGCCGCGCTCCCCAGGCGCTGCAGTATCTTCTTGAGAGGAGAGAATTCTGCGATTTGACCGATGGGCCGGCTACCGACAACAATCTGAGCCCGCCCCTCAAGGATCGGGCGCGTGATATCTTCGATGCAAGTGGCGTCGTACTGGTTGTCAGCATCGGTGTTTACGATGACGTCTGCGCCAGCCTTAAGGCAGGCATCCATGCCGGCAGCGAAGGCACGCGCCAACCCTTGATTGTGGGTTAACAAGACAATGTGGTGGACCGCGCAGCGCTGCGCGACTTCGACAGAACGATCCGTGCTGCCATCATCAACTACAAGCCATTCCACCTCGTCAAAACCGGTGACCGAGCGCGGCAAGGCCGCCAGCGTCTGCTGCAGCGTACCTTCTTCGTTGTAACATGGAATCTGAATAATCAGTTTGCGCACACTTCCCCCGATGCCTGAATCCAACAGGGCTGCCTACTTCCAATGAATCCCCATTTAGTCGAGAGCCTACCGGGAATTCCGTCGGCCGACCAGACGTCAGGACAAGAGCGGGCTGGTCCGGCTGTCGTCACGGCCTTGGTGGGATGCGTCGGTGTGCTGGCGGCAAAATTGTGGCTCATATGGCGGATCAACATCAACTGGGATGAATTCAATTTTCTCTCCCACGTGCATGAAGCGGCACGCGGCGATCTGAGGCTGGTTCTGCAGGGATTTCACACGCAACTGTTCCAATGGCTTACCTGGCTCGAAGGCAACGAGGTGGAGCAGATTGTTGTTGCGCGGTTTGTCATGCTGGGGCTGCTGGCGCTGACGGCCGTATTGTTGTGGAGGCTGGCGGCGAACTGGGTGCCTGGGAAGATCGCTGTCGTGGCACCCCTGTGCTATCTGTCAATGTGGCCGGTGATAAAGCACGGAGCATCGTTCAGGTACGATTCACTCCTGGCACCGCTGCTTGTGCTTGCGCTGTTGCTTGCAGCTCGAGGCGCACACCGGAGGCGAGAAGCCATTGCAGCTGGAGTGGTGGTCGGGGTGGCCGTGGCGATCTCAATAAAGGCGCTGCTATTTGTGCCTGTTGTGGCCCTGGTCATGCTGCTGAATGGCATGCCTGGTCGCGCCTGGTCGGTTAGAAGCGCCGCTGCTGCGCTGGCGCACTTCACAGTTGTTTTTCTGCTTACCGCCGCACTGCTGCTTTTTCTGCATCAACTTTCGCTTGCCCCGGATGCGGGGCCTGCAGGCGAGCACGCTGCAGTAGCGTTTAAGACCATGATTCTGGATATACCTTTCTTTCCGAGGCGGGCTGATTTTTTCCAGATAGTGAGCGAGGACAGCATCGCATGGATTCTGCTCATGATGGGTGGCTTTCTAGCGCTCGCTTCGCCGCGATACTGGCGGGTGGCTGTTTGTGGGCTTTCACTTATGCCTGTACTTTTTTACCGAAATGCCTGGCCGTACTTCTATGTCGTAATGCTGGCGCCTGCCAGCGTACTTGCGGCACTTATGGTCGAGTCGTTACGCCGGCAACTGTCTTTGCGAGGCCGCGAACGCGGCGCCGAGGCGTTAGTTCTGGTCATCTGCGTTGCATTGTCCGCCAAAGCTGCAATTCACGTTTTTGACTTGCGCCATGATGATCAGGTCGGACAACGCATGGTGATTGATGCGGTGCATCAGGTTTTTCCAGAGCCGGTGGCATACATCGATCACAGCGGCATGATTGGCTCTTTCAGAAAAGCTAATTTCTTCATGAGTACCTGGGGTGTGGCCAACTATCTGAAGGGCGGGAAGAGTTTCATGCGTGAAGCTATTGCGCGTTATCGACCCCCGCTGTTACTTGTGAACGGCGCGGTGCTGAATCCGCTTGCACCTATGTTCGCTCAACTCCGGGCGGAAGACCGCAGGCTCATCGAAAGCCACTACTTGCCGTATTGGGGGCCGATCCGGGTTGCTGGTGCCGAGGTCACCCTTACGGGTGGCGACAACGCCAAGGTAGCCCTGCCGTTTCCTGGTCGCTACAGACTGGAAACCGGGCTGCGTGTGACAGTAGACGGTTTGAGCAGGGGAAACGGAGATATTCTGGATCTCCCGGTAGAGCATTGCATCGTCGCAATGGATGCAATGTCGAATCAGCAGGTAAACCACACTATCCGGCTTGTATGGGCCGATGCTTTGCCGGCGCCATCGCTTCCCGGCTTTTTCCCAACCCTGTACAGGCCGTTGTAAGTAACGACCTCCTTCATCAGTCAGCTGGCGGTGCGAAGGTCCTTTATTCAATCCCCAGCTTCTTGATCCGATACCGCAACGCCCGGAAGCTCATCCCCAGTACCTTCGCTGCTGCCGTCTTGTTGTACCGCGTCTGCTCCAGCGCTTTGACGATGGCGTCGCGTTCGATGTCTTCGAGCTGATCGCCCAGGGCGCCGGGCACACCGGCTCCGGTCTCCTTGGTTGCCGTCGCCACTGGAGCCTCGCGTAGCTGCAGGTCCTCAGCAGTTACCGTGCCGCCGCTACTCAGGGCGAGCGCCCGCTCCAGGATGTTCTCCAGTTCGCGCACATTGCCGGGGAAACTGTACTTGCGCAGTCTCTCCAGGGCTTGCGGCGCCATGGTCGGAGGCTCGATCTGCAGGCGTTCGGCCAGCCGCTGCACGATGCTGGCGGTCAGCTCCGGCACATCCTCCGGCCGCTCGCGCAGCGCCGGGACGCGGACCTCTATGACATTGACGCGGTAGAACAGGTCCTCGCGGAACGCGCCTTCGGCCACGAGCGCGGCCAGATTCTTGTGTGTGGCGCTGAGGATGCGCACGTCCACCGGCGCCTCGCGCGTCTCGCCGACGGGGCGCACGGTCTTTTCCTGGATCACCCGCAGCAGCTTCACCTGCATGTGCAGCGGCAGGTCCGCGACTTCATCGAGAAACAGGGTGCCGCCATCGGCGGCACTGATCATGCCGGTCTTGTCGGTCACCGCGCCGGTGAAGCTGCCGCGCTTGTGACCGAAGAATTCGCTTTCCATCAGCTCGGTGGGAATGGCGCCGCAATTGACCGGTACGAAGGAGGCGTCCTGGCGTGGTCCTGATTCGTGGATGAGCTGCGCTACCAGTTCCTTGCCCGTGCCCGACTCACCGCAGATATGCACTGGTGCCTGGCTGCGGGCCACCTTGGCGATCAGCTCGCGCAGATCCATCATGGCCTGCGAGCGGCCGAGCAGGCGGCCGAAGCGTACGTCTTCCTGCGCTGCTTGTTGTTCCTGTCGGGATGGAGTCTGATCCTGCGCGGAGACCTTGATCGCGACGCTGATCAGCTTGCGCAGCCTGTTCAGGTCAAGCGGTTTGGAAACAAAGTCAAAGGCGCCGAGTTTCAGTGCCCGCACTGCTGATTCCACGTTGCCATGCGCGGTGATAACAGCCACCGGTACCTGCGGGGCATGTTCCTGCATCCACTCCACCAGACTCAGGCCATTTCCGTCTGGAAGATTCATGTCCGTCAGGCACAGATCGAAGCGCTGACTGGAGAGCAGCTGCTGCGCTTCGCGGACGTTTGTCGCGCTGACGCAGTCGAGATTCATGCGGCCGAGCGTGATGCTCAGCAGTTCGCGGATGTCCGGTTCGTCGTCGATGATCAGTACCGCGGGATTTGGCATGGCTCCGTCTCCCTAATTTTCCAGCCCTGCAGGGGGGGAGGGGATGAAAACCTGTTCGCTCCAGCGCTGAGGATCGGCAAAGACAATGCGGAAGACGCTGCCGCCGCCGCTGCGCGGCTCGAACAGCAGCATGGCGCCGTTGCACTGGCACAGTTCGCGGGCGATGAACAGACCCAGGCCCGTGCCGCCGTCGCTGGCGGTGAAGAACGGTTCGAAGATCTTGTCGCGAACCTCCTCGTCGATGCCTGGGCCGCGATCGGCCACCTGCAGGAAGGGCCGGCCCGTTCCTGTCACGCGGCCCCAGCCGATCTCGATGTCCGTGTCCGGCGCGGTCGCGTGCCTGAAGGCGTTGTCGCACAGGTTCCAGACCACCTGGTGCAGGTGTGTGGGGTCCACGCGCACTTCAACTTCGTCGCCGTTCTGTTCGGCCCGCAGCTGCAGCCGCTGTGCGGGCAGCTGCATGGTCTCGCGATACTCGCCGGCGAATTCCTCCACCCAGTCCGCCAGCGTCAGCCGTTCCGGCGCGGTGTTGTCGCGGCGGGACAGCTGCAACACGTTGTTGATGATGCTGCTTACGCGCTCCGAGTGGCTGCGGATGATTTCCGTCAGGCGCCGCTCCTGGTCGTTGAGATTGGGTGATTCGCCCAGCAATTGCCCGGCGTGGCTCAGGGCGCCGATCGGATTGCGGATTTCATGGGCGATACTGGCGCTCAGCCGGCCCAGGGCCGCGAGCTTGGACTGCTGAACGCGCTGCGAGAGCAGGGTGGTGTCTTCCAGAAACACCAGCACGGGGCCGGGGCTGCCTTTGCCGAGCGTGGCGAAGTGTGGCTGGATCACGCTGGCGCCATCGGCGGACACAAAGGTGATGGGCGCTCCGGCGGTTGCCTGCGGGCTCTGTCGCCACATTTCCAGAAAGTACACCAGCCGCGGCGATATCTCGCCGACCAGCGCGCCGCGCATGGCCTTGTGGGGACCAAGAATATTGGCGGCGGAATCGTTGATCAGGCGGATGCGGTCGTCGGCGTCGACCACCAGCAGGCTCTCGCGCAGGTTCTGCACGATGTAATGGGACAGCTCCGCAAGGTTGGCGAGGTCAACATCCTTCTGACGGACCTTCTCCTCGCTCTCGCGCAGCCGCTCGGCCAGCGGGCGGGTGCTCAGGGCCACCACGAACAGGATCGCGCCCAGCACGCCCGCGCTGGTGTACTCCGCGGCGCCGCCGAAGCCGGCAAGGTGGACCATCACTTCCTGGGCAAGTACCACGAGCGTGGCGCTGGCGGCGACCACGAATCCCCGGCGCTGGCGCGAAATCAGGCTGACTGCACCGATCGGTACGACCAGCAGAATGCCCAGGCCGCTGGAGACGCCGCCACTGGCGTACAGCAGCAGGGCGATGGCGATCACATCGAAGGTCAGGTGCAGCCAGGCCTGTTGGTCCAGCGCCGGACGGCGCATTTTCAGCGCCACGATGGCCAGGATGGCCAGCAGAAAGTAGACGAGATCCGTAGCCAGGAACAGCCGCGGCTCCGTCCAGCCCACGCTGGTGGTGCTGGAGGCCAGCATGTACAGCGCGAACAGAATGCCCGGGATCAGCAGGCGATAAAGATTAAGCAGGCACAGTACGCGCCAGACCAGTTCTTCGCGCGCGGAAGTGGCAAGGAATGTCATGTATCGGGCTGTCCTGCTGGGCCGTTTCCCTGTGGGAACGGGCGCAAACTCTAGCACGGCGGGCGCTCTTCCCGCAGAATAGCGCCCCCCGTCGCCACGGCGAAATTCATGAACCTGCACGAATACCAATCCAAGCAACTATTCACTCACTACGGCATTCCGGTCCCGGCGGGACGGATCGCCGGCAGCGATGCCGAGGCAGCCGAAGCAGCACGGGCGCTGGGCGGCAAGATATGGGTGGTCAAGGCGCAGGTCCATGCCGGCGGGCGCGGCAAGGCTGGCGGCGTGAAACTGGCGAAAGACATCGACGCGGTGCGCGCGGCGGCGGCCGGAATGCTGGGCCAGCGCCTGGTCACACCGCAGACCGGCGCCGAAGGTCTGCCGGTGGACAAGGTCTACGTCGAGACCGGATCGCAGATCGCGCGTGAGCTGTATCTCAGCCTGGTGCTTGACCGTGAGCGCGGCCGCGTGGCCTTCATTGCTTCCGCTGCCGGCGGCATGGACATTGAGGAAGTCGCCGCGCATACGCCGGAGAAGATCATCTCCGTGAGCATCAACCCTGCCGCGGGACTGCAGGACTACCAGTGCCGCCAGCTCGCCTTTGGCCTGGAGCTGTCCGGCAAGCAGGTGCAGGAGTTCACCCGCATCGCGCAGGCGCTGTATCTGCTGTATCTGGAAAAAGACGCCAGTCTGCTGGAGATCAATCCCCTGATCGTCACCGGCGACGGCACGCTGGTGGCGCTCGATGCCAAGATCAACATCGAGGACAGCGCGCTGTACCGGCAGCAGGAGATCGCGGCCCTGCGCGATGTCAGCCAGGAAGACCCGATGGAGCGGCAGGCCGCCGAGCACGATCTCAACTACGTTTCGCTCGACGGCAATATCGCCTGCATGGTCAACGGCGCGGGTCTGGCCATGGCCACCATGGACATCATCCAGCTGCACGGCGGTTCGCCGGCAAACTTTCTCGACGTGGGTGGCGGGGCCACCAGCGAGCGGGTCACCGTGGCATTCAAGCTCATCCTGTCCAACCCGAAGGTGCGCGCCATCCTGGTCAATATCTTCGGTGGCATCGTGCGCTGCGATCTGATCGCCGAGGGCATCATCAACGCGGTGCAGGAAATCGGCACCGACATTCCCGTCGTCGTGCGTCTGCAGGGCACCAACGCCGAACTGGCTGGGCAGAAGCTGGCCGCCAGCGGCCTGGCGATTACTGCCGTGCAGGATCTGACCGACGCGGCGCGCAAGGCCGTACAGCTGGCCAAAGGTTGAGGGTTATCCATTGAGCATTCTCGTCAACAAAGAAAGCCGCATTATCTGCCAGGGTTTCACCGGCAAGCAGGGCACCTACCACTCCGAACAGTGCATCGCCTACGGCACCCAGGTTGTCGGCGGCGTCACGCCCGGACGCGGTGGGCAGACGCATCTGGACCGGCCGGTATTCAATACCGCGCACGAGGCCGTGCGCGCCACCGGCGCCGATGTCAGCATGATCTATGTCCCGGCGCCCTATGCCGCTGACGCCATACTCGAGGCCGCCGATGCCGGCATTCGCCTGGTCGTTTGTATCACCGAGGGCATTCCCGTCGCCGACATGGTGCGCGTCAAGGCGGCGATGCAGGATTATGACTGCCGGCTGATCGGCCCGAATTGCCCGGGCATCATCACGCCGGGCGAATGCAAGATCGGCATCATGCCCGGGTTCATCCACAAGCCCGGCCGTATCGGCATCGTCTCGCGATCCGGCACACTTACCTACGAGGCTGTTTTCCAGACCACAAACGCGGGGCTTGGCCAGAGCACCTGCGTGGGTATTGGCGGCGACCCGGTGCGCGGCATGAACTTCATCGATGTGCTGGAGTTGTTCGAGAAGGATCCGGCCACCGAGGGCATTCTGATGGTGGGTGAGATCGGTGGCAGCGACGAGGAGGCCGCGGCCGCGTACATGGCCGAGCACGTCAGCAAGCCCGTGGTGTCTTATATCGCGGGCGTCACCGCGCCGCCCGGCAAGCGCATGGGCCACGCGGGAGCGGTCATCGCCGGCGGCAAGGGCACGGCGGCAGATAAATTTGAAGCGCTGGAGGCAGCGGGCGTGAAAACCGTGCGCTCTCCGGCGGATCTCGGCAAGGCGATGGCCGAGTTGCTGGCGGGGCCGCTGGCCGGATGACAATCGCCGGAGCGCAATGCCTCACTCTGGCATTGCCTCGGCATTGTTCATGAATAATGCGGCCTCCTGACTGGCATCAATCATGTCCACCTTGCGTATAGCCCTCGCCCAGCTGAACCTCTCCGTAGGCGATGTCGGCGGCAATACCCAGCGTGTCATCGACACTGCGATCGAAGCGCGCGATCGCCTGCGCGCCGATGTGATCCTGTTCCCTGAACTTGCCCTCTGCGGCTACCCTCCAGAGGATCTGCTGTTTCACAAGGGCATGCGCCGCCAGGTCGCCGCCGGGCTGGAGCGCCTGCATGCCGAGATTCACGGCATTACCGCCGTGGTGGGCTATCCGGAATACGACGGGGAGGCGCTCTACAACGCCGCCCGTGTCCTGCGCGATGGTGTGAGCCTCGCCAACTACCGCAAATACGAGTTGCCCAACTACGGCGTCTTTGACGAAAAACGCTACTTTGCCTCCGACGCGGCGCCTGCACTGGTTGAGCTGAACGGCATCCGCGCCGCTGTGCTTATCTGCGAGGATGTGTGGGTGCCCTCGCCGGCGCGCGCGGCCCGCGAGGCGGGTGCGCAGGTACTGCTGGTCATCAACGGCTCGCCCTACTCGCTGAGGTCCCAGAGTCGCCGCGAACAGGTGATGCGCGAACGCGTGCGGGAGAACGGCCTGCCGGCGGTGTACGTCAACCTGATCGGCGGACAGGATGAGCTGGTGTTCGATGGCGGTTCGTTTGTCATGGATGCGACCGGGCGGATCGTGCAGCGGGAAGCGGTCTTCGTCGAAGGGTTGTTCAGCGCCGGGATTGAATTGCACGACGGCAAGGTATGCACCATCGCGGGTGTCGTAACCGCCGGGCACAGCCAGGAGGAGAGCGTCTACAACGCGCTGGTGACCGGCGTGCGCGATTACGTTGGCAAGCATGGATTTCCCGGCGCGGTGATCGGCCTGTCCGGCGGTATCGACTCGGCATTGACGCTGACCCTGGCCGTGGATGCCCTGGGAGCCGAGCACGTGCAGGCGGTGTTCATGCCCTCGCGCTACACCTCGCAGATGAGCGTGGAGGATGCCGGTGAGCAGGCGCGGCGGCTGGGCGTGAAGTTCAGCACCATTCCCATCGAAGGCATGTTCAGCGCCACGCTGGAGGCGCTGCAGGCGGAGTTCGCCGGCGCCTCGCCCGATGCCACCGAGGAGAACATCCAGGCGCGTTGCCGTGGTGTGCTGCTGATGGCGATCTCGAACAAAAGCGGCCGGATGTTGCTGACCACTGGCAACAAGAGCGAAATGGCCGTGGGCTACGCCACCCTGTACGGCGACATGGCCGGCGGGTTCGCGCCGATCAAGGATTGCAGCAAGACGCTGGTGTACCGCCTGGCGCGCTACCGTAACTCACTGAGCGATGTCATTCCCGAACGGGTCATCACACGCGCGCCCTCGGCGGAGCTGCGCCCCAACCAGAAGGACAGTGACTCGCTGCCACCCTACGAGGTGCTCGATCCCATTCTCGAGGCCTTCATCGAGGAAGACCTGTCGGTGGATCAGATCGAGGAGCGCGGCTTCGACCGCGCCATCGTCGGTCGTGTGTTGGAGATGGTCAAACGCAGCGAGTACAAACGGCGCCAGGCGCCCCCGGGAGTACGCGTCAGCAATCGCGCCTTCGGCCGCGACTGGCGCTATCCGATCACCAGCGGCTACAAGCCCCGGAACTGAACGGCCCCGCAGCCGTATTCATTCCTGCCGCTCCAGCCTGATTTCCCCGCCCGGCAGATGCCGCACGCGCACGGGCATGAACTTCTCCAGGCTGAGCAGCCAGCCGTCGACATCGTTCTCGAATACCGTGCCGGTGACGCGCAGTTCCGCCAGCTGCGCATCGACCACCAGAATCTGCGCGTGGGAGTAGCGGTTTACATCGGCCACAACGTACTTCAGCGGTTCATCCAGATACTCCAGCCGGCCAGTTCGCCAGGCCGTGGCGGCCTGCGTGCTGGCGCGGGTGATGCCGGACATTCCGGCGCTGGCATCCACAACCACCTGATGCCCTGCCTCCAGGCGCCTCTGTCCGGCCTGCGGATCGGACGAATCAGGAGATACTGCAACCGCACCTGCGGTCACGGTGACCTGCACCCGTGTTGCGCTGCGCCGGACATTGAAGGCTGTGCCGATTGCGGTAATCGCGGTGTTGCCCGCCTGTACCACAAACGGACGGGAGCGATCGGCGGCGACCTCGAAAAAGGCCTCGCCGCGTTCGAGTCTGACCTCGCGCCGACCGGGTTCGAACTGAATCCAGGCCAGCGATCCTCCGCCCAGCGCCAGGGCCGAGCCGTCGGGCAGCCGCACGTCCCGGTGCTCGCCAGCGTCGGTTTCATATACCGTGACCTGCGGCGCGCTGTATTTTTGCCACAGCGGCCACACAGCAGCGGCACCAATCGCGACAAACAGGAGTACTGCCGCCGCTGCCCGCCATTGGCCGGTAAATCGCGCTGTTCTGCGCTTGCCGCGTGCCAGCCATTGCGCCACCGGCATGTCGCCGTCGTATTCGTCCGCCAGCATCTGCGCCTTGCCGGCCAGCGGCGGGGAGGGCACATCACCGAGACGTTGCCACAGGTCCTGCAGCTGGTCGAAGGCACTGCGATGCGCGGGACTTTGCGCCAGCCATTGCTGCCACGCCGCCAGGTCACGCGCGCCAGGTTCCTCATGCTGCAGGCAGTCAAACCACTGCGCCGCGGCGGACAGCACAGGGTCCTCCTGACTCCGGCGAATGGACTGTGCCATGTGACCGTGGCGACTATGAGGCGTCATGAGCAGTTCCAGTGGCCGCATCCAGGCCCATTCTGCAGTGAAGCAGCGCACGGGTGATGTACCGGCGCACCATGGTGGGCGTAATGTTCATGTCTCTTGCCAGCGTGGCGGCATCCAGGCCATGCATGCGATTCATGACAAAGGCGTAGCGGCATTTCGGCGGCAGTTCAGCCAGCAGCCGGTGCAGCAGGCGCATTTCCTCCAGGCCGCCCACCTCGCGTTCCGGCGTGCCGTTTGCCGGCAGTTGGCGAAAGAACTCCCAGGTGGCCGGCCGCTCGCGGTAGCTGCGCGTACGCAGGCGGTCCACGGCCAGGTTTGAGGCGGTCTTGAACAGAAAGGCACGCAGGTAGCTGACCGCATCCGGCGTGTCGAGCTTCAGCAGCCGCACGTAGGCATCCTGGGCAATTTCCTGTGCTTCCTGTCGCGAACCGAGCCGGGCCGCGAGGAAGCGCAGCAATGAGTCGTTGTGCTCACGGAACAGCCGCTCCACCAGCTGCACGCGCGATTCAGGCGCGCCGCCTGGCTCGCTGTTCAGATTGCCGGCGGACATTTGCGGTATGGGATCGTCGATCATGTGGCTGACACGCCTCGCTGTACCCTTAGACGAGTGAGGCAGGCAAAACGAAACCGCCGGGTCGATTGCCGTACGTCCGGCAACGGTTGAGGGTGCGCGCGGTTTCGTTTTCGGGCGTTCACTCGTTGTAGGTGGGCATGGCCGGCCTGCATACGCGGGCATTCAGGGGTAAATCATGCGAAAACTCAA
Source organism: Gammaproteobacteria bacterium (assembly GCA_021773365.1). Taxonomy (GTDB): domain Bacteria; phylum Pseudomonadota; class Gammaproteobacteria; order Steroidobacterales; family Steroidobacteraceae; genus JAJFKF01. The sequence goes on along the minus strand of JAJFKF010000020.1, from coordinate 119,668 downwards.
GTTGCACCTTTCAATGCCGACGCTCGCCGCAGTGCTGGCCATTGCCGCGCCTGCCGCCGCCATGGAACAGGGTCAGGGATCGGACCGGATTCCGGACCAGAGTTCGAAGCAGGCAGAAGTCCAGGAGCAGGAGAAGGGCGCCTCGCCTGGCCTGGCAGCGGCGGTCAGATTCGATATCCAGCCGCAATCGCTGGATGCGGCACTGCTGGAGTTCTCCAAGCAGGCCGGTATCCAGATCTTCGGTCCGTCAAAATCCGTCAGCGGCAAGAAGACGCCAGGCATTCATGGCGAACATGTCGTGGAGCAGGCGCTGCAGCTGCTGCTGAAGGACTCCGGTCTGACTTATCGCGCGGTCAACAATCGCACCGTGGCCATCGGGCCGATGGGTCAGCAAAGCGCGGTGGAGCAGGGCGCCGCGGACGGAGCGGCACTGCGCATGGCGCGCGTGGAGGGTCAGGAGAACACGGCTGCGAAGCCGGCCCGCACCGCGGGCGAAGAGCAGGCTGCCGGACAGGCGGATGATGCACGTGGCACTCCAGAGATACTGGTCAAGGGCAAGCGCAGTCTCAATACCGATGCGGTGCGCACCGAGGATGCGCCGCAGCCCTACGTGGTGTTTGGCCGCGAGGAGATACAGCGCTCCCAGTCGGTGAATCTTGAAGATTTCCTGCGCACGCAGCTGCCGATGAACAACGGCGGGGGGCGCAGCAGCAGTCAGGGACCGGGTAGCGCCACCACCCGCTCCAGCATCAATCTGCGCGGTCTGGGCACGAATCAGACATTGATCCTGATCGACGGCAGGCGCGTGCCCGGAGTGGCCACCAGCGGGCGGCCCTTCCAGCCGGACATCAATGGCATTCCCATGGCGGCGGTGGAGCGGATCGAGGTGCTGCCGACCACCGCCGGCGGGATATACGGCGGCAGCGCCACGGGCGGCGTGATCAACATCGTCATGCGCAGGGACTTCCGCGGCGTGGACGCGCGGGCAACCTACGCCAATACCTTCGACACCGATGCCGCCAACCTGCGCCTGGACGCCAATGCCGGCTTCAGCCTCGAGGGTGGTCGCACGCAGGTGATGATTGCCGCCACGCATCAGGAGGCGAACATTCTCACTGTGGGTGATCGTGACCTGGCCGAGCGGGCGATTGCGCTGCAACTGAAAAACAATCGCGGCGCGATCGAGAACATGAGCGTGCCGCCACTGGGCGCCACGGCCAACATTCGCAGTATCTTTGGTGATGACCTGGTCCTGGACGATGAGTATGGCGGTGCCGCCCTGGGATCAACCATTACGCACCTGCCGCTGGGCTATGCGGGCCCGAATTCAGATGGCGGGGCGGCGTTGCGGGCGCGCGCTGGAGCATTCAACCTCGACATGCCAGCGGGCATGAACGGCAGCGAACGCGGTCTGCTGGCCGCGCCGTCGAAGGATTCATTCTCGATCAATGTGCGGCGGGAGTTCGGTGCGCGCGTGGAAGCCTTTGTGGATTTCACGCGCCTGCAGAACAAGGGTCGTTCCGCCACCGCCAATGTGCCGAGTTTCGCCATCCTCGATGCCGACGCGCCCAACAACCCCTTTCAGCAAACCATCGGCGTGCGCTTTCCCACTCCAGGGCTGGTCTTTCCGGCACGCAGTGAGTCGACCACCGAGCGGGCGACCGGCGGCATCATCGCCCGCCTGCCCGGAAACTGGGTGGGTGAGATCGACTATGCCTGGGGGCGCTCGCATACCGAGTCATCCGGTACCGGCATTGCCGTGATCAGCGCCGCGCAGACGGCGCTGGATAGCGGCGTATCGCCCGGCGATGGTCTGCCGGCGCTCAATGTCCTGCAGGAAGGCAATACCTTTCCATTGGATTTCACGCCCTACCTGCTGCCCTTGCCCAATGATTTCAGCGGTCCGTTCCAGACCGTGCTGCGCGATGCGACGTTGCGCTTCTCGGGGCCGGTGTTCAGATTGCCCGGTGGGTCCGCAACGCTGTCGACGCTGATCGAACATCGTGAGGAGGTCATGCAGGACGCGATTGCCGAGGCATACAGCAATCGCTTCGGGCGCCAGGCTTTCACCTTCTATCCGCAGCGTTCGCAGAATGCCGACTCCGCGCATCTGGAAGCCAACCTGCCGCTGATCGGCCGCAGCAATCAGCGTCCTCTGTTGCGCGAGCTGCAATTGCAGTTATCGGTGCGGCACGATCGCTACGAAACCGAAAGTGACGGCAGCCAGGGCTATCAGATCGCCTCGCGCGATGCGCCCCTGCCGGAACTGAATTACATCACCAGCCGCATGGATTCCACCGACTACACCGTGGGATTCCGGGTGTCGCCAGTAGAGGATGTGGCGCTGCGAGCCAGCTTCGGTACGGGTTTTCTGCCACCCGCGGTGACGCAGATCGTGCCCGGTTCGAGCGTGATCGAATTTCCATTCGGCTTCATCGACCGCAGGCGCGGCGACGCCGACGTCTATGCGGGACAGCCCTACACCCTGATTACCAGCGGCAACCCGAATCTGAAACCCGAGCACTCCGAAAGCTGGTCTGCGGGCCTGATATTCACGCCGCGCGTGGCGCCCGGCCTGCGGCTGTCGGTGGACTACACCAGCATTTCAAAGGTTGATGAGATCCAGTCGCCGGACATCCAGTTCCTGCTCGACTACGAGGAGTTCTATCCGGATCGCATCACCCGCGGCGCGCCGGCTTCGGGACAAACCGTCGGCCTGGTCACGGAGATCGATGCCTCACTGATCAATATCGCGGAAACACGGGTCAAAGCCTGGGATCTTCAGGTCGACTATCGTTTCGATACCGCAGCCCGGGGCAGCTTTCATGTCTATGCGCTGGCCACTCTGCAGCCCATGTACCGCAATCGTCTTGCCCCTTTCGCGCCCGTAACCGACACGGTTGGTTTGAGTTTCGGGCCGCTCGACTGGCGCGGCAATATCGGTCTGACCTGGGATCGTGGGCCGCTGACACTGGCCTGGAACGCGCAGCTCTACGATTCCTATTTCATCTACTCGATATTCGATTCGCAGGAACCCACCAGCGATCCGATTCTCAGTCAGGGCTCCGACACCATTCCACGGCAGATTTATCACGACCTAATCGCCACCTGGCGCTTCGATGGTGGCGCTGCCGGACTCGGTGGCCTGCTGGCGGACGCGGAGATCTCCCTGGGCATTCAGAACCTGTTCGACAAGCTGCCGCCCATTCTGGCTGATACCGAGCCGGCGGCGCCGCGCCCGACCTACAGCCACTACGGCGATGCACGGCTGCGGCGCTACACGCTCTCGCTGCGCAAGAGTTTCAAGTAGTGCGGTCCGCCAGTTCGTTACGCATCGCCATTGCTCAGGCGCTGGCCGTCGCGGCGTTTGCCGGCACGCAGGCCGTGGTGGCCGCTGAAGACGGCACACTGAGCGCTCAATTGGGTTTCGAAACCGCCAATCCGAAGTGGGCGATGATGCAGCAGTCGGCCTTCGTGGATCTGCTGCCGCAAAGGCCGGCCGGCGTTTTGCAGGAGCCGGTCTATCAGGCCCGGCCCCTGTACGGGCGCTTCCGTATCGGCAACGCCGAGCAGGCGCCCTATCTGGTCGTGGTCGATGAGGAGGATGGTGAGCACTCGGTTCTGTACATCGATGCCAATCGCAACGGCGACCTCACGGATGATCCCGAGGTGGCGTGGAGCGACCGGGAGGCAATGCAGATCGGGGAGGAGCGCAGGACCCGTTTCATCGCGACCGTCGGGCTGGACGGCACCTGGGTGGGGCAGGATCCCGTACGACACCACTGTGCGCTGGAGCTGTCAAAGATTCACGGCCGTCCACGGCTGATGATTTTCAATCAATCCGTGTGGGCAGGCACCGTGACCGTGGCCGGCGAATCGCGCACCATTGCCGTCGGCGCGATGGTGCAGGACCTTGCTGCACCCAGGGATGGGGAGAATCCCGCGCCGTTGGTCATGGTGGATCTGGACGGCGACGGCACCTTCAAGAGTGTGCGGCCAGGTGGCGAGGGCACAAACGAGATCTGGCGTCTGGATGAGGTGATCGAGCTGAGTGGGCGCCGCTATGAGATCCGTTCCTTTGATGATCCCACGCAGCTGCAGCTCACACCCACGGTGCGCGAGGCGAATCGTGGCGAGCCGCCGCCCGAGCTGCTGGCGGTCGGTACCATGGCGCCGGACTTCACCGTCGAAGGCTGGAAGGGTGGCCCGGTGCAGCTCAGTGATCTGCGCGGCCATGCGGTCATCATCGATTTCTGGGCCACCTGGTGCAGTGCCTGCAAGGCCACCATGCCCTATGTGGAGCAGCTCCTTCAGGACACCAGGGCGCAGGGCGTGGTGGTGCTGTCGATCTGCACCGGGGACACAGAGGACAAGTATCGTGACTGGGTTGCACGCCGCACGAATCGATACAGCTTCAACTTTGCCTATGACGCCGAGGGCAGTGTCGCGGCGGAATACCGCGCCAAGCTGCTGCCGACGAAGTACATCATCGACCGGGAGGGGAAGATCGTTGCAGCTTTCACCGGTGGGGGCGGGCCCGATCCGAGGATGGACCGGGCGCTCGAACAGATCGGGATCAGCCGCTAGCGCGGCGATTTACCAGAACCGCCACCAGGGCTTGTCGACTTCCAGCTCCTGCGAATCCGTGGGAAAGTTCTCACGGAAGACCTTCTCGGTCTGCACAGCCAGCTCGGCCATGTCCAGTTCGCGGTAGCTGGTGATCATCAGCTTCAGCGCTTCGTGCACCGCCGGTGCGCCGTCGTAGGTCTCCACCGCAAACTTTGCGCGCGCCAGCGCCGCCACCCAGGCGCCGCGGCGCACGTAGTAGCGGGCCACGGCCACTTCGTAGTCGGCGAGGCGATTGCGCAGGTAGATCATGCGCTTGCGTGCGTCGTGGGCGTACTGGCTTTGCGGATACTGCTGTACCACCGTCTGGAAGGAGGCGAAGGAGCGGCGCGCTTCGGCGGGCGGGCGCTGGGCGGGATCGGCGTCGAACCAGCTGCCGAAGCCGCGGGGGGCGCGCTCGAAATACACCATTCCCTTCAGGAAATGGGCATAGTCCACGCGCGGATGGGTGGGATTCTCGCGGATGAACTGGTCGGCCGCGTCGATAGCCGATTCGGGCTGATGGCTCTTGTAGTAGGCGAACATCAGGTCCAGCCTGCCCTGGCGCGAGGCGGGACTGAAGGGGAAACGGGCCTCCAGGGTCTCGTAGTTGGTGATGGCCTTGCTGAAGTCGCCTGCGCGCATGGCGGCCTTGGCGGTGCGATACAGCGTATCCGGATCGGATAGCTCGGTATCGCGGGCATGGCGGCAGCCGCCAAGCAGGCCGAGCGCCATGGCAAGCGCGAAAACCAGGAGCAGGGAAGAAATTTTTGGCTGTGATTCGTCCAGGGATGCCACGCGGCACCTCCCGTGAGTTATAAGGCGGCGCAGTATAGCCGTGCCGGGCTTCGATGAGGACATGAGCATTCAGTTCCATACCCACGATTTGGAAATTCCCGCCGAGCAGGCCGGGCAGCGGCTGGACCAGGTGCTGGCCCGCCTGCTGCCGGAGTACTCGCGTTCGCGGCTGAAAGCCTGGATCGAGGCGGGAAAAGTGCAGCTGGATGGGCGCACGCCCAGGCCGCGCGACGCGGTGGCGGGCGGCGAACGGGTGGTGGTGCAGGCGCAGCCCGATGCCCCCGATGAGGGTCGGGAAGTGCCCGCCCAGCCCATCGATCTCGATGTGGCCTATGCCGATGAGTGGCTGATCGTCATCAACAAGGCCGCCGGACTGGTGGTGCATCCAGGCGCCGGCAATCGTGACCACACCCTGCAGAATGCGCTGCTGCACTATGATCCGGCGCTGGCGGCGCTGCCCCGCGCGGGCATTGTCCATCGCCTCGACAAGGACACCAGCGGCCTGCTGGTCGTGGCGCGCACGCTGGCGGCGCATACCGCGCTGGTGCAACGCCTGCAGGCGCGGGAGTTCGAGCGGCACTATCTGGCAGTGTGTACCGGCGTCATGACAGCCGGCGGCGCGGTTGAGCAGCCCATCGGCCGCCACCGCACTGACCGGCTGCGCATGGCAGTGCGCGCAGACGGGCGCGAATCGCTGACGCACTACCGGGTGATCGAGCGTTTCCGCTCCCACACCTATGTCCGCGTCAAGCTGGAAACCGGCCGTACACATCAGATCCGTGTCCACATGGCGCATATCGGCCACCCGCTGGTGGGTGATCGCACCTATGGCGGTCGTCTGCGCATGCCCCGCGGCGCCACGCCGGGATTGCTGGAGACGCTGCATGGGTTTCCACGCCAGGCGCTGCACGCGGCGCAGCTGGCGCTGGAGCATCCCGGCGACGGCCGGGCGATGAAGTGGGAGGCGCCCGTTCCGCGCGATCTGCGCCAACTCCTGGCCGCACTGCGTCGGGATGGTGCCGCGGAGAAGGCGTGAATTTCGTTGCCCCCGACTGGCCGGCCCCGCCAGCGGTGCGGGCGGTGACCACGTTGCGCCCGGGTGGTGTCAGCCAGGCTCCGTACGACAGCCTGAATCTCGCCGGCCATGTGGGCGATCAGCCGGGCTTGGTGGCTGAGAACCGCAGCCGTGTGCGGGCAGCCCTGAAGCTGCATCAGGAGCCCAGCTGGCTGGAACAGGTGCATGGTGCACGAACCCTGGATCTCGATGCGACCGGCCCCATGGATCGACAGGCCGATGCGGCCGTGACCGCGCAGCCGGGGGTGATCTGCGCCGTGCTCACGGCGGACTGTCTGCCTGTCCTGTTCGCCACCATCGATGGGCGCAGGGTAGGCGCGGCCCATGCCGGCTGGCGAGGCCTGGTCGCCGGCGTGCTGGAGGCGACAATCGCGGCGCTGGCATCGCCGCCGCACGACATCCTGGCCTGGCTTGGCCCGGCGATCTGTCAGCAGCATTTCGAAGTGGGTGCAGAGGTCCGCGACGCGTTCATCGCCGCCGATCCAGCCGCTGCCGCCGCCTTTGCAGCCAACGACCGCGGACGCTGGCAGGCCGACCTGTACGACCTGGCCCGTCAGCGCCTGCGCCGGGCTGGCATCGAGGCCGTATACGGCGGCGACCGCTGCACCTTTGCCGAGCGCGAGGCCTGCTTTTCCCATCGGCGTGACGGGCGCTGCGGGCGTATGGCTACCCTGATCTGGATCAGCCGATAGCCGCATTGCCCATGAGCGGCACGGGCGCGTGCCGACCTTCGCCGACAGGCCGTGTCGCTCACGAACAATGCAGCGGGAGGGCTTGTCGCGCCTGCTAACATGGCGCCATGTCTACGCTGTACTGGATTGTTGCGGTCACCATCATGGGCGGGGCCCTGAGTGTCATGGTAGCCAGCCTGTTCCTGCTGGTGCCTGAGCAGCGGCGTTTCGCCGTACTGCCGCACCTGATCAGTTACGCCACCGGCGCACTGCTCGGCGCTGCGCTGCTGAACCTGCTGCCGCAGGCGGTGGAGGAAGCGCACGGTCACGTGCGATCCGTGGGCATGACGCTGGTGGCCGGTATTTTCGCCTTTTTCATCCTGGAGAAATTCGTCCTCTGGCGCCACTGCCACCAGGAGGACTGCGAACCTCACGCCCCCACCCAGCATCACCGTGACAAGGCCTCCGCGACGCTGATCCTGGCCGGCGACGCCATCCACAACGCCATCGACGGCGTACTCATCGCCGCGGCCTTTCTCACTGACGTACGCCTGGGCGTGGTCACGGCCATCGCCGTCATCGCCCATGAAATTCCGCAGGAAGTCGGCGACTTCGCCATCCTCCTGCACAGCGGCATGTCCCGCGCCCGCGCCCTGACCCTGAACCTGCTCACCAGCCTGACCTCAGTCGCCGGCGGTGTTATTGCCTATTTCGCCCTGGGTCAGGCCATGCACGCATTGCCCTATGTGCTGTCCATCGCCGCCGCCTGTTTCCTGTACGTCGCCGTCGCCGACCTAATCCCCGGCCTGCACCGCCGTGTGGAGCCAAAGGCCAGCCTGCAGCAGATCATCCTGATCGCCCTCGGCGTAGCCACCATCATGCTGGCCGGCCACAACCACAGTCATTGATTTTCCCTCTTTTCGCTCTACATTGCCCCTGATCACTCCGCTCGTGCGCCCCGAACCTCGCGAGGAGCCCCCTTATGCGCATGGACAAACTGACAGAAAAATTCCAGTCCGCCATCGCCGACGCCCAATCCCTGGCCGTAGGCCGCGACCACGCGTTCATCGAACCCGCCCACCTGCTGCTGGCCCTCCTGAACCAGCAGGGCGGCAGCGTGCGTCCACTGCTGGAGAAGGCAGGCGCCGACGTCAACCGCTTGCGCTCGGAACTGATGGCCGCTATCGATCGCCTGCCGCAGGTGGAGGGCAACGCCGGCGAGGTGCATGTCTCCAACGACCTCGGCAAGCTCCTGAACGTCACCGACAAGCTGGCGCAGCAGCGCGGCGACCAGTACATCTCCAGTGAGCTGTTCGTGCTCGCCGCCTTTGAAGACCGCGGCACGCTAAAGAACATTCTGCGCGATGCAAAAGTGGTGCGTGGAGCGGCGGAGAAAGCCATCGACGATCTGCGTGGCGGACAGAAGGTGGAAGACCCCAATGCCGAGGAAAGCCGCCAGGCGCTGGAGAAGTACACCATCGATCTCACCGAGCGCGCCGAGCAGGGCAAGCTCGATCCGGTAATCGGTCGCGACGATGAGATCCGGCGTACCATTCAGGTGCTGCAACGGCGCACCAAGAACAATCCGGTGCTCATCGGTGAACCCGGTGTGGGCAAGACCGCAATTGTCGAGGGCATGGCACAGCGCATCATCAACGGTGAGGTGCCCGAGGGCCTGAAGAGCAAGCGCATTCTGGCGCTCGACATGGGCGCACTCATTGCCGGCGCCAAGTTCCGCGGCGAGTTCGAAGAGCGTCTGAAGGCGGTGCTCAAGGATCTGGGCAAACAGGAAGGCCGCATCATTCTGTTCATCGACGAGTTGCACACCATGGTCGGCGCCGGCAAGGCCGAGGGCGCCATGGATGCGGGCAACATGCTCAAGCCGGCGCTGGCCCGCGGTGAGCTGCACTGCGTTGGCGCGACCACGCTGGATGAGTATCGCAAGTACATCGAGAAGGACGCCGCGCTGGAGCGGCGCTTTCAGAAAGTGTTTGTCGGTGAACCTTCGGTGGAGGACACCATTGCCATCCTGCGGGGACTGAAGGAGCGCTACGAGGTGCACCACGGCGTGGAGATCACCGATCCGGCCATCGTCAGTGCCGCCACGCTTTCCAATCGCTACATCAGTGACCGGCAGCTGCCGGACAAGGCCATCGACCTGATCGACGAGGCCGCCTCACGCATTCGCATGGAGATCGATTCGAAGCCCGAGGAACTGGATCGCCTGGATCGACGGATAATTCAGCTGAAGATCGAGCGCGAGGCGTTGAAGAAGGAGGGCGACGAGGCTTCGAAGAAACGTCTGCAGGCACTGCAGGAAACGCTGGGCGAACTGGAGAAGGAATACGCCAATCTGGAGGAAATCTGGATGGCGGAGAAGGCCGCCGTTCAAGGCGCCGCCCACATCAAGGAGGAACTGGAGCGCGCCCGCCTGGAAGTAGAAACCGCGCGCCGCGCCAGCGATCTGGCGCGCATGTCGGAGCTGCAATACGGCCGTATTCCCGAGCTGGAAAAACGCATGGCGCAGGCCACCGAAGCGGAACAGCAGGAAACGCAGCTGCTGCGCAACAAGGTCACGGAGGAGGAAGTCGCCGAAATCGTGTCCAAGTGGACCGGTATACCCGTCTCCAAGATGCTGGAAGGGGAGAAGGAGAAGCTGCTGCAGATGGAGACGGCGCTGGAGCGGCGCGTGGTTGGCCAGAGCGAGGCGGTGCACATAGTTGCCAACGCCATTCGCCGTTCGCGCGCCGGTTTGTCCGATCCGCATCGGCCCAATGGCTCCTTTCTGTTTCTCGGCCCCACCGGCGTGGGCAAGACAGAGCTGTGCCGCGCGCTGGCGGAGTTTCTTTTCGATACTGAAGAGTCGATGGTGCGCATCGACATGTCGGAATTCATGGAGAGGCACTCGGTGGCGCGACTCATCGGTGCGCCTCCGGGTTACGTCGGCTACGAGGAAGGTGGTTATCTGACCGAGGCGGTGCGTCGCCGGCCGTATTCGGTGATCCTGCTTGATGAGGTCGAGAAAGCCCATCCGGATGTGTTCAATGTGCTGCTGCAGGTGCTTGATGACGGGCGCCTGACGGACGGGCAGGGGCGCACGGTGGATTTCCGCAATACCGTGATCATCATGACTTCAAACCTGGGCTCGCAGGTCATTCAGGAGAATATGGGTGAGCGCAACTACCAGAAGATGAAGAGTGCGGTGATGGAAGTCGTGCAGCAGAGTTTCCGTCCGGAGTTCATCAACCGCATCGACGACATCGTGGTCTTCCAGCCGCTGGGCACCGAGCAGATCCGCGCCATTGTCGATATTCAGCTGGGATACCTGCGTCAGCGTCTGCTGGAGCGCGACATTGAGCTCGTGCTCGACGATTCCGCGCGTACCCTGCTGAGCGAGGCCGGCTATGATCCGGTTTACGGTGCGCGACCGCTCAAGCGCGCCATCCAGCAGCGAATCGAGAATCCGCTGGCGCAGGAACTTCTGCGCGGGACTTTTGGTCCGGGTGACCGTATTCTCGCCACGGCGCGCGAGGATACCCTGGCCTTTGAGAAACAGAAGCGTTGATAACAAACAATAATGGAGAGGCGCGATGCCGTTCTACGAGTACGAGTGTTCCAGCTGCAAGTTCTGCGTCGAGGCCATGCAGAAAATCAGCGACGCACCGTTGCGCAAGTGTCCCTCCTGCGGCCGCAGCACTCTGAAGAAGCTGATTTCCGCCCCGGTGTTCCGCCTGAAAGGCGCCGGCTGGTACGAGACGGATTTCAAGTCCGACAAGGAGAGCAAACGCAATCTGGCGGAAGGGGACGCAAAGTCCGAGGCCGGATCCGAGCCGGTACAGCCGGCGAAGAGCGAAACCGCGCCGGCGAGTGACAGCAGCGATTCACGAGGAAAGAGCAGTCCGGCGCCGCGCAAGGCGAAGTCGGCAGGGACAAAGGCTGCCAAAGGAAGCAAACCAGCGAAGAAGGCCGTCAGGCGCAGCAGCAGGTAGCTACATCCAGCGCGAATCCGCGCGCCATGCCCGTCGCAATCCTTCACGCCATCAAAAAAAGTCCTGATGGATATAGCGCGAAGGCCGTGCCTGGCTGTCAACGACGGGCAAATGCCCGGGCGAGCTGTGCTCCGGCAATCATGGCTGCAACAAAGATCAGCGCCTCGCCGCTGCCGCGCGCCAGATTGGCGAAGGCTGGTCCGGGGCACAGGCCCACGATACCCCAGCCGATGCCGAACAGGGCGCTGCCCACCAGCAGTGGGTGGTCGATGCGGTCAGGTGTCGTGCCGGCCGTGGCACTGTTGTCGCGCGCCTGCCGATGCCGTGTCCACGCATAACCGGGCAGGGTCACCAGCAGTGCTCCGCCCATGACCAGCGCCAGGGAAGGGTCCCAGCTGCCCGCCAGATCCAGGAAGTTCAGTACCTTGTCCGGGTTGGCCATGCCGGAGAGGCCCAGGCCGAAGCCGAACAGCACACCGGACAGCGCGGCCAGCAGCAGCTGCCTCATCCGATGCCCCCCATCAGGTGGCGGATGCAATACACGGTGGCAAAGCCGAAGGCCATGAACACTGCGACGGCCGCCAGCGAGCGTGGCGACAATCGCGCCAGGCCGCAGACGCCATGCCCGCTGGTGCAGCCGCTGCCCATGCGTGTGCCGAATCCGACGAGCAGGCCACCGGCCACCAGCCAGGGCAGCGGGAACCCGGTACGCGGCTGCAGTGTGCCGCTGAGAACGAACCATGTTCCTGCGCCGGCGATCAGGCCCAGCAGAAAGGCGATGCGCCAGCCGCGTCCGCCGGCTTGCTCCACCGCCCCGTTGACGATGCCGCTGATACCGGCGATGCGCCCCAGCGTGGCGTACAGGAGCGTTGCGGCGAGTCCGATCAGGATGCCGCCCAGGGTCGAGGCCAGAGGGGTGAACGCCGTGAGCATGGCGGCGACATTTACGCTACGTGGCAGCCCGAGGTCAACGACTCGTCCGCTTCACGGCATCGCGCCCTCAATCGACGCTGCCGGCCATTCCCGGTAACATCCGCGGCCCTTTCCACCACGACTCCAGCGTCAAATCCATCATGCGTAGCCATTTCTGCGGCCAGGTCGACCAGGGGCTCATTGGACAGGAGGTCAGCGTTGCCGGCTGGGTGCATCGCCGGCGTGACCACGGCGGAGTCATTTTCGCGGATATGCGTGATTTCACCGGGCTGCTGCAGATCGTCTTCGACCCGGATCAGGCCGCCGTCTTTGCCGAGGCCGAGCGGCTGCGCAGTGAGTTCGTGGTGCATGTGCGCGGCCGGGTGCGGGCGCGGCCGGAAGGGACGGTCAACACCAGCCTGGCTTCCGGGCAGGTCGAGGTGCTGGCGCAGGACCTGCAGGTGCTGAACCGCGCTGAGCCGCTGCCGTTCCAGCTCGACGAGGCGGAGGACGTCAACGAAGAGCGGCGCCTGCAATATCGCTACCTGGATCTGCGCCGCCCGCAGATGCAGGCGCAGCTGCGCCGGCGCCATCACATCACCCGCGCCATGCGCGGCTACATGGATGAGAACGGCTTCGTGGACCTGGAAACACCGATGTTGACCAAGGCCACCCCCGAGGGCGCGCGTGACTACCTGGTGCCCAGCCGCACGCAGGCCGGAAAATTCTTCGCGCTGCCCCAGTCGCCGCAGATCTTCAAACAACTGCTGATGATGTCCGGCTTCGATCGCTACTACCAGATCGTGCGCTGCTTCCGCGACGAGGATCTGCGCGCCGACCGCCAGCCGGAGTTCACCCAGCTCGACGTGGAGACTTCGTTTCTCGATCAGGACAGCATCATGGGGATGATGGAGGGCCTGATCCGGCACGTGTTCAGGGAAGTGCTTGATGTCACGCTGCCGGATCCTTTTCCCCGCCTGAGTTTTGCCGAAGCCATGCGCCGCTTTGGTTCGGACAAGCCGGACCTGCGCATTGCGCTGGAGCTGGTGGACGTGGCGGATCTGGTGCGCGACTGTGAGTTCAAGGTTTTTGCCGGTCCGGCCAACGATGCCGCCGGGCGGGTGACGGCGCTGCGGGTGCCGGGCGCCGGCGCACTGCCGCGATCGCAGATCGACGAGTACACCGCGTTTGTCGGGCGCTATGGCGCCAGGGGTCTGGCCTATATCAAGGTCAACGACTGTGTAAAGGGTCGCGAGGGCCTGCAGTCACCCATTGTGAAGTTTCTCAGCGATGCCGCCGTGGCGGGTGTGCTGGAGCGTACCGGCGCGCAGAATGGTGATCTCATCTTCTTCGGTGCGGACAGGGCGAAGGTGGTCAGCGATGCGCTGGGCGCATTGCGGGTGAAGCTCGGCCAGGACATGAACCTCGTCGAGGAGGGCTGGAAGCCGCTGTGGGTGGTGGACTTCCCGATGTTTGAATGGGATGCGGATGGCAAGCGGTGGCATGCCATGCATCATCCGTTTACCTCGCCGGCAAACGATGATCCTGCGGCCTTGACTGCGCAGCCGCAGGCGGCGCTGGCGCAGGCCTACGACATGGTGATCAACGGCTCGGAGATCGGCGGCGGTTCGGTGCGTATCCACCGGCAGGAGATGCAGTCGGCGGTGTTTGATCTGCTGGGGATCGACCGGGAGCAGGCGCGGGTGAAGTTCGGCTTCCTGCTCGAGGCGCTGTCGTTCGGGTGTCCGCCCATGGGCGGCATTGCCTTCGGGCTGGACCGGCTGGCGATGCTGATGAGCGGGGCGCCGAATATTCGTGAGGTGATTGCGTTTCCGAAGACGCAGACGGCATGGTGTCCGTTGACGGATGCGCCGGCCGAGGTGAGTGAGAGTCAGCTGCGAGAGTTGCACATTCGGGTGCGGGCGGCGGTGAAGGTCGACGGATAAGGGCTGCGTTCAATGTGCGTGCGGATGTACGGAGCAGTTCAGTCCGGGCCGGGTCAGCTCAGGGAAGTTATCCACATTTTGAGGGGGGGGATTCCCACAAAATGTGGATAACTTCCCTGAGCTGGGCTGGCGGGATGCTGACGGCCGTTAGCTGGCGATGATCGTCTACGTTCATGGGTTGTGGTTGACGGGGGTGGAATCGGCCTGGTTGCGTCGGCGGTTGGCGGCCGAGTTGGGGTGTGAGGCGCGCGCCTTTCACTACCACTCGGTAACGGCGACGGTGGGCGAAGTGGTCGATGCGCTGCATGCGTTCATTGCCGGGCTACAGGCCGAAAAGATTCATCTGGTGGGACACAGCCTGGGTGGCATTGTCATTCTGCGTTTGCTGGAGAAGTACTCCGATGTGCCACCGGGGCGTGTTGTGCTGCTCGGTTCGCCGGTGAACGGCAGTTGCGTGGCGCGCGGGTTGTCGCGCTGGCGGCTGGGGTCGGCGGTGCTGGGTCGTATGGCCGAGGATGAGTTGCTGCAGACGCCGGAGCGGCGCTGGGACGGTTCGCGCGAACTGGGGTTGATTGCAGGTACCGAGCCGCTGGGGCTTGGGCGGATCGTGGCGGAGCTGCCGCAGCCGAATGATGGCACCGTGGCGGTGGTGGAGACGCGGCTGCCTGGGGCGAGGGATGTCATTGATTTGCCGGTGAGTCATACCGGCATGCTGTTTTCCGTCGAATTGGTCCGGCAGGCGGCGCAATTTCTGCGCGAGGGGCGATTCGCTCGTTAGTCTGTATTTTCCCCGCCCGCAACCTGCGGAGAGGTCGTGCCGGGTGTGAGAAGTGCGGGTTTGGTTGTGATTGGTCTGGTGGTGGCTTAGCGGTCACGGCCGCGTCGTTTTCGGCCGCGGTCGCTGTCAGTGTTCTTTTCTCTCTGGCCTTTGGCGCTGCCGCGGGTGTTCTTGCTGCTGCCGTTTGATTTGCCACGTGGAGCGGCGGGTACTGCGCGATTGCGTGCCGGGCTGCGCTCCGCGCTGCGCTGCCGGGGGGCTTGCCGGGATTCCCTGCGGGTGGTCTCGCGGGGTTGTCGCGCCTGGGGCGGGCGCGGGGCGGTTTGCGGACGCGAGGGGGCGGCAACGCGTGGATTGATGCGCGGTGTGGGCGCGATGCTGCCTCGGCGGTATTCACGACGTCCTTGCTGATTGTCCGTGTCACGGTATCGGCTGGATGACAATGCAGGGCGCGGGCTTTGTGAAGGGCTGGAGCGTTGCGGCCTTTGCTGCGCTACCTGGGGCTTCCTGGTCTGCCGGGACTCCGGCCGGACTTGCGACCTGGCACGCGACGGGCGGGCGATGCGCGCGGTCGTGGTCGTGGTCGTAGCGCCGGGCGCAGTGCGACGTTCGGGACTGCGCATTCCGTTGCGGCTGTTGTCCCTGCGATCAATTCGCGACTCGTGCCGGCGTTCGCCCGGTTGACGCGCATCGAAGTTGCGTCGTGGAGCGGTGGTTACCGCGTCGGGGGCGCTGCGATTGGTGTGGCGGATATTCCTGACGCGATTACGCGCCACATTTGTTATGTAGGTGTTGTTGACAACCGTTGTGTTGGAGATGTTGACGTTGCGCAGGTAGCGCGGGCTAACGTGACGGTGTGGAACATAAATTTCCCGCGGTCCGAGCGCGAACCAGCCGATCGGGCCGGTGCCCACGGTAACTGAAATGCCGCTGTAGGGATTGCCCACCCAGCCCACCAGTGCCGGCGCGTAGACCGGGCGGTAGCGGCGCGGGCCGGGTATCCAGCACCACTGGCTGCGCAGGTAGGTCCAGCGGCCGTAATGAAAGGGTGCAAAACCCCAGGAGGCGTCGTCGATCCAGGTCCAGCCCCAGGGTGAGATCCACGTCCAGTGGCCGTAGCGGTAGGGCGCCCATCCCGTACTGACGCGCGGATACCAGACCGCGCCGTAGTCGCCCTCCACGCGCCATGAACCATGGCGGTCAAGCTCTTCGTAACCGACCACTTCGCGCGATACGTGACGGATGGTTTGTTCGCCGTTGAGCTGACGCTCGCGGTCTGCACTCCATTCGTCGAAGCTGTCCGGCCGTCCCAGGTCGCGCAGCGTCGCCAGGCGCTCCCCCGGCGGCAGCCGGGCCTGGTCGCCATCACTGACCTGCACCGCGCCGGCACCAGTGTCGAGGTCGGCCATACCGGCGCGAACTTCCAGAAACACTGTGCCGTCGGCATCGATCTCAACGCGATAGTCACCCGGTTCCAGCAGCGCGACGGTGGCGCTGGGCGTATCGACCTGGAATATCTCTCCTGACTGCAACTCACGCACGTGCACGCTCACCGTGCCGGAATTGACCTCCACGTGTGCGATGTCGGCATCGAGATTGGCAATTGTCAGGTCGGTGAGTTCATCGAGGCGAATGGCGGCGACGCCGAGGGTCAGCTCCGAGCGGGCGCCACTGCCAGTCAGCAGGCGGTCGCCGATGGTGACCGGCCGGTTGATGACGGCCGCCTCGGGCGCCTGGCCGTCGCCGGCCTGGAAGGATACTTCGCCGAGGATATAGCTCAGCCGTGCCACACGCTGCGGTGGATCGATCATGGGGGCGGTCGCTGCCTGATCCGCACCGGGGGCCTGCGGCGCGAGCGTGGCCAGCACGAGAGCAATCGGCGCGAAGGTAAGCAGGCGGTTCATGACAGCTGACAGTGTAGGCCGGTTGCCTGAATAGCGGCTGAACCCGTGTCATGAGAAGAATTATGAGATTGCGTGGGCAGCAACATCGCGCTAGGCTCCGGGCGCTCTTTCGTCTGACCAAGAACTCAATAAATCATCATTCAGGGGAAATCCGATGCTGAGTAAAATCATTGTTTCGTCGTACAAGGTCCTGCTGGAAATCTGCATCTGGCTGCTGCTGCTGGGCGGCTTTATCTGGGGCTGGAAGATGTCGGGCTTCTTTGGCGCCATCGGCGGACTGGTCGGCGCCTTCATCTTCTGTGTGGTGTTTTTCGGTGCCTTCCTCACGCTGCTGGATATCCGCCAGGCAGTGCGGGCGATTGAGACGCACAAACAAACCTCGGCCTGAGGCAGTCGCGAAATCGGTGCCGGTTCCGGCCGACCGGCGTTTCAGGGATGGAGCGCGGGCGGTCCGGTCCGGCTCTGTTTCAATGCTTGGCTTTCATGCGCTGCTTGAGGTCGTAGATCACCTGCAGCGCCTCGCGCGGAGAGAGGCGATCGGGGTCCAGGGAGTCCAGCTCTGACATCACTCTTTCGGCGCGTGGGTCGGCCGCAGGCACAAACAGCGGCAGGATGCCTTGGCTCGCCCGTTTGCTTTGCTCCGCAGCCTGACTGTCCACAGGTGGATGATCGCGCTGCTGCTCCAGCGCTTCGAGATACGTCCGCGCCTGCGTGATCACCGCCCGCGGCACGCCCGCCAGCTGCGCCACCTGCAATCCGTAGCTTCGATTGGCCGGTCCCGGCTTGACCGCATGCAGGAAGATCAGGCTGTCGCCGTGTTCGGTGGCGTCCAGGTGCACGTTGGCGCAACCTTCCGTTTCCTGCGCCAGCGTGGTGAGTTCAAAATAATGCGTGGCGAACAGGGTGAAGGCGTGGATGCGCGTGGCAATGTGCTGCGCGCAGGCCCAGGCCAGTGACAGGCCATCGAAGGTACTGGTGCCGCGGCCGATTTCATCCATCAGCACCAGGCTGCGCGCGGTTGCATTGTTGAGGATATTCGCTGCTTCGATCATCTCCAGCATGAAGGTCGAACGTCCTCCGGCCAGGTCGTCGGCTGCGCCGATGCGGGTGAAGACGCGGTCGAAGGGGCCGAGCGTAGCGCGCTCAGCCGGCACGAAACTTCCCATGTGAGCAAGGATGACGATGAGGGCCGTCTGTCGCATGTAGGTGGATTTGCCGCCCATGTTGGGGCCGGTGATGACCAGCATGCGCTGGTTGTCCTCAAGTCGCAGGTCGTTGGGTACGAAGGGCTGCTCTGTGGAGGCCTCCACCACCGGGTGGCGGCCAGCCACAATCACCAGACAGGGCACCTCGACCAGCTCCGGCTTTGACCAGCGCAGCGTCGCCGCCCGCTCAGCGAGGTTTGCCAGCACATCGAGTGTGGCCATTGCGCCGGCAGTGGCCTGCAGGGCGGGCAGTTCCTGCAGCAGTTTCTCCAGCACCGCATCGTAGAGCCCCTTCTCCCGCGCCAGTGCGCGCTCGCGCGCGCCAAGCACCTTGTCCTCGAAGCTCTTCAATTCAGCGGTGATGAACCGTTCGGCGTTCTTCACTGTCTGTTTGCGCACGTAGTCAGCCGGCGCGCGATCGGCCACGCTGCGCCCGAGTTCGATGAAGTAGCCCTGCACGCGGTTGTAGCCGAGCTTGAGCGTGGCGATGCCGCTGCGTTCGCGTTCGCGCTGCTCCAGGTCGAGCAGGTACTGGTCGGTGTTGGTGCTGATGGCGCGCAGTTCGTCGAGTTCGGCGTCGTAGCCGGGGGCGATGACCCCGCCTTCGCGCAGCAGATGCGGCGGGCTTTCAACGATCGCCTGCTGCAGCAGCCCCAGGGCCTCCGGGTGCAGGCCCACCGCCGCGCGCAGCTCGCCGATCAGCGGCGAGTCGAGTTGTTCCAGGCAGGTGCGCAGTGGTGGCACGGCAGTCAGTGCGGCGCGCAGCTGTACCAGATCGCGGGGCCGCGCCGAGCGCAGCGCCACGCGGGTGAGGATGCGCTCGATATCGCCGACTTCACGCAGCAGTTCGTGAAGGCCGGCATGTGCGCCGGCATCGATCAGGGTCTCCAGCGCGTGATAGCGGGCGCGCAGCGTGTTCTGATCCAGTACAGGCCGGTGCAGCCAGCGGCGCAGTTCCCGTCCACCCATGGCCGTTGCGGTACGGTCGAGCAGCCCGGCAACGGTGGACTGCGGCCGCTCGCTCTGGGAAATCTCCAGTTCGAGGTTGCGGCGCGTTGCCGCATCAATCACCAGCGCTTCATCGCGCAGCTGCACGTTCAGTGCGCGAATGTGCGGCAGGGCGGATTTTTGAGTCTCGCGCACATACTGCAGCAGAGCGCCGGCCGCGCGCACCGCCAGCGGACGCTCCGCGCAGCCGAAACCGGCCAGGTCGCGGGTGCCGAACTGGCTCGTCAGCAGGCGCGTGCAACTGTCGAGCTCAAAATGCCAGGGTGGGCGGGCGCGGGCAATTGCATTTCCGGGCAGGGAATTTGCTGGCGCGTGTTCTTCGTTGACCAGCAATTCAGCGGGGCGCAGCCGCTCCAGTTCCGTGGCCAGGGCTTCCTCGCCCGTGCCTTCGAGCACCGTGAAGCGACCGGCGGCAAGATCCAGCCAGGCGAGACCGAAAGCCGGTTCCCTCGCTGATGTGCCCAGCACCACTGCAGCCAGCAACGTATCGCGCCGCTCCTCAAGCAGCGCCTCGTCGGTGAGCGTGCCTGGCGTGACCACCCGCACCACCTGCCGCTCCACCGGACCTTTGGATTTGGTGACCTCGCCGACCTGCTCGCAAATGGCGACCGACTCGCCCTTGCGCACCAGCCGCGCCAGGTAGGTTTCCATGCTGTGGGCGGGTACTCCAGCCATCGGAATGGGCTGGCCGGCCGACTGGCCGCGTTGCGTCAGCGCGATATCAAGCAGCTGCGCTGCCCGTCGCGCGTCCTCGTAGAACAGCTCGTAGAAATCGCCCATGCGGTAAAACAGCAGCACATGGGGATACTCCGCCTTCAGGCGCAGGTACTGCTGCATGACCGGGGTGTGGGCTTGCAGGGCGGTGGCATCCATGGGGGCGGGGATTGTACGGGCATTGCCGGTGAATGGGCAGACACGGGGCTTTGCCGGCGTCGGCAAACCCTGTAACGTTGCGCGCACGATGGCGGATGAGAAGCTGTTGAGACTCGCGACAAGAGCCGGCCGCCATTTGCTGCGCGAGGGGCGGTGCCTGGCAACCGCCGAGTCGTGCACCGGCGGGTGGATCGCCAAGGCACTGACCGACGTCGCCGGCAGTTCACAGTGGTTCGTCGCCGGGCATGTCACCTATGGCGATGCGGCCAAACAAAGCATGCTGGGTGTCAGGGCGCGCACGCTGGCGCGCTTCGGCGCTGTCAGCGAAGCGGTGGTTCGCGAGATGGCGCGCGGCGCGCTGCGCATCAGCCGCGCGGACATTGCGGTGGCGGTGAGCGGCATAGCCGGGCCGGGCGGCGCGGCGCCGGGCAAGCCCGTGGGGCTGGTGTGGTTCTGTTGGGCGCGGCGCGAGCGACGCGCAGTACGATTGCGGGTGCTGTGCCGCCGGTTTCGCGGCGACAGGCGCTCTGTGCGCGAGAAGGCGGTGGCAGTGGCGCTGCGCGGGGTTGTAGGGGAAAGCCCTAGTTGAGTTCCTGGTCGAGTCCCTGGCGATGCTTCAATGCCTTGAAAGGCTTGCAATTCCAGTGGGTTCAGCCAAGGATGGGCGGTCCACGGGGGCATGGACGGAGGTAGGCATGAGGTTACATCGTGCGTCGGCTGTTTCGAGCGGGACGGCGGCGTTTCAGGCAAGTGTGCTTGCCTGTTTGCTAGGCATCGGTCTGCTATGGACCTGTCTGCCATGGATGATACCGGCCGTGGCGGCTGCGCCGCCGACCGAAGCACAGGTCAAGGCCGTTTTCCTGTTCAACTTTTCGCAGTTCGTCGACTGGCCCGAAGAGGCCTTCGCCACCGCCGATGCACCGCTGGTGATCGGGGTGCTGGGAGAGGATCCGTTCGGCGCGGACCTGGATCAGGTGGTACATGGGGAGAGCGTGCGTGGTCACCCGCTGGTCGTGCGCCGGTTTACCGATGCCGCGCAGATCGATACCTGCCACATTCTGTTCATCAGTCACTCCGAGCAGCATCAGCTGGAGCAGATACTGAAGCACCTGGGCGAGCGCAGCGTCCTGACGGTGGGCGATGGCGAGGGCTTCGAGCGCCGTGGGGTGATGATTCGGCTGGTCACCGAACGCAATCGCGTGCGTATGCGCATCAACCTGCAGGCGGCGGTGGCGGCGGGATTGACGCTGAGCTCCAAGCTTCTGCGTCCGGCCGAGATCGTCGGCGACCGGGAGTCCTGAGAGATGGGTCTGGGAAATCTGCCGCTCAGACAGCGCCTGATGGCCGTTGTGATGTTGACCAGTGGCGTGGCGCTGCTGCTGACCTGCAGCGGATTTCTCACATATGAGTACTTCAACTTCCGCCAGGCGATGGTGCGCAATCTCACCACGCTCGGATCGGCTGTGGCTGACAACAGCACTGCGGCGCTTGCCTTCTACAACACTGACGATGC
This sequence comes from Gammaproteobacteria bacterium, assembly GCA_021773365.1. GTDB lineage: Bacteria > Pseudomonadota > Gammaproteobacteria > Steroidobacterales > Steroidobacteraceae > JAJFKF01. Next base: position 98,391 of record JAJFKF010000020.1, on the reverse strand, counting down.
GCGCGAGGTGCTCAGCGCACTGAAGGCTGATCCGCACATCGTGGTCGCTGGTTTGTACGACATCGATGGGAGGTTGTTTGCAACCTACCCGGCTGAGGCGGTCGATGCGCAGTTGCCGGCATTGCCGGAGGCGCCCGGTTTTCGCTTCAAGGACGGGCACTTGACCGGTGTGCTGACGGTGAGTGAAAACGGCGAAGATGCGCAGGGTGCGCTGTATCTGCGGTCGGATCTGGGGGCTATTTACGAGCGACTGGTCGGATACGCGTGGATTGCGCTGCTGGTGATGTTCGTCTCCCTGCTGGTGGCGTATCTGCTGTCCCGCCGCCTGCAGAAGCAGATCACGGGGCCCATCCTGGCGCTGGCAGAGGCCTCGCGGGCAGTGTCGGAAGCCAAGGACTATTCACGTCGTGTCGCCCCCGGCGGCAACGATGAGCTCGGCGCGCTCAATTCCGCCTTCAATCACATGCTCGATCATATCCAGGCACAGCTCGCGCGCCTGGAGCTGCTTAATCGCATCACCCGCGCCATCGGCGAGCGTCAGGACAGCGCCAGCATCTATCAGGTGGTGGTGGGCAGTCTGGAGGCTGACCTGCCGGCGGACTTCGCCTGCATCTGCACCTATGAACCTGCCGGGGGAAGCCTGACTGTCGCCGGAATCGGTGCGCGCAGCGTTGCGCGTATTCCCGCACTGGCCTCCGTGGGGCGAGCCCAGATACCGGTGGACGAGAATGGTTTGTCGCGCTGCGTGCGTGGACGACTGGTTTATGAGCCGGATGTGCGAGAGCTGAATTTCACTTTCCCGCAGATGCTTGCCGATGCCGGCCTGCGCTCGGCTGTGTTTGCGCCGTTGCTGACAGAAAGCCGCATCTCCGGGGTACTCATCGTCGCAGCCAGCGAAGAGAACAGCTTCAGCAGCGCTTCATGCGAGTTCCTGCGCCAGCTCAGCGAGCACACTGCGCTGGCAGCCCATCAGCTGCATCTGTACGTGGCCTTGCAGCAGGCCTACGACGATCTGCGCCAGACCCAGCACACGGTCATGCAGCAGGAGCGGTTGCGCGCGCTGGGGCAGATGGCCAGCGGCATCGCCCACGACATCAACAATGCTATTTCCCCTGTGGCGCTCTACACCGAGTCGCTGCTGGAGCGTGAGCCCGATCTCAGCGAGCGTGCACGCGATTATCTCACCACCATCCAGCAGGCCATCGATGATGTGGCTGAAACCGTGGCACGCATGCGTGAGTTCTATCGTTCGCGCGAACCGCAGCTGCAGCTGGCCGCGGTGGACATGAATAAACTGGTCAAGCAGGTGCTGGATCTGACCCGTGTGCGCTGGAGCGATCAGGCGCAGCAGCACGGCACGATGATAGAACTGAAATGTGAGCTGATCGAGGAACTGCCGCAGATCATGGGTGCGGAAGCGGAGATCCGCGACGCCCTGACCAACCTGGTGTTCAATGCCGTCGACGCCATGCCGGAGGGCGGTACGCTCACGGTGCGCACCAGCGTGAACACCGTCAGCCTGCCGGATGACGCCGGCAATATGCGGAATGTATGGCTGGAGATCGCCGACACCGGCATCGGCATGAGCGAGGACACCCGCCGCCGCTGCCTGGAGCCGTTTTTTACCACCAAGGGTGAGCGTGGTACCGGACTCGGACTGCCCATGGTCTACGGCATGGTGCAGCGGCACAGCGCGGAGCTGGAGATCAACAGTGCGCCGGGTAAGGGCACCGTCTTCCGGTTGATTTTCCCCGTATCCGCGCCAATTTTTTCAGCCTCGGTACACGCCGCAGCGCCCCGCGTGCCCAGCCAGCGGCTGAATATCCTGATCATCGACGACGATCCTCTGCTCACCAAGTCACTGCGCGACACGCTGGAGTCCGATGGTCACCAGATTACCGCCGCCTCTGGCGGGCAGTCCGGCATCGACGCTTTCCTGGCTGCACAGCAGGAGGGCAAGATTTACTCGCTGGTCATTACCGATCTGGGCATGCCCTATGTCGATGGGCGCAAGGTGGCCGCCGCGGTGCATGCCGCCTCGCCGAGCACGCCCATCATCATGCTGACCGGGTGGGGTCAGAGGCTGGTGGCCGAGAATGACATTCCGCCGCATGTCGATCGCATCCTCAACAAACCGCCGCGTCTGCATGAGCTCCGCGCTGCGCTGGCCGAACTTTCTGCGGGAGGCTAGACGGCAATGACCGCAACCGGGTCCACTGCGTCGGAGCGGCTGCTGGTCGTTGACGACGAGTCGGCGCAGATGAAGGCCCTCTGCCATACGCTGGAGCAGGAGGGCTATCAGGTCAGTGGCTACACCTCGGCGCTGCAGGCGCTGGAGGTGGTCGGGCGCGGCGAGCGCTTTGACCTGCTGATCACCGACCTGATGATGCCGGAGATGGACGGTATCGCTCTGCTCAAGGAGGTGCGCGCGCGCGACGACGATCTCGTCGGCGTAGTGATGACCGGCCATGGCAGCATTGGCACTGCCATCGATGCGATGAAGGCCGGCGCACTGGACTACATCCTCAAGCCTTTTCGCCTGAGCACCATGCTGCCGGTGCTTGATCGGGCTCTGGGTGTGCGGCGGCTGCGTATCGAGAACGCGGAGCTGCAGCGGAGTGTGCAGCGGCACGCTGCCGAACTGGAAGTGGCCAACAAGGAGCTTGAAGCATTCTCCTACTCGGTTTCGCACGACCTGCGTGCGCCGCTGCGAGCGGTGACCGGGTTCTCCCAGATTCTGCTCGAAGATCATGCTGCGGAATTGTCCGAGGAAGCGCGACGCCACCTCGACACGGTGGCGGGCAGCGCCCAACGCATGGAGCACCTCATCGCCGACCTGCTGGAGTTCTCCCGTTTCAGCCGTCAGCCCCTGAGCAAGCAGCCGGTGTCGCTATCGGGGCTGGTTGAGGCGGTGCTGGCGGAATTGCGTCAGGCGCAGCCGGAGCGGGAAGTGCAGCTGAAAATCGGTGAACTGCCGCAATGCTCGGCCGATCCATCGCTGCTGCGTCAGGTGTATACCAACCTGCTGTCGAATGCCTTCAAGTTCACCGGCCACAGCAAGCCGGCGCAGATCGAAGTCGGGAGCCGTATGGAGGGCAATGATCTGGTGTGCTTTGTGCGCGACAATGGCGCAGGGTTCGATATGAAATACGCCGAGAAGCTGTTCGGTGTCTTCCAGCGCATGCATCGTGCCGAGGAATTTGAAGGTACTGGCATCGGCCTTTCGATCGTGCACCGTATCGTGCATCGTCATGGTGGTCGCATTTGGGCCGAGGCCGAATCCGGCAAGGGGGCAGCTTTCTATTTTACGCTGCCGAAGTAGCGCTGGCGCTCCCGGCAATGCCGGTGCGTGCCTGATACAAAAATCGACAGGCGGGAGGGTTATGGGGTACGTAACAAACAACCTGATGCCCGGAGAGCATATTCTGCATACTGCGGGCATCCACGGCTTCGTCTTCGTGCGTGCCCTGCTTCTGGGGGCCGTGGCCTGCGTGCTGTTCAATGTGGACGTACTGTTTGATGTCCAGGACAAGCACGACATCGCCCTGGCGGCGGCGGCGTTCTTCGCCTTTTTTGCTGTCATCAGTCTGCTGCGAGCCGCAATATTGAAGGTTTCCACCGAGCTGGCCATCACCAACCGGCGCCTCATCGTCAAGCTGGGATTGTTCGGCAGCAGGACCATGGAGCTCAGTCATGGCAAGGTCGAAGGCGTGGCCGTGCAACAGGGTGTTCTGGGTCGCCTGTTCGGCTTCGGGACGGTGGTGGTGAGTGGTGCGGGCGGCGGCCGGATTGCCGTTGGCCGTGTCCGCGGGCCGCATGATTTCCGCCGCCGGGCCAGCGGCGCGGCGGGCGATGCGGGCATGGCGCCGGCCCAGCCCGCATCACCCTGATCCGCATCGCCCTGGCAATAGGCCAGATTCCCGCCTGCGCGGCGGTTGTCAGTTGAACTGCCGCCCCAGCCGCAAGGTGAAGCTGCGTTCCGGCAGTGGATAGGCATTGAAGCGCCCCGGGGTGAAGGTGCTGGCCACGCCGTAGTCAAAGGCCTTTTCACCCAGCAGGTTGTGCGCCGCCAGTGATACGGTCCATTGCCCGTAGCCAGCGGTGAGGCGGGCGTCGAGCAGGTCGTAGGCCGGGATGCGGGCGGCAAAGGTATTGGCCTCGTCGTTGTCAAAGCGCTTCCCGCCTACGTAATGCCAGGTAGCTGCCAGTTCAAGGTGGGGCAGGATGGACCACAGGCCGGTGACATTGGCCAGGCGGCGCGGCGCCACTGGCACTTCATTGCCGTCGAACAGGCCGTCGCGGAAAGTGGCGCGTTGCAGGGTGTAGTTCACGCGCAGGTTCAGATTCACCGCAATCTGCACGCCGACCTCCGCCTCAATGCCGCGCCGGCGCGTGGGGTCGAGGTTCTCGTTGGCGAAGGTCACGGGGTTGAAATGGATTTCATCCTGCAGCTCCATGGCGTAGGCCGTCAGGCTCCCCAGCAGGCGCCCGTGCGAGTAGTGCGCGCCGATGTCCAGATGCTCCGCCACCTGCGGCTCCAGCGGCGAGAAAACGCGCGCGAAGAAGGCATCGAACTCATACAGTTCATCGACCGTGGCAAAGCGTACGCTGCGGCCGGCGCGCGCGAACAGGCGCGCGGTGTCACTGAGCTCATAGCCCAGCCCGGCTTCAAACATCGATTCAGTGTCGCTGCGGGAGAAATCCGGTGCGCCGCTGAATTCGAATTTCTCCGCCGCACCGGGCGCGCCGGGGTCGAACAGATCGCGGGCCTGGAAGCGTACACGCTGCAGGCGCGCACCGAGGTCCACGGTGAGTCGTTCAGTCGGCCGGGCGAGATTGCTGACGTACACGGCGGTGCTGCGCTGGTCGATCAACAGCCGGTGAATGGGCATGCCGATGGTTTGTTCGCTGAAGGCGCGGCTGGAGTCGTAGGTGTGATCGTAGTAATCGATGCCGGTGATGAATCGTCCCGGCAGTGCGGGCAGGTCATGGTCGATGTACAGCCGCGGCGTCACCGAAACGCTGCGCAGATCGGTGTCCAGATAGTCGCTGAAACTCGCATACCAGGCCTGCTGGCTGCGATCACGATAGCCGGCATCGAACAGCATCCCGGCGTGTTTGCCCAGATCGCGGCTGAAGCCGGCCGTCACATAGCCTGCGCGCTCCTGCGCAAGGTTGTCCGCATCGGCGGCGCCACGGCGGTCATTACCAAGCTCATCGAGATTCGCACCCGGATCCACGGTGCGCACCCCCGGCAGGCCCAGTTCCTGATCGCTCAGGCCCACCTTGGCGTAGAAATCGAAGCCGGCATTCTGCAGGCGGGTTTCCAGCTGTACATTTCGCTGTTCCAGGCCGTTGTTCTCGCGATAGCCGTCCGATTCGAGGCTTTCGGCCGCCAGATTGACCGATGCCCGCTCACCGCCCCAGGACAGCCGTCCTTCAATGCCGCTGCTGTCGTAGGAGCCACCGGACACGCCTACCAGGGCGGAGAATTCCCCGGCCTGTGGTCGCCGCGTGACGATGTTGATCGTGCCGCCGCTGGCGCCGTCGCCGTACAGCACGCCCCCCGACCCGCGCACGATTTCGATGCGCTCGATGTTGTGCAGGGGCAGGGCGGCGAAGTTCACGGTGGCCAGATCGACATCGTTCAGTCGCCGCCCGTCGAGCAGAATCAGGGTGTTCTGTCCACCAGTGACGCCAAATCCACGCAGGTCCACGGTGGTGCGTGCCGAAAGATTGCCGTAGAGGCTGCGCACTTGAATTCCAGCCTCCACCGCCAGCAGCTCGGCCACCGTGCGCGCGGGGCTGGTGGCAATGCGCTCGGCGTCGATGACCGATACGCTGGCCGCCGGCGCGAAAGGATCGGGCTGCAGGCGGGTGCCGGGTACCAGCACCTCGGAGTCAGCGCTGAGGGTCGGTGCCGGGTCGGCCATGACCGGCGCGCAAACACTGGTGAAACAGACGGAAAGCACGACCGTCAGGCCGCGCGTGCGAGTGCAATTGAACATGTTGATGCTCCTCGAAGGGGCACACACCCGTGCCCGGTTACTGGAAACGGGCCAGGTGGGAGGAGCGCTGGTACGGGCGGGGAAAGAACTTTCAACGCCGGCCACCAGAGCATCGCCCGCCGCGACACCGTCGGTTGCGTGCAGGCCGGTCTCCGGGCTTAGGAGCTGGAGCGGAGAAGGTTGGCCAAGGAAAGTTACCCACAGTTTAAGGGGGGAGATTCCCATAAACTGTGGATAACTTTCCTTGGCCAACCTTCTCCGTTCCCGACGCGCCTGCCTTCCCGTTCACATCCATAAACAGTGGCTTCACGACGCGCCGATACTCAATCACCGTTGCGGGGGCAGCGTCGGGATTGGACGAATCCGCACCGACTTCCCGTAACCTTGCACGCCGCGGAGGGTGCACCGGTGCGTGCGGCGCGTCAAGCGAGGCGGCGGTCAAACAGCCCGGTCGGAGCGTTTTGCCGCAGGCTGGCAGCCGGACTTCTGTGCAATAATCGCCGCACTTCATCGGGCCCGAAGCGGCCCATCGTTGAGCAACCGTCCCCGGGGGAATCCACAGTGGAAGACAACCGCAAAAAGGCGCTGGCCGCCGCGCTCGGCCAGATTGAAAAGCAGTTCGGCAAGGGCTCGGTCATGCGCCTTGGTGACGCCACCGGCGCCTGGGATGTGGAAACGGTGTCCACCGGTTCCCTCGGCCTGGATATCGCCCTTGGAATAGGCGGCCTGCCGCGCGGACGCGTGGTGGAGATCTACGGGCCGGAGTCCTCGGGCAAAACCACCCTTACCCTGCAGGTGGTGGCCGAAATCCAGAAAGCCGGCGGCACGGCCGCCTTCGTCGACGCCGAGCATGCTCTGGACCCCAGTTACGCGGAAAAACTCGGTGTGAAGCTCAACGAACTGCTCATTTCCCAGCCGGACACCGGCGAGCAGGCGCTGGAGATCACCGACATGCTGGTGCGCTCAGGCGCCGTCGATATCGTCGTTGTCGACTCGGTGGCGGCGCTGACGCCCAAGGCCGAGATCGAGGGCGAGATGGGCGATGTGCAGATGGGACTGCACGCGCGGCTGATGTCCCAGGCGCTGCGCAAGCTCACCGGCAACATCAAGCGTTCCAACACTATCGTCATCTTCATCAACCAGATCCGCATGAAGATCGGCGTGATGTTTGGCAACCCCGAGACCACCACCGGCGGCAACGCGCTGAAGTTCTACGCCTCGGTGCGCCTGGACATCCGCCGCATCGGCGCCATCAAGAGTGGCGAGGAAGTGATCGGCAACCAGACGCGCGTGAAAGTGGTCAAGAACAAGGTGGCTCCGCCCTTCCGCCAGGCGGAATTCGAAATTCTCTACGGCCTCGGTATTTCCCGCGAAGGCGAAATTATCGACATGGGCGTGGCGCAGGGGCTGGTGGACAAGTCCGGCTCCTGGTACAGCTACAAGAAGGACCGCATCGGCCAGGGCAAGGATAACGCCCGCACCTTCCTGCAGCAGAATCCGAAGATTGCGAAGGAAATCGAAACCCAGCTGCGCGAGAAACTGCTGCCACCCAAACGCACCGAAGCCGCACCGGCTGCCGAAGCCGCCGGTTAGTCCGCCTGGAGGCCGCACAAAGCACATATGCCGCTCGCTGAATTCGCCAACGATCCACAGGCTGCGCGCAATTTCGCGATGCAGGTGCTTGCCCGCAGGGATCACTGCAGGGCAGAGCTGGTGTTGAAGCTGATTCGCCAGGGCTTCGAGCGCGAACTGGCTGCCCGTACCGTGGCGGCCATGGTGGAGGAGAAGCTGGTCGATGACGCGCGCTATGTGCAGAACTTTGTAGTCCGCCAGGCCGAGGACGGTTTCGGTCCCACGCGCGTGGCCTACAAACTGGGTGCGCCTTCGCTGGAGATCGATGCCGGGCTCATCAAGCAATTCATGGGTGAAGAGGCGGACTGGGTCAAGCGTGCCCGCGTGGTACGGGCGAAGAAGTTCGGTGAACAGATGCCAGCCGAATACCGTGAAATAGTCAAACAGGCTTACTTCCTGCAGCATCGCGGGTTTACGGCGGCGCAGATTCGCCTGGCCATGGGCACCGACATCGAAATCGACGACGACTGGAAGTGAGCAAGCCCGCGACGAAAAACCTGTCCAGCAGTGAGCTGCGGACGCTGTTCCTCGACTTCTTCCACCGCTGCGGCCACACCGTCGTGGCCTCCAGCCCGCTCATCCCGGGCAGCGATCCCACGCTGCTGTTCACCAACGCCGGCATGGTGCAGTTCAAGGATGTCTTTCTTGGCAAGGATCGGCGCAATTACGTGCGCGCGGCCAGCAGTCAGCGCTGCGTGCGCGCCGGCGGCAAGCACAACGACCTGGAGAACGTCGGCTACACCGCGCGCCACCACACCTTTTTCGAGATGCTGGGTAATTTCTCCTTCGGCGATTACTTCAAGCGCGAAGCCATCCAGTACGCTTGGGAGTTTGTCACCGGCAAGGACGGACTGGGTATCGATCCGGCGCGGCTGATGGTGACGGTGTACGAGACCGACACCGAAGCCTATGAGATCTGGCACCAGCAGATGGGTCTGCCCGCCGATCGCATTGTGCGCATCGGCGACAAGCCGGAGGGCGGCTCGGATAACTTCTGGCAGATGGGCGAGACCGGCCCCTGTGGACCGTGCAGTGAGATTTTCTACGACCACGGCCCGGACATTCCCGGTGGGCCGCCTGGCTCGGCGGAGGCGGAAGGTGATCGCTGGATCGAAATCTGGAACCTGGTGTTCATGCAGTACGAGCGCGCAGCCGATGGTGTGCTGACGCCGCTGCCCAAGCCCTCCGTGGACACGGGCATGGGCCTGGAGCGCATGGCCGCCGTCATGCAGGGCGTGCATTCGAACTACGAGATTGACCTGTTCCATGACCTGATCCGCGCCGCGGCGAAGGCCACCGGCACGCAGGATCTGCAAACCGGCTCGCTCCGGGTCATTGCCGATCACATCCGCGCCTGCACCTTCCTCATCATTGATGGGGTGCTGCCATCAAACGAAGGCCGTGGCTATGTGCTGCGCCGGATCATCCGCCGCGCCATCCGTCACGGCTACAAGCTCGGCATGCAGCAGCCCTTCTTCCACAAACTCGTGGCGCCGCTGGAACGCGCCATGGGCGAGGCCTATCCGGAGCTGACCGCGGGGCGCAGCCATGCGGAAAAAGTGCTGCAGCAGGAGGAACTGCGCTTCGCGGAGACCCTGGCCACCGGCATGACATTGCTGGAAACCGCCATCGCACAGGCGCAGGGCGGCGTCATCGCCGGCGAAGTAGTGTTCAAGCTCTATGACACCTATGGTTTTCCGGCCGACCTCACCGCCGACATCGCCCGCGAACAGGGGCTGAAGATCGATGAGCCGGGCTTTGAAACTGCCATGCAGGCCCAGCGCCAGCGGGCACGGGCGGCCAGCAAGTTCGGTATGGACCTGCGCGCCGGGGTGAGCATTGAAGGGCGGACCGAATTCAAGGGCTATGACGCGTTGACCGGCACCGGCCGCGTGGTGGACCTGATCCGTGATGGCGCCAGAGTCGAGCGTCTGGCGGCCGGAGAGGCAGGGCAGGTGGTGCTGGATGCCAGCCCTTTCTATGCCGAGTCCGGCGGTCAGGTGGGCGATCAGGGCGAGCTGCTTCTGCCCGCGCCTTCCGGCAAGGGAGCCGGGACTGAGGACGCTGCCGCAGCCTTCACCGTTCGCGACACGCAGAAACTCGGCGCCGCCCACGCGCACATCGGCACGCTCAGACACGGCGAGATCAAAATCGGCGACACCCTGCGCGCCGAAGTGAACGCCGGACTGCGCAACGCCACCCGCCTCAATCACACCGCCACGCACCTGCTGCACGCGGCGCTGCGCCAGCTGCTGGGCGCGCATGTGACGCAGAAAGGGTCGCTGGTGGCGCCGGACCGGCTGCGCTTTGATTTTTCCCACTACCAGGGCGTCACCGCGGAAGAACTGCAGCAGGTCGAGCGCCAGGTCAATGAGCAGATCCGCGCCAATGCGCCGGCAGAGACAAAAGTGATGCCCTTCGATCAGGCCGTGAAGTCCGGCGCCATGGCGCTGTTCGGCGAGAAGTACGCCGGCGAGGTGCGCGTGCTGCGACTGGGCGATTTTTCCATGGAACTGTGTGGCGGCACCCATGCGCAGCGCACCGGGGACATCGGTTTGTTCAAGATCGTCGCCGAGTCCGGCGTGGCAGCCGGCATACGGCGTATCGAGGCGCTCACCGGCGCCGGTGCGCTGGCCTGGGTAGAGGCCAATGAGGCACTGCTGCGCGATGTGGCGGCGCTGGTACGGGGCGGGCGCGAGGAACTGAAGGAGAAAGTCGGGCAGGTTCTCGAGCGCGGCCGCCGGCTGGAGAAGGAACTGCAACAGTTGAAATCCCGTGTGGCCAGCGGACAGGCCGGGGGCGTGGACCTGGCCGACCAGGCGCGCGATATCGGTGGCGTGAAGCTCGTTGCCGCGCGGGTGGACGGCGCCGATGCCCCGGCGCTGCGCGAGGCCGTGGATCGGCTGAAGGACAAACTCAAATCTGCCGTCATCGTTCTCGGCGCCGTGGCCGGTGAGCAGAAGGTGCTGCTGGCCGCCGGCGTGACCGCCGACCAGACCGGGCGCATCAAGGCCGGTGAGCTGATTGCGCCGGTGGCGCAGCAGGTGGGTGGGCGAGGCGGTGGTCGTGCCGACATGGCCCAGGCCGGGGGCAGCGATCCAGCCGCGCTCGATGCGGCCCTGGCAGCAGTGGAGCCTTGGGTCCGGGAAAAACTCGGCCATTGAACCTTGCTGCCCACAGGGCAGTCAGCTACCGGTGATGGAAGTCACCACCCACCACCGCAGGAGTGCGGAAAATACTGATCCGCCCCGTCCTGAGTAGGGGCGAAATCCAGCTGAAATTCACCTTTTTCTCACCCCGGCGGTGCGCAAACGCTGATGCCAAAGCCACTGTATGCCGTTAGAATTGTTCACGAAAAGGTCATCAGGCCTGTAACACGATCGGAATCCGATGGATGGAACAGTTGCGGGGGCAGCGGTGCATCCTGACATTGGATGATAAAGGAGTTAAGGATATGTTGATTTTGACAAGACGAGTCGGAGAGACGGTCATGATCGGTGACGAAGTGACTGTCACCGTTCTGGGCGTGAAGGGAAATCAGGTGCGCATCGGCGTCAACGCGCCGAAGGAAGTCGCGGTACACCGCGAGGAGATCTACGAGCGCATCAAGCGTGAAGCCGAGAGTGGTATCGAGCGGCCCGCGCCGGGCCAGGATGAACCTGCCGCCTGAGCAGGATGGGCCGGCGCTGGAATGATCCACGCCGGCCAATGCGCCCCCTCCCGGGACGGCGCTACAATTGAGGTACGCCCAGTTCGAGGTTGCCTGTCGTGATCGGATCACCGCGATCGGATCACGATTTCCCGGTCGGTGCGCGTGATCTGCAGTGAGGCATCGGCTGCGAGCGCCTCGATCAGCGCCTGCGGCGCGTCAGTGTCGAAGGTTCCGGCGAAATGCCGGGTGGCAGCCACTTCTCCCTCGATGCGGATTTGTGGCGAGACATTGTAGCGATTGAACTCTGTGGCGATGTCGGCGAGCGTGTCGCCCTGAAACACCAGCCGGTGCTGCCGCCAGGCAGTGACGTTGCCGGGACTGGCGACCACCTGCTGTATCCGTCGACCATCCTTGCCGATGCGCACCTCCTCACCGGCCTTAAGTGTTGTCGATGGCGCAGCGCCGGCCGCCTGGGTCTGCTCCACACGCACCGCGCCTTCGAGTACGGAAACCACGGTGCCCGAGGCACGACGATGGACATTGAATTGCGTGCCAATGGCCTGGATAACGGATTCGTCGGCGGCAACACGGAAGGGCCTTGACGCATCGCTGGCAACCTTGAACAACGCCTCGCCCTCAATCAGCTCCAGCTGGCGCAGCTCGGCAGTGAAGCGGACCCTGAGGCGTGAGCGCGCATTGAGGTGAACAGTCGATCCGTCCTCAAGCTGCAGGGAGCGCTGCTCGCCAATCCGGGTGGCATACACCTGGGCGCCCAGGCTGCCGATGGCAAGCCACGTCGACAGGGCGATGACGGCGACACCGGCCGCCAGGCCCGAAACCAGCATCCAGCGGCTATCTGTCCGGCGCGGTGTCTCCGCACGCCCGTGCTGACGGATGGGCACCACGCTTGCCGTCATCTGCGCGGCGATGCCGCCCTCCTGGTCCGCGACGGTTTCAATCTGGGTCCGCTGCTGTGACGTCAGTTCTGAAATCTCCTCCATCAGCGCCAGGGCGAACTGCAGTTCTTCGACATGCCGGGGCGACTCTGCCAGCCAGGCGAAGAAAGTCGCGCGGTCGCCGGTGCCGGACTTGAAGGTGTCGATCCAGCGCACGGCGTGATCGAAGATGCGGGTGTCGGTCCCAGATTGCTGCATGTCAGTTCCGTTTTTCCGCGCGCACGGTGTTCATCGCGTGGAAGAAGTATCTCTCGGCGGTGCCGGCGGTGAGTTCGAGCTGCTTGCCGATCTGTGCGTAGGTCAGGCCATCACACAGACGCATCAGGAGAATCTGGCGCTGGATGCGCGGGAGCCGCGAAAGCAGGCGCTGCAGCTGGTCCTGTGCGCCCAGCCGGTCGGCCATGTCGTCGGGGGTGCTGTGCAGCGGATTCTCCGCCATCGATTCGGCGGTTTCCGAATCGAATGTCACCGGTTCGCGCGCCTGGCGCATGCGGAACTCGATCAACACATTCGCCGCCGCCCGCCGCACGTAGGCAATCGGCTCCAGCACGCGTTCCGGATTCTCGACCCGCAACAGACGGGTCCAGACCTCCTGCGCCAGGTCGCGGGCGTCCTGCGCGTTGCGCAGCCGGCGCATGAGGTAGTGACGCAGGTAGGAGCCATGCTTTGCATGGCTGAACACGCTCGCGGCCGGGATGTGTCGGGGTTTGTCCATAGGGTGCCTTCATACCCTTAGACCGGTCCGGAACACAAATCCTGAACAGAAAAATGGATGTTCGGGATTCGGTGCAATTTTCCATCTGTAACCGGCAGGCAACCCAACTTGTATGATTGGAGGGGAGATCACCATGCAGGCTTTGAAACACACATTGCTGACTTTCATATTGTTGCTAGGCAGCATGGCGGGACTGCAGGCGCAAACCGCGCCGCCTGCGCCTACGCCGGTGAAGGTAAACATCAAGGCCCAGTCCCTGGCGGCAGCGCTGAATGCCTGGGCCGATCAGACCGGCTATATGGTGCTGGTGCCGATCGAAGGCGGCGCCAAGGGCATGCAGGCACCGCGGGTCAATGGCACCTATACACCAAAGGAAGCCCTCGACCTGCTGTTGGCCAGCTCGGGACTGAGTTATGAGTTCGTCAATCCGAAGACGGTGTCGATCCGTGCCAGCGAGAAGCGCGGGGCGGCGGAGCCGGCGGCACAGGAAGTCTCATTGCGGCTGGCGGATGCTGTTGCTGCGCCGGCATCCGCCAGCGAGCCGGCTGCTGTTGGGCTCGCCGACGAATCATCGAGCGGGGAGTTGGTGGTAACGGGTGTGCGCGAGACCGGACTGGTGAACCAGGGCGTGATTCCGCGCCAGCCCAACCAGGCTGTGCGGTATGAAATCATCGACCGTGAGGCCATCGATCGTTCGGGCGCCAGTAGCCTGCAGGAGCTGCTGGTTCGTCAGTTGCCGCAGGCGGCGAATGTGGGTACGGACACACAACGGACGCTGCAGGTTCAGGGCAATCTGGCCATCGGGATCGAGACCATGACCGACACGCTGGACCTGCGCGGTTTCGGCAGCAACCAGACGCTGATTCTGGTCAACGGCCGTCGGCTGTATGGCAGCGAATCGAAGGGCCCTGATATCAGCCGCATCCCGCTGAGCGCAGTGGAGCGCATCGAAGTGTTGCCGTCTTCCGGATCGGCCATCTACGGCGCCAACGCCATGGCCGGCGTGGTGAACATCGTATTACGCAAGGACTACAGCGGCACCGGATTCGAAGCGCGTTTCGGCACCGCCAACGGTGGCGCGGAGGAAATACGGCTCGCGCTCTCGCACGGGATGAGTTTCAACGAGGGCCGCACCAGTCAGTCGGTATTTTTCGAATACAAACAGAGTGAGGCACTGCGGCTCAACCAACGGGATTATCACCTCGGGGTGCTGGAGCTGAATCCCCCGGGCTCGGCGGGTTATGTGTCGCGTGTCGTGGGTACGTTTACCGGTCAACGCGCCACTGTGGTGCGCAGTCCCGCCGTCGGCAGTCTCGGTATTCCCGGCAGTCCCGGTGACTTTTTCGCGGGGATCCCCGTGGGCACCGACGGCGCGGGACTGACGCCCGCATCCTTCGCCGCCACCGCAGGTCAGGCCCATGTGGATGCCTCGAATCTGGGACTGCGCAATCTGGTGTCGCCCAACGAGTCGGTCTCGCTGTTCGCGACGCTGGAACACGCCATACGTGGGGAGCGTCTCGCCGCCTATGTGGAGGCCAACTACCGCTGGGCCGACAACAGCGCCAGCGACTACGAAGGACTGTCGTCGGTGTTCACGCTGGGCCCGGCCAATCCGCTCAATCCCTTCCGCAACAATGTAACGCCCGGATTCGTCGGAAGTACGGTGATCGCGCGGGTGGTGCCTGCCGACGTGCCGCGGACCGAGAACATCGGCAAGCAGCAAACCTTCCGCCTGGTGGCGGGCCTCAAAGGTCAATTCGAGGCGCTGGGCGCGCGCCCGTTCAAATGGGCCGTGGATGGCTCCTGGGACCGCAATGAAACCCGGGCGCGCAACATCCGCTACCAGAGTCTGCTGCGTTTCGCCGCGGCCAACGGCCTGTACAACCCGCTCAAGGACTACACGGTGGCGCCCATGCTGGCGCAGTCCGAGCTGGAGAAGCTGCGCATCAATGCGGATTTCGTTTCACACCCCGAGATCGCAGCCACCAACTGGCGCCTGAACGGGGAGCTGTTTGACGCCTGGGGCGGTCCGGTGCTGATGTCCGCAGGCGCCGAATATCGTCATGAGTATTACTACAACACGGCCCGCTACAGTTATGGCGCCGGCAGCTACATTGATCTGCCGCCCGCGAACGGAGTTACGGCCTCGCCCAGGAGCAGCGATTCATCCACGAGCACCACCCGCGGATCCATGGCCGCCTACATGGAAATGATTGTTCCGCTGGTCGGTGCGGACAATCGCAAGCCGCTGCTGTATGCGCTCGAAGTCTCCGCCGCCATGCGACACGAGAAGTACGATGACTTCCAGGCCGCCAACCCGCCCATGCTGGCGTTGAAATGGGCGCCGATGCGTGATCTGGCGCTGCGCGCGCAGATCAGCGAGGGATTTCAGCCGCCCACGCAGGTGCAGCTCAGCAACGTCCCGAGCGTAAGTACCACGACCTTTGCCCAGTACTCCTACGTGGATCCGCAGCGACCGGGGCTGCCGAATGCTCCGCAGATCGATTACACCTACGGCGCGGGCGACCCGGGCCTGAAGCCGGAAACCTCCCAGACGCTTGATGCCGGCATCGTGCTCACGCCGCGCTGGCTGGAGGGACTGACCATCAACGTGGCCTACTTCCGCTACGACAAGAAGGACCAGCCGGCCGTGCTGTCGATGGCCGAGGCGGCGCTGATTCCGGCGCTGGTGGTGCGCGGCCCCAACCTGCCGGGCGATCCGGTGGGTGTGCCCGGTCCCATCATCCGCATCGACCAGCCCTACGTGAATCTGGCGCGGCAGTTCGCCGATGGCATCGATTATTCCATCGACTATGAGCTGCCCACTGCCGCGGGTAACTTTCGCCTGTCCGGCGCGGCGACCAACACTCGGCGCTTCACCCGCCAGGTGACCGTCAATGCACCCGAAGTCGATACCGTGGGCAATCTCGGCTTCTTTGGTTCAGCGGGCGTGCTGAAGTGGCGCGGCAAGGCTGGTGTTTCCTGGCAGCGGCAGCGCTGGGGCGCATCGTGGACGGCGCGATACTTCGATGGCTACGACTACACCAACCTGGGCGGAACACCCATGAATGCGTCCGCGCCGAGCACGCTCGAGCACGACGTGCAATTCAGTTACTCCCTGGCGGGCGCGGCGGGCGCGGCGGGCTGGCTGCAGCTGCTGGAGAACGCGCGCTGGAGTGCGGGCGTGATGAATGTGTTCGATCACGCACCGCCCTTCATCGATAACAGCGCGAACTCCTGGTACAGCGCGCTGAACGATCCGCGCCAGCGATTTTTCTACCTCAATCTCCGTACCTCCTTTTAAGGACACTCGCGCATGAAATTCATCCACCGCATCCTCGGCGGCGCGCTGCTGTGCGTCTTCCTGCTGGCAAGCGCCGCGTACGGACAAACGTTGCCCTTCACCGATCCGGCACAGCCCGAGCGCAGCTTTGACGAGGCCTGGGCGCAATACGAGGCGGTGAGTAACCAGCAGCCGAAATCGGCGCAGGAAGCGGCGGCCCGCGCGCGCGAACTGAGCCGCAGGGCACTGGATATCTTCGAAGGATATCCGAAGGATCCGCGGCGCTGGAGCGCGGCGGTTGAAATCATCAGAACCACCCACGGCTACGTATACGAGACCGTCGGCGATCCGCAGAAGGACGGTCCGGCCGCCTTCAAACGTGACGAGGCTGCGCGTGCCGCGTGGGGGGCCTACGCAAAGGCGCTGTACGAGCAGCTTCTGGCCCAGTCCGCTGCGCTTCCCGAGGTGCTGGTCAAGGGCGGCATCGAGGGCTACCTGTACCGTCAGAATATGTCGCCGAACATCCCGGCGACCGACGCGATCGTCACAGTGGATGAATACACCCGTCGCTTTCCGGACGATCCGAAACTCGCTGATTTCGAGGGCCGTCTGTACATGGGGCTTGAGCGGCGGTATCCGGATCTGCTGGTCGAGCGGCTGCAGACGCTGCTGAAAAGTCCCAATGAGGCGGTGCGAAAGTTCGCCGAAGGCAAGATGCAGGTGAACGTCGCGCGCGATGAACCGCTGGAGATGAAGTTCACCGCCGTGGACGGGCGCGAGGTGGATCTGGAAAAACTACGCGGCAAGGTGGTGCTGGTGGACTTCTGGGCCACCTGGTGCGGGCCCTGCATGGCGGAGGTGCCACATCTGAAGGCGCTGTACCAGCAGTACCGCGAGGAGGGGCTGGAGATCGTCGGTATCTCGCTCGATGACGCTCCCGGGCCGGGCAAGCCTGCGGCCTATACAAAATCGGCCGAACAGTTGAAGGCGTTCCTGACCGAGAAAGGCATGTCATGGCCGAATCACTACGATGGCAAGTACTGGAAGAATGAGTACGCCGTGAAGTACGCCATCAAGGGCGTTCCCGCCACCCTACTGCTGGACAAGAAAGGGTTGCTGGCCGCGACCAATCTGCGCGGCGACGAGCTCGATGCCGAAATCAAGCGGTTGCTGAAGTAATCGAATGTCAATTCCCGTGGTCCAAGTGAGCTGAATAGTCATGCGCAATATGAAGTTTGTAGTGCTCCTGTCCCTGATTTCCGTGGCCGCGACGGCTGGAGAACCGGCCGGGATCCAGTTTGAGCATGGAGCCTGGCAAGAGGTGCTGGAGAAGGCTCGGAGCACTGACAGACTGATATTCATCGACGTGTACACGAGCTGGTGCGGGCCATGCAAGCAGATGGCGGCGGATGTCTTTCCGCGTGCCGACGTGGGCGGGTTGTTCAATCAGTCCTTCATCAACTACAAGATCGATGCCGAGAAGGGCGAGGGTGTACAGATCGCCGGTTCGTTCAATGTGAAGGCCTATCCAACCTATCTCTTTGTTGATGGCAACGGTCAGTTGATCTACCGCTCGTCGGGCGCAATGCCTGTGCAGCGCTTCTTGCAGGAGGCGCAGGTTGCCCTCAAGGAAAAGGACGACCCGAAGCCGATGGCAGCATGGATGGCTGAATACGAGGCCGGAGAGAGGGGTAAGGCGTTTCTGATCGGATATCTGAAGAAGCGCAGCGCCGTGAAGGTATCCTCTGCGGTGATCATCGAGGAATTGATGGGTCAGCTGGGGCCCGAAGATTTCGCGGACAAGGAGTTGGTGTCGGCCATCCTGTATTTCGATCCTGCAATCGAATACCTGCCGCACGGGAAACTGTTTGACTATGCTACTCGGAATTATCAGGCGCTGGATCTGCTTCTGCGAAGCGATAAGGCTGGAGGCCCAAGCTTCTCGCTGGCTGTATTGCAGATGGGGCTCGATAATTACTTCAAGGATGTGATCGTGAAGCAAAACCGCGCTGATCAGCTGCCGCTGGCGGTGGATGCCGTCCGGCGCGTGGCAATACTTCGCGCAGAATCGGATGAGAGCGTGGCACAGACAACCAAAGGAATGGTAATGCGGTTTTACGCCCAGACCGGGAATGAGCAGGAACTGATTCTCGCTGCGCAGGACCTGGTGGAGAACTGCCTGCTAAAGCAGGATGTGCAGGCAATACTGGCGGCGGACGCGGCCGACTACGAGAAGCTCAGGAGTGCATCTCCCGGCGGCGACCCGGCAAAGCAGGCGCCGGGCCTGGACTCGCGATTCATGAAGGCGCGCAGGATGGTGTCGTTTTCATACGCGCTGCGCGATGCCGCGGAGGCGATCTACAGCGGCGGAGTGCAGGACCGGGATGCGCTGGAGAAGGCCGCGAAATGGGCCTGGCAGGCCAACGAATACCTGCCGCATTTCTCCAGCGGCGCAGTGTATGCCGGACTCTTGATGAAGACGGGCAGGCAGCAGGAAGCCATCGACGCCATGATACGCGCCAGTGAGGATCCCATTCTGGAGAACGTGCCCGATACTCGAACGCTCATTCTCGACAACGTCGAAAAGCTCAAGAAGGGACAGGTGCCGAAACAGCTGTGGAACCGACGATAGTTGGAGCTCTCCGGCACAGAAACCACGCGCCTGGCCACACGACTCCTTTATCAAGACGCCATTGTGCTTGACGAGCAGGCTGCGCCCGCTAATCCGGGGAATCTGGCGCGATACTGCGGACCATGCCCTACGGAGCTGTGTAAGTAATAGAAATACAAATACATTGTCTCAGCGCTGCCACCTGGGCATCCCTCCGCGAACGCTCTTTACTCAGCCGGCTTCCAATCAGCATCATGCTCGCCTCTCGCAAGGGGAGGTGCTGGAGAGATGGCCGAGTGGTCGAAGGCGTCGGTTTGCTAAACCGCTATGGGATCAAAAGGCCTATCGAGGGTTCGAATCCCTCACTCTCCGCCAATCAGCCTTCTCAGGCAGTCTCAGGAAGTCTCAAAAAGCAGAAAAAGCCTAGAAAAATAGGCGTTTTATTTCTCAAGCGGTCTCACCCCGTTTTTTGCTGTCCCGGTCAACTGTTGGTATATTCGTTGGTACCGACCCATGGATGACGCAGGTACCAACACATGCTTACGGACTCCGCGATTCGAAGCCTCAAACGCTCCGATCGGTCACGCAAGCTCTCCGACGCAGGAGGCTTGCATCTGTTAGTTACGCCCAATGGCGGCCGGTACTGGCGATACAGCTACCGTTTCAAGGGCAAGCAGAAAACTCTGGCTTTGGGCACATACCCGGAAGTGAGTCTGGCCAAGGCCCGCGCGCGCCATCAGCAGGCCCGGCAACTGCTCGCCGAAGACATTGATCCTGCCCAGCACAAGCAAGCTTCGGAGAAGACCTTCGAGGACGTCGCGCGTGAATGGTATGCGCGCTGGATGACGGGGCGGACCAACCGCCATGCCCACTACATCATCAAGCGCCTGGAAGCTGACATCTTCCCGCAGATCGGCTCGCTGCCGCTGTCCAGACTCTCAACGGCTGACTTCCGCCATGCGGTGCTCAAAATCGAGGCCCGGGGGGCCGTAGATATCGCCAAGCGGGCGCTGCAGGTCTGCGGCCAGATCATGCGCTACGCGGTAGCCCATGATCTGACCACCTTTAATCCGGTGGCCGGCGTCAAGCCCGCCGACATACTCAAACCCTTCAAGCGCAGGAACTACCCGCGTGTTGATGCCAGGGATTTGCCCGAGCTCCTCCACGCCATCGACAGCTATGTCGGGGCGGACCATACCCGCCTTGCGCTTCAGCTCATGTCACTGACCTTCGTTCGGACCTCCGAATTGATCTGCGCGCAGTGGTCGGAATTCGACACCAAAGCGGGACGTTGGGATGTTCCCGCGGAGCGCATGAAGATGCGGACCCCTCACATCGTGCCGCTGAGCAAGCAAGCGCTGGCGATACTGGCGAAGCTTCGGGCAGTTTCGTTTGACCGGGAGTTCGTATTTCCGGGCGACATCGATCCGACCAAGCCCATGAGCAACAACACGCTGCTGTTTGCCCTTTATCGGATGGGCTATCGGGGACGGATGACTGGCCACGGCTTCCGGGGCGTGGCGTCCACCATTCTCCACGAGCAAGGCTGGCCGCACGAACATATCGAGCTGCAGCTCGCACATCAGGAGAGAAATGCAGTCAGCGCTGCCTACAATCATGCGCTGTATCTGAAGCCGCGCGCGAAGATGATGCAGGCTTGGGCCGACCATCTGGACACACTGCGGCTTCAGAAAGAAAAAGAACTCGAAAAGCTCGCGGCCTGATGGACGGCAATATCAGTCGAGGGGGTATTTTCGGGGCCGGCCCCGTTTTCGAGGTACGGTGGCGTCGCACGCATCCGTGGCGTGATAACTATCCGGATTCCTGATCCACGCCTGCAAGGCGGGGGCAGACCAGCCGCAGGCGCGCCCGCCGAGATGTACAGGGGGCGGAAATCTTCGCGCGGCGATACGCCGGTAGAGGGTAGGGCGACTGAGCGCAGTGATGCGCAGAACATCGCGCATTCGATAGAACGCCGGGTGCGGGCTATCGGTTTCTTTCATCGTCTGGCTTTATGTCGCCGCTCCGACGGAATTTTCGGAGCGATGCACGGTTGTCTGCAGCCCAGGGCGAGACACGTTTGTCTCGGATGCCGGTGATCATAGTGGCGGGTTGACGCCTGCGGACATTCGGCCATCGTCAGCCCTCGCGCCATCCAGTCCACCACCTCCGACTTCAGCCACCCGACGCGTCTGCCGTGGTAGCGGCGCTTGCGCGGAAACTTGCCGATGACCGCCAGGCTGCACAGCACCCAGCGAGGCCGGCGCGTCAGGCGTGCCACGTCGTGATCGCTCAACAACTCGCTCACGGGCGGAAGCCGCTCATTGATCCAACGGGACAAGCAGACTTCAGCCGGGGCGGGCTTGCGGGCAGCAGTTTCAACATGATTGTTTTTCATTTGCGAAATCCACTTGAGGATGGGCAGGACATAGCCTCAACCAACTTGGATCAGACAGCAGCAGCGATTTTTGGATGGAAAATGCCTGGTGTGCGGGCAAGTCCCCGCCTATGCGGCCTTTCTCAGCGCAGTCAGCTGCGTCGTGGTGTCTGATTTGCGCTGGAGAATTTCTAACGAATGGCGCAGGATTCTCGGAAAAGTAAAGCCAACGAGAGCTCAGGCCTGAAAGTCTGGTGAGTTTGTCGATGCCAAAACCCTTGCTAGTGCTATTACCCGGAATGGATGGAACCGGCGATCTTTTCTCGCCGCTGCTCGAGGCTTTGAATAAGGATATTGAAACACTCCTAGTGCGTTATCCGGACCAGCCCCTCAGCTACGCCCAGCACGAAGAAATTGCCCGCGCGGCCCTTCCATCCGACCGGCCGTATATGCTTTTGGGTGAGTCCTTCTCCGGTCCCATTGCCGTCTCCCTGGCGGCCGCCGCTCCGGGTACATGTCAGGGTCTTATCCTGTGTGCGTCATTCCTGACCTGTCCGAGTGCTGTCCTGACGTGGCTGCGCTCCATTATCAGTTTGCTGCCCCTGCGGCAGGTACCACGGTCGCTGGCGGTATTCAGTTTGATGGGGCGTTATGCCACGCCAGCGTTGCGGGAGTTGTACGGCAATGCGATCAGGAAGGCGTCTCCCGCCACGCTCCGAGCCCGACTGATGGCAATATCAGAGGTGGATGCTCGTGACACATTCAACCGCCTCGATGTTCCGGTGCTTTACCTGCGCGCCACCGAGGACCGCATGGTTCCGCCGTCATCGTCGCGAGAGGCAGTGGCCATTAATCCCAAGGTGTGTATCGTTGATATAGCGGCGCCGCATTTCCTTCTGCAAGTCGATCCTGCCGGCGCGGCTAAAGCAATCTCCAACTTTATGAGCCACAGGTCTGCTGGAGTAAGAGAGACGGAATAGAGTTTAGCGAATCGCCAACTGCCTCAGCCGCGCATACCGATCCCAGATGCGTTGCAGCTCTTCGTCCGCCTTATTGACCCCGCCACTAAGGATGTCGGACGACAGCCGCCCGACATTGCGTCGGCCCAGCGCGTATCGTCGTCCGTCGGCCAGCGTCAGAACGATACGGCTGGAATCCATCTCGATCGAGCGCACGTCCCAGGACTCCGGGATGTCAATCTTTGAATTCACCCAGCCGCTTTCTCCCTCCCGCAGGGTTTGATCCAGATTCAGATACCTCCCCGTATAGAACGCCGGATCATGCTGGCGAATGCTGGCTGCAATGTCGCCGGTGCGCCAGACGAACTGGCGATATTGACGCCACCACAGAAATCCGCACACCGTCAGCGTGATGAGCGCAATGATCGTGATGCCTATCGCATAAATTTCCCCTGCGATGGCCGCGGGACCGCCGCCGGAGCCGAAGATGGGGCAGTCGTAGCCACATTCCAGGAACACCCTGCCGGAGTGTACATAGAGCGCGATGGACGCCGCGATGGCGAGGAGGGCGGCGCAAGCAATAATTGTGGTTTTCTGCATGCGCTTGCCGGGACTTTCAGTGCGATTCGGCCGTCAGGATCATGAACCGCGCTTGGGCTTCCCGCCCGCTGACCTCAGCGTCCCCGCATACTTCTTCAGCAAATCATCCAGCGCCTCGCGCAGATACTCGGCCTTGCGAATGCGGGTGACCTCCGCGAGCTTTGAGAGCTGCTCGACGGCTTCCGGGGGATAGTAGGAAATGACTTTGACCTGCTTGCCGACTTTCATTTTATGGATAATATTAACGCACGTTGACAAATACCGGATAACACGCCTACAGTATAGCGGCTCGAAAACCAGACGGCGCCCGCCACGGCGGTAACCATGACGAGCGCCTGACCCTACAACACCCTATGGAGGTGCTATATGGCTGCGCGCAAGTCTAGCAGGGGTGCTTCTGCCCCGGTCCCATCCTCGCTCTCTGATTCGGCCCGGCAGCACCTGCAGGCGCTTCTCCACACCCTGCGCGACATCGAAGGCGTCGCAATCGTTGCCGCCCACGCCCTGCAGCAGGAGGAAGCCTTCGTCGGCATGTGCGCCGCCCGGCTACTGCGTACTCAAGTCAGCGATCGCCTAAGCCTTGAAATCGACCGTGCCGCTGAGCTCTTCGCCATCGACCTCAAGACCGATCGCGAACGCGAATCATGAGCACGGCGCCATGGTGGACCCGCTTCGCCAATGCGCGCCTGCGCCTGGACCTTCTTCTGCAAGGTTGCGCCACCGCGTTTCTGGCACGCGCGGAACAGCAGGACACGGTTCATGAGGCCGACCGCCTGAGCGCGGCGCTAGAAACGGCGGCCCAAATAGCGCGGGATGTCCTTAAGCGGGGAGCGCGGTAGATCAATGGCTTACGCGGGGGTCTTGCCCGAATTCCAAAAGCTGGATATATATACAGCCTCAGACTCTGAGGCCACTCCCATGCTCCGCGACCCCCTCACCCTCATCGACCAGTCCATCGAAAACCTGCGCACCCTCGTCGAGCTGTTCGCCGACGAAGCCGGCGAACGTTTGCCTGCCGCGCCGATGACGCCCGAGGCGCGCCTGTGCAAGGAGGCCGCGCTCACCATCCGAGTCCTGTTGCCCAAGCTGCAGGCCGCCCGTCAGACGCAGGTCACCGCTTCGCTGCCGCGCGCCTATCGCCAGTGCGTCCACTGCGAGGACTAACCGCCGTGTACGACGCGGCGCGCACCACCACTGGCTTCCTCTGGAATCTCCTCCGCATCCCCCTGCTGCTCGCTCTCCTGATGATGCTGCCCCTCATCCAGTTCCTCTGCACCGCCGCCGTGCTGCTGGGCCTGTTCACCGCCACACTCTTTGAAATTTCCGCCGTCGGCCCGACCTTCCCGTTCTGGAAAGCCGTGGCCGTTTCCCTCGGCTTTGGCGTCTTCGGTCTTGCCTACGCGGCGTTCATTGCGCTGCTCGCCAGAGATGACCGCTGAGCGCTTTTCCTTTCCCCACGCCCGCGGTCCCGGCGCGCGCGGCTGGCAGAAGGAGCAGGCCGAACGCGGCGCGCCGCAAAGATCGAGCAGCATGGCCGCGCCACACTTGCATTGCCCCATCTCCAGGGTCTCCCCGCCGACAACGCCCAGCATGAGGTGTGAGCCATACTCGAAATCCACTTCAGCCTCCGGCACCCAGCGTTTGAATAATTTGAGCGCCCTGACCATCTGCTCGCCCCGTCTTAGTGATGGCAGCCGCTGGGCCACCTCCGGCCCGCGTGCCTTGCCGATCACTTTCATGAGTTCGCAGACCGATATCAGCAGTGCCGCATGGCTGCGTTTGAGGTTGGAGTTGAACAGAGCCTTTCGCGAGTAGTGCACCCGACGTGTGCGCTTTGCGGCGTGGCGCTTCTTGACCGTCTTGAAGCGGCCGGTGGTCAGTCCGCTCCAGGCGCAGATGGTATTCGGCCGTGCGCCGAGGTTGAGCATCTGCGTGGCGAGCTGGGGCCTGCGAGCGTACAGGGTGACCTGCTCGTCGGTGTCATCCGGATCCATTGATGTCTCCCGTTTAAGGTTGTTAGTTGTCCACGATTAGAACTCTTTTTGACCCAAACCAGGGGGTGCTATTCGTGAAAGCGCCATCAACAATGTCGCCTCCATGTTTGTTTGCAGGAGGCGACCATGAAGACCGACTCGCAGGAGATGGTGTACGAGCTGAATGAGCGGCTGTTCGAGCTGTTGTCACGGGCGGGGCTCTCGCCCTGGGACCAGCTGGATGCGGGGGCGCGGAAGCAGGTGGCGCGACTGCCGTTCCTGGTGGCAGAGGTGCATTTTCTGGACCTGCCCTGGTGGTTGCGGGTATGCGGACTGGAAGAAGGCGAGCCTGTGGGGCGGGCGGGGGTTCGGTTGCCGCGGGAGATCGCCGAGCCCTTGATGCTGGAGGTGCTGATGTTCGCCTGGCATGAGGCGCTGGCAGACCGGAAGATGGCGGTGTTTACGGTGGGCATGACGCCGGAAATCTCCGGAATGTTGGCGCAGCTGAGCGCGCATCGGGTACGGGAGGTGGCAGCCGCTTACAGCGGAGAAGTGGCCATGCGATGGATGGATATGACCGACATATGGAAGGGTATGGCGGAGGCAGCCCGGCAGGCTGATGAGAAACGGCTGTCCCTGTTCCATCTCCATGCCAAATTGCTCCTGATGGGCACCCTCCGCACCACATCGCAGTTCCAGATTCCTCGGCGGCTCGATTCACTCGCCGCGGCTTCAGCTGAGCTTGCGCGCGGCCCCCGCCGGAAAGTCTAAGTGCCGTTCCTGAGACAGCAATTCCATCAGTAACACTCTGCGTTCATCGCCGTCCTCGGTCACGAAAAACAAGATGCCAACGCGACGCTTGCTGCGTCGTATACCGTAGCAAGAAAAAAAGCAACGGACGTTGGTTTCGAGTTGTTAACAATGAGAGGGTATTTCCGTAAAATAGCGGTTTCCACCTGAAAGTGCATTAAGGGAAACTCGCAAGTTGGCGGTGGCGCCTGATTCGACGTCGCGCGGTGTTCTTCGCGGTTGTCACTGTGGTCTTCGCTGTTTCGGTTTACTTGGTTCGCAGCCAGATGATGATAAAATTCCACTTGCGACTCCTACCAGTTAGTTCACCCGGGCGCACTCTAATCGTGCGTTTTCTGCTCGCCGGCCTCGTTTGCAGGCTCATACGACGGCATTACCGGCACGGGGATCCCGCCGACTAGAATTAGAGCCGCTTGAGGTCGGCGCGCCGGTTTGATCGACGTCCTCACTGTTCCGCCTGATAGCGCGCCAGCACATCCCGCAGCTCGGTGACATATTGTTCCGGCAGCGTATTGTCCTTCATGGCGGCGGCAATGGCCTGCTGCTGCGCCTCGATGGCCTGGTCGATATCGCCCAGCCGCCGATGCAACTCGGCCAAGACACGCCAGCGGGAGTCATCGTTCGGCTCCGCGGAAAGAATATCGCGCAGGTAGTGTATGGCCCGTGTGTACGCCCGATCCGAAAGACCGTCCTGTGCGGCAATGGTGTCGCCGACAATGCCCCAGTAACGCGCGTCATCACTCAGCGCGAGCTGCTGGCGAAACTCGCCATCATCAGCCTTGCCCTGGGCGAACTTGAATGCCGCCTGTTCGTCGATATGCAGCAGGGCGCCAAGCTCGACACCAAACATCCGCGCCCGATACCGTCGGGGATTCAGCGCGGCGAGCTTGCGGGCCTCGACCACGATCGTTGGATAGTCCTGGCGCGCCTGGGCATCGCGCAGCGGCTGGAGCTGTGACCGCTCGCGTGCGCGCTCCTCGGTCTGCGCATTCATCAGCGCCTGCAGCGCACGGGCCGCCTGTAAGTCGCTGTCGCCGGCCAGTGCCTGCGCCACGGCCACATCGAAGGCCTCCATATCACGGCCCATCGGATGCCCCAGCCACACCACCCGGCCCTCGCCATCGACGACGAAGGATGTCGGAATACCCTCTATTCCGCTGGCGCCCATCCACGCGGCGAATACCGCCTCGGTATCCGGGTTGTCCATGGCCACCGTGTAGTCCATGTCCGCGCCCTTGCGCCTGACGAATTCCGTCACTGCCTCCACCGTCGCATGGCCGGTCCTGGACTCCATGACATTGACTCCCACCACGGTCAGGCGCCCGGCGTGCTTGCGCGCCAGTTCGCTCAGGTGAGGCATGGCGGCAATGCACGGGCCGCACCAGGTCGCCCAGAACTCCACCACATAGACGTGGCCCGGCGCATAAGCGCTCACCGGCTCGCCCCTGATCCAGGCCATGGCCTCGATCGGTGGAGCGGAATCGCCAATGCCCAGGGCGCTTTTCCGGGGGGTATCACGGGCAGGCCCCTCCGCGGCGCAGACCGGCAGACTCACGGCCAGCGACAACATTGACGTCAGCAGCATTCCGGGTTTCATCACAGCAAGACGTTTCACACCGGCGCAGTGAGAACCTGTCCAGCGCAAATCGGCGTCCCCCGCCCGTCCCGGGGAGGACGGAGGTCAGCATCTTCAAGGTCTGCTCGCGCGAGACGCGCTGCTCCAGATGCCAGTTGTTATTGGCAATGCCTTCCGGCGAGTGCTGCTCGACCGCCGCGTAGAACTCTACGCGCGGATCACGCGCCTCCACTGGTGCGTTACTGCCCGTCACGACAACGGCGCCGGTGTCCAGCAGCGTCCGCCACGCGTAGGTGCCCGCAAGCCGTTCGGCCCCAGGCGCTGTGGCGCGAAGAATAAATCTCCGATCGCATGTGAAGGCTGCTATTGAAGAAGGGGGGGCGTCGCACCGACTCAAACTACCTAGTGCTACTCCACAAAGAGCATGATGGTGACAACTGATGAAAAGGCCTTCGTAAGAGCGTCAGGTGTGTATCAAGAAGATGAACGAAAGTGAACCGTCTGTGGCGCCTGTTGTGCGGAGAGGGTATTAGGTTATGAGGCCGATAACCCTCTGGCTAGCGCCAAGCCCCGGCACCATTTATATGAAGACGAGTGAACCCGCCTAACTACCTATTTCGCGCAACGAATCGTTTTATTAAATCCGGTCACGAGGCGATAATACCTATGTTCGTGCAGATTTTGAGGGTATCGTGCAATCTGTGGGCGATTCCCTCGACACCTGGTTCAAGCGTGAAGTGCTGCCTCACGAGGCAGCGCTCCTTCGTTACCTTAGGCGCATCTGGCGCCAGTCCGATGAAATTGGCGACCTGCGACAGGAAATCTACGCTCGCCTCTACGAGGCGGCACGCAAGTCGCGGCCACACTCGGCTAAGGCGTTTCTCTTCTCGACCGCCCGGCACTTGTTGGCCGATCGCGTGCGCCGCGGGCGCATCGTCTCGATCGAAGCCGTAGGTACTTCCGACGCCCTGGACGTCATGGTAGATGAGCTCTCGCCCGAACGTCGCCTGAGCGCGTGGCAGGAGCTGCGGCGGGTGACATACGCCCTGAACTGCCTGCCACCGAAGTGTCGCGAAGTGATCTGGCTGCGAAAAGTCGATGAACTCTCGACAAAGCAAGTGGCCTTGCACTTAGGGATAAGCGAGCGGACGGTTGAAGGCCAGATCCTGAAGGGCATGCGTCTTTTGAGCGAAGCCATTTTTACGCGAGCCCTCAGTGCAAACAACGTAGCGAGTACACGGAGCATCGATACGGAGACAGAAAATGGAAAGGAGTAAACAAACCGAAGAGCACGCCGCGGCGTGGCTGCTGAAGCGCGACAGCGGACACTGGAGCAATGAGGACGCGGCGCGGCTGGCGGAATGGTTGGACACCGCGACGGTGAACCGCG
Source organism: Gammaproteobacteria bacterium (assembly GCA_021773365.1). Lineage (GTDB taxonomy): Bacteria > Pseudomonadota > Gammaproteobacteria > Steroidobacterales > Steroidobacteraceae > JAJFKF01. The sequence goes on along the minus strand of JAJFKF010000020.1, from coordinate 69,849 downwards.
TCGCCTTCCTGCGCCTGGAAGCCGGTTGGGAAAAAACCAGCCGCCTCAAGGCCCTGGGCGCCGGATTTGCGCGCGGCAAGGTACCCAGCATCGACGAATTAAGCCGTAGCATTGCCCCCGCGTCCGGGATTGCGGAGTTGTTCCCGCAATCCCGGACGCGGGGGGCAATGTGGGCGAAGCTATCGGCGCTCGCGGCGGCAGTTATGCTGGCGATCGGAACTGGAATCTTTGTTTACACCGCGGGTCCTTTGGCGGGAGATCGCTATGCAACGCCGATCGGTGGCGTCGCCTCAGTGCCGCTGAAAGACGGCTCAAGCGTCACGTTGAATACCGCGAGCGCTATTCGCGTCCAATTGACTGACAAGGAGCGTCGGATTGATCTCGCGCGGGGCGAAGCGTTCTTCGATGTCGCCAAAGACCCCGCGCGACCTTTTGTCGTGCGCGCGGGCGCAAAACGCATTGTCGCCGTAGGCACAAAGTTTTCTGTGCGTAAGGAGGGCGAAAATATTCGAGTGATCGTCACCGAAGGTCTCGTGCGCATGGAAACCGCCGACTCTGCGGGTTCCTTGCTCACCGCCGGCGCCATAGCCCGTACAATCGATGCCCGGATCGCGGTACAGAACAAGTCCGTGCCGGAAGCCGAAGACACTTTGAGCTGGCGTTCCGGCTATGTCGTCTTTCGTGAGACCGCGCTCGCCGAGGCGGTTGCGGAATTCAACCGCTACAACGAACGTCAGATCGTCATCCAGGACCCTGCCGTCGCCGCCATCCGGCTGACCGGGAAATTTCGCTCGACGAACTATGAAATCTTCGTCCGATTGCTGGAAGACACCTTTCAGGTTCGCGCGCACTACACCGATGACCAGATCGTGCTGAGCGGGCGCTGACGGTCCCGCCAAGCGAAGCGCGGGATACACGGCGCTCTGCAGGAGGTCGTTTTCGGAAACGTATGTCCTTCAACGTTGTGGAGGACGCCGTGCGTCAGCACGGCCCAGGAGGACCCTTTATCGCGCAGCGGGCGAGGGCCAGGGTGAGGGTTCCAGATCCTCTCTTGCCCGATTCTCTGCAGAGGATGCGGGTTCCAAGAACCGCGGCCGCGGTTCCACGCAAGTAACATTTTTTCGGTCGCATAGGTAGTTGTCTGTCGCCACTCGTCATCGTATCCAGCGGCACAACACCTTAGAACCGACTCGGGGAGACACAGGATGATCAAGAACATTGTTGCAGCCCTTGCGGTAGCCGTGCTAGGCGGCACTGCTTTCGCCCAGGCTGAAGCACCGAAGCAGATCGATGTGCCCGCCGGCGACCTGGTTGCCGCGCTGGAATCGATTTCAAAACAGGCGAACGTGGAGCTCGTCTTCCAGCCTGAGCAACTGAAGGGACTAAGAACGAAAGGCGTGAGCGGCCAGTTGTCTGTGCTGGATGCCATCAAAAAGTTGCTGGAGGGGACGCGGCTTAAACTAAGCAGAGATGAGACTACCGGGGCGATGATGATTGGGGCGATTGGGTCGCCCATCAAAACTTCGGGCATTTCACAGATCGCCGACTTGCATATGGCCCAGTCCAAAAATCCTGAAAATATGCAGAAAGTCGAGGGATCCTCCTCTTCAGATCCTTCAAAATCTTCAACCTCTTCAGAGGTCGAAGAGGATGAGTCCTCCCAAAAGGAGGCCGAGGATGTGCTGGTCACCGGGAGCAGGATCCGCTCCACAGCGGAAGAACAGACTGCGCAGCCAGTGCTTACCATCACTCAGGCTGACATCCAGCGCTACGGCGTTTCCACTCTTGGGGAAGTTCTGGCCTATATTCCCCAGGCGACCAGCGTCGCCCTGGGTCACGCAGTTCAGAACGTCGTGGGCGGCGCGTTCGTGGGCATGACCACCTCGCGTGTCAATGCAACTCTCCGGGGCGCGCCAGCCAGCGGGACACTGCTGTTGGTCAACGGCAGGCGCGCGCCAAGAAATGGCGAGCTGCGCGGCGGCTCAGGCTACGATGTGAGCGGCATACCGCTGGCGGCAATCGATCGAATCGATGTGCTGCTCGACGGGGCCAGCTCCATTTATGGTGCAGATGCCGTCGGGGGAGTCATAAACGTCATCCTCAGGAAAAACTACTCGGGCACGGACGTGCGCGTCGGGTACGAGAATACGTTTGATACCGATTCGGCCGTTACGACTGCAAGCCTGACGCATGGATTTTCCACCGCTCGCTTCTCCACTCTGGTGACTGCCGGGCTGGATGATGGGCGCAATATCATGATGTGGCAGGACAGGCCCTTTCTAAGCACTCTCGACCGGCGTGCCTGGGGTGGACGCGATCAGCGCAGTGCCCCGGGTGGGTCGGGATACGTACAAAACTTCAGCGGCAATCTGCCTGGACTCACTAGCAGAATTGCTGCCATACCCCAGGGTAGCGACGGCATAAACCTCACCGTCCAGGACTTCGCTAACGCCGGGCCGCGGCCGCCGAATGCGGATCTGGCATCGTACGCCGCCTATAGCACCCCGTACCGCAATAGCAGCCTGGCCGCCAGCGCGCAGGCGGAACTGACACCCAGCTTGTCTTTGGTTGGTGAGCTGCGCTGGGGGGAATCGCAGAACTGGGGCGTTGCCTCCCCTGTTTCCGCCTTTGTTTTTGTCGCCGGTAACGCGCCTGGCAATCCGTTCGGAATACCGGTGGTACTTCAAAAGCTGTTCTTTGACCAGCCATTGCCACAACAAATGATATCAACCACCAATGAGGACAGGATGGTGGGTCTGCGTGGAAACGTCTGGTCGAACTGGCAGTACGAGTTCTCCATCAGCCAGACTCTGACCGCCAGCGACCTCACGGCCGACAGCGATGGCGCCATAGACGATGCGGCATTGGACGCCGCTTACGCGAACCCTGATCCGGCGCAGCGCCCGATCTTGCTGTACGACAGCACCAGCCGCGCCTGGCCGGGTTCCCGGGCCCAGTTCGACGCCCTGCTCAACTCTCCCCGCCAATGGAGCGAACACAACGAGTTTCGAACCATTGATGCAAACTTCAACGGCACCATCTCCGAGCTGTGGGCAGGACCGCTGCAGGCCGCTTTCGGAGTCGAGTATCGCGAGGAACTGTTGAAATTCCCTATCCGGGACAGCAGTGCGCCGGGTCCGGATCCATCAAACCGCTACACCTCTGGGGTATATGCGGAGTTGAAGCTTCCATTGCTGGGCGAACGCCAGGGGGTGCCGCTTGTCAGGAAGCTCGATGTTGGCGTAGCTCTCCGGCAAGACCAATACAGCGATTTTCCAACATCGACAAATCCGCGCTACAGCATCGCCTACCGGCCGGTGGACTGGCTGTTGCTGCGTGGCTCCTACGGCTCCGGTTACAAGGTACCCACTTTGAGCGACTTGGGCGCGCCCAACCGTGAGAATTTCATTTTCTTTCCGGTGGGCTCATTTATCGACGCCGCGCGGGGCAATACGCCGGTGCCAAGCCCGGTTGAGTCCTACATTCTCAGCAACCCGCAACTCAACCCCGAACGCTCCCGTAACAAGACATTTGGGTTAGTTGTGGAGGTTCCGCACCTGGATGGCTGGTCACTTACACTGGACTACTTCGATACGACTTATCTGGATCGGGTTGGCAGGCTGTCACTGACTGACGCCATAGTGCTGTTTCCCGAACTGATTGTAAGAGGGCCACGACTAACGACCGATCCGGAAGGATGGCTTGGTCCAATACGGGTATTCAACGATCAGGCGGTCAACGTTGCCTATAGCCAGATCTCCGGTGTGGATGCGGGTCTGCGTATTCGCCAGCCGACGCGCATGGGAAAGCTGTACGCTTCCCTGAACGCAAGTCGGGTGACGCACTACGAGACACGATCAGCCCGTTCCCTGCCTGCTGGACTTGCTTCCTCTCCTAAGACCTGGCCACCGCAGCTTACGGCAACGACGTTCTTGGGTCGTGGTCCTTGTGAGCTCGGGGTGATCGGGGTTTACAGGGGAAGCTCGCGCAGCATTCCTTCTGCATTGCGCTGGGACCTGCAAAGCAGCTATGACTTCGGGGCGTTGGGCAATAACGCGGCGGCCTCACGCTGGGGCCGGGTCGTACGCAGCACCCGCATCAACCTGACGATCTTCAACCTGCTGAACACTGAACCGCCGATCAATCCGGTCAACGGCTATGTGCCGGACAACAGCGTAGTGGACTCCAGACTGCGCCGTTACAGCATCGACTTGAGTTTCACTTTCTAGATAGAAACAAACGAGGTCTAAATGAATCTGCTCAATCGTGTGGTGGCAGCCTGTGTTGTCCTGACGTTCTCCGGCGTGAATCTGCATGCATCCGACTCCGAAACTGCCCAGGCAAGCGCGAAGGAAGGAGCCGATATGACCTTCGAAGCAGTGGCGGAGGCGTGGAAAAACTGGCGAAAACAGCCGCTTGATCCAATAGCCACGATGTATGCAACTCTGGGGGCCTGGCAGGATTATCCTGGCGACCCGCGGGCATGGAATCCCAGCCAGATGAACAACATTGTTTTTCTTGGCGAAACCGAAGGCAAGACCGAGGAAAAGATCGAAGCATACGAACAGTCCCTGCGGCGGCGCATCGCGACAATGCGCGCGGATAGTCGCCTTTCCGACCAGCAGATCGCGCAACTGACGGTGTTGGATGCGCGTGTCATGACAACCAGGATTTATGCCGAGATTGGCGAGCTTCGCGGCAGTGAAGTGCCGGTGCCGGTTGAAACTTTGTGGCGTCTACGCGATGAGCTGCAAGGTGTGGCACAGGTGCATCCCGATTCTGAGATTCTACGGCTGGCCGTAATAGCGTTTCTGCGAATTGCTGATGATGCGCAACCCCAAGTCGCCCTGGAAATCAGTGAAACCCTCGCGCGAAGCAACGCGCCCAGCGTTCGGGAGGCTGCGGCAGGAAAGTTGAATATCCTCAAGGGCCGCGAGCGTCCGGTCTCACTGGCATTTGAATCACTGGATGGACGCCAGGTCAACCTCGATCAGATGCGCGGCAAGGTGGTTCTGGTTGATTTCTGGGCCACATGGTGCGTGCCTTGCGTTGCGGAAATGCCGAACGTCAGAGCAGTGTACGAAAAATACCGTAAAAAGGGGTTTGAGGTCGTCGGCGTGACCCTGGACACAAACAGGAAGGCGACCGAGGATTTTCTGAAAGAGAAAAAGCTGCCGTGGCCAAACTATTTTGACGGCAAGGGCTGGCAGAACAAGTTTGCAAGGCAATTCTCAATTGCCAGTCTGCCGACCATTCTGCTCATAGACGCCAATGGCTACGTTGTCTTTGCTGGCCCGCGCTTCGGGCCGGAGACTTCGCTTGAGCAGGAGGTGGCCCGCCTGCTCGGTACGTGAACCTGCATGGGTAGGCCGGTGCCCCGGCCTACCCCATCAGCAGCACCCCCTCTCCGTGCTCCAGCGCTTCGGGCAATCCGTACAGCACTGCTACATCGCCCACCTTGGACACCGTCTCCGGCTCCGGTTCGCAGCCGACGATACCGTCGCGACGGATAACGCGGACCGTCACCTATGCGCCGCGCGCACCCGTTCTGGGTCCAGGTCCACCGCCAGGTACTCATAACCCTGCGGTAGCCTCTCATCAGTCCTCCAGATGCACGGGAGCTTGATGCCAACTCTCATGAGTGCCAGTGCCAGCAGCGGCAGGCTCAGTTCTGGGAGCGCCTCTTACCTCGCGTCCGAGTTCTTCGCGCACGCGCGTCTCCAGAATGGGCTCGAGGGTTCTGCTCCAGCCGCTCTGACTGTAGACAATTTCGCCGGCGTCGTTGAGCAGCCAGGTGTGATTTCCGTTCGCGCCGTACTGCGTAGCCAGTGCGCCGTTTCGCCCCATCGGGTCGGAAAGAAAGGGAAAGGAGGCGATGCTGAAGTGCTTCCGGTGATAGGCCACCGCCTTGCTGCCCGCGCCGAGGGTCTCCACCGCGATCACGCGCAGGCCGTCTTCGCCGTAGGTCTTTAGCAGTTTTTGCAGAAACGGTACTTCCGCATGGCAGGCCGGGCAACCGATGAACCAGCTTAATACGATGGTTACCTTGCCGCGCAGGGCGTCGACCCGTACGGGGGTTCCATCATCGTTCATCAGTTCGACGCCGGTCATTCGTACCGAATGCTCCTTGCGTGTAGTCAGCAGATAGCGACCGGTGGTTGCGGGGTCGTGACCACTTTTCTCGTAGGCGGTGGTAAAGCTGTCCGCGAGATCTGGCGCCTGCGTCAACGCATAAATCGGCGCCAGAATCTGCAGCGCCTTCTGGTACTCGCCCGCGGCAATGTAGGCGTCGCCCAGATCCCGCTCGTAAGGAAACACGGCGATGCCTAGTTCCGAGACGGGCGAATATCCGGCGGCCGCCAGGAGCGCCGCCACCGCCTCATCCGTTCGTCCTAGTCGCAGCAGCGCCACGCCGCGACTGTGATTGAATTTGTACAGATAGAAAGTCCTGTGCTCCTCCTGCTGCGGCCGGCCGTGCAACCAGGACAGCGCCGCGGTGCTCAGGAGCAGCATGTCGGTAAACCGCTCTTGTCGCAGCAGGGCGCTGAGCGCTCTTTGGAAATCCACTGGCCTTAGCTCTTCGGAATGTTGCGTGATGCACGCTTCGAGCGCAGCGGCGTCCCCCGCAGCAATGAGCAGCTGGTCCGAGCCGGTGTCGGCCGCTGTTTCCCGGGCAGGCCAGGCGGCCAGCGTCAGAACGTGCAGAATCACAAGTACGGGCAGTGCTCTCATTCGAAAGTCCATCCGATTCTTCAGGCCGTTTGTAACGGCATCCATGACGCAGTTTGAGTTGTATAGATCGTGGTATTGCGCGGCATGGGGACTCTGCCGTGGCCGGGACGAGGCGGCTGCCTCGAGGCGTGGCGGGACGTCGAGGCTCAATGCGCCATTTCAACGATCAGGGTGCCGGTATCGTCTTCAGTGACGCGCACGGGCAGTGCAACCGAAAGACCTTGCAACCAGGCGGCACTGTTATGCAGATTGAGCGTGCCGGTGAATTTAAGTTCGCCGGCGGCCGAATCGGTGATCTCGGTATGTCGGCCCGTGTAGCGATCGACGTCGGCCAGTACATTGCGCAGGGGTTCGTTGCGATATTGTCGCCGTCCGCTTAGCCAGCCTGTGGCCAGCGAGGCCTGTTCGCTTGGTATCGCATCGAAGCCGCTGTCGGCGCCATACGAAACCGCCTCGCCGGCGGACAGTTGCGTCGAGAGCCGGCGGGTATCTTTCAGGCCGGCAATGAGATTCGGGGCAGCGGATCCGCTGCTGCCTGCCCCGGTGTCGTCCGCCGCCTCCGCAAGAGGAGCCGTTGCCGTGACCGAGACCTTGCCTTCGATAACCGCCACAATTGTCCGCTCCCCGTTGAGTTTGACGTTGAAGGCGGTGCCAAGCGCGGTGACCTGGGTGATGCCGGCGCTGACACTGAACGGGCGCGCGTCCCTGGCGACTTCAAAGTAGGCTTCACCCCGATCCAGCTGCAGCAGCCGCTGCCTGGAGGTCAGTCGTGTTTTCAGTATGGAGCCGGCATCGAGCGTCACCCGCGAGCCATCAGGAAGCGCGATTGTCTGCTGTTGCCAGGCGGCTGCCCGATAGACGGCAACGCTGTCTGCCGGGAAGTTCATGTGGCGGGCGCCAAGCCAGCTACCAAGTCCCAATGTCAGGATGAGACCTGCGGCCGCCGCATAGCGCAGCCGGTGCGCCGTTGCCGGGCGCTGGCGGATGGAGCCGGCAAGGCCTTGTTTCCACTCCGCGATCGGCTGCGATCCATCGTAGTCGTCGTTCAGCATTTCCAGCGCTGATGGCAGGCGCAGCATGGAAGCGGGCGCCGTCCGCATCCTCAGGGCGACATCCTCAATCTTCTCGTAGGCAAGCCGGTGCTCGCTCGAGGCTGTCAGCCAATGCTGCCAGTCAACAAACACCGCCTCCACCTGCGTTTCCTCCTGCAAGCGCAGAAACCACGATGCGGCCTGATCCGAGGTGGTCTGTGGGATGTCCTTCATGGATTCCAGATTTCTCATGCGTCGACTCCCTCCAGGCGGATACGACAGTAGGTCAGTGCGCGTTCTACGTACAACCGCACCATACGCTCGGAAAGATTCATGGCAGCGGCGACTTCGCGCAGGCTGTTACCGTAAAACCTGTGCTTGATGAACGCGTAGCGGCATTTGGGAGGCAGCTCCTCAATGATGCTCAGCAATGTGGAAAGTTCTTGCTCCGCAGCAATGCCGGATTCCGGGGAGGGCGCCGCCGCCTGTTCGTGGAAGAACTCCAGTTGATCGATGCGTTCGCGACGGCGGGCGCTTTTGAGGCGGTCCACCGCCAGGTTGGCGGCCGTCTTGAATAAAAAGGCCCGCAAGTAGCCAATGCCACCGGGTGAATCCAGCTGCAGCAACCGGACGTAGGCCTCCTGCGCCACTTCCTTGGCTTCCTGGGGGGAGCGCAGGCGGCAGTTCAGGAAGCGCAGCAGAGTTCGGTTGTGCGCCTCGAACAGCGCCGCAATGCGCGTTCCGGCATCTGCGGGTGCTGGTTGTGGTGGAGCTGTCGATTCCGGGGCGCTCATTGCAAATCCTGCCATGCCTACATCTTAAGACGACTGACTTGTGAAATCGTGAAATCTCCGGCACCGAGCTGCCGCCATTTCACGAATACGGGGTTCAGTCGTCAAGAACTATGCAGCTGCATACAACCAGCTGCGCGATACACCCGGCCTCAGGCGTCACAGGGGGAATGAGAATATGATTCGCAACATGATGAGCGGCAAGGCAAGAGCGGGGCTCCTGGCTGCATTGCTGGCCTGCAGCCTGTCTGCCAACTGCATTGCGGCCGATGTGAACAAGCATCACACCTTCAGAATCTCTGCGCAGGCTCTCGATACCGCGTTGCTGGCGTTTTCGAATCAAACGAAAGTGCAGGTACTGATGTGGGCGTCGGCAGGGCCGCAGCTGCAGTCGTCCGGTGTCACCGGGGAGCTTACCGCGGTTGCCGCGCTGAAGACGCTGCTCAAGGACACCGGGCTGGCTTACCGGTTGATTGATGCGGAAACGGTAGCTATTGTCGATCCAAAGGCCGCACCGATGTCCGCATCACAGGACAACCTTCTGCATCTGACAAAGATTGAGTCGACCGCCGCCACTGACGACGGGCACGATGCAGCCAGATCAGCGGACCCTACGGAGGATGATAAAGTGACGGAGGTCGTAGTGCTCGGCAAGCCGACGGTGAACGTGGACGTGAAGCGTTCCATTAACGATGCGCTGCCGTTCCAGGTCATCACACGCGAGGACATACAGCGCGCAGGTTTCAAAACTACCACTGAAATGGTGCAGAACTTCACCGCCAACACCCAGGACTTGAACATTGAGGGCGGTACCTCTGGCGGCAACAACCAGGCCGGCAAGGCCGAGATCAATCTGCGCGGGCTTGGCGTTAGCAATACTTTGGTGCTGGTCAACGGGCGACGGCTGGCTTCCGGCATGCCGTTCAGTCCCCAGGGCGACGTCAGCACCGTTCCATTGGCGGCCATTGATCGGGTGGAAATGCTGTCCTCCGGCGCATCGGCAATCTACGGTTCCAGCGCAGTCGGCGGGGTGATCAATCTCATCCTGCGCAAGGAATACCAGGGTACCGAGCTCGATTTTACTTATGGCAACACCGTCGGTAACGGCGATGCGGCTAATCGCAAGCTATCGTTTGTCAGCGGGTGGAACAGCCCAGCCAAGCATCACAATTTGACGTTCTACGGCACCGTGGGCAGGCAGAACCGGATGACCGCCGGTGATCTCGGGCTGGCTGAGCGTGCGCGCGACCGAATACTTGAGGTGCGCCCCAGTCTTATCTTCAATTCCGCTATTCCGCCAGTCTCCAGCCGGGGCAACATCCATGCCTCATCCGGCACGCTGGGCATACCCGGCAATCCGGCGGCCAACTTTGCAGGCGTACCTGCGGGCTATGACGGATCGGGCGGTATTGCCGCGTTCAACGCCATGGCGGGTGTGTACAACCTCGACACTAACTTCGGCAGTGCGGGTGGCGATGAGCTTAGCCTGATTGACAACGCGGAAAGCGCCTCGGTGGGTCTCAATACGTATCATCGGTTCACGCCCGCATTCAACGCCTTCTCCGAGCTCGCTTACGGTTACCGCCGGCAGTTTGGCGAGCGCACGCGTTCGACTTTCCTGAACGTTCCAGGTACCAATGCCTTTAATCCTTTCGGGCAGCGTGTTTTTGTCAGCACGATTACGACCGACCTCGGCCCGCCAGATTTCGAAACCACTGTCGATGATCTGCGTGCGGTGGCTGGTCTTGAAGGCAGGCTCAGCCCGTCATGGCGCTATGTTGCGGATCTGACCTATCAGAAAAATGAATTGGCCGGTTCATACAAGAACGTTGCCGCCGGATACTTCCTGTTGTCGCCGAACATTCTGAACTCCAGCGATCCGGCCATTGCCTACAATCCGTTTCTGGATTTCAGTAGTGGCGCGCGCAATTCGCAGGCAGCCATCGACATGATGAACACCAACCAGAACAGCCGCTATCATCACTATCTCAAGCAGGCGGCCGCGCGCCTCTTCGGCGGTGTGGACGTGCTGGGGCGGGCGCTGAAAACCGTCGGTGGAGTCGAGTATCGCAAGGAGGGCTATTCGGACGCCACGGTTGACTACACCAGTGTGGCCACCGGTGAAACGCTGAGGGTGAGCGAAGCTACCCGGGGCGACAAGGATCGCGATGTGCTCAGCGCCTATGTGGAAGTCCAGGTGCCGCTGCTGCCTGTAGATGTGCGGCAGAAACTGAATCTGGACGTCGCCGCCCGGATGGAGGATTTCTCCGACTTCGGCTCTACGTTCAATCCGATCGTGGCGCTGCTTTATCAGCCGACGGAGGGTTTCTTTATGCGCGCTTCCTGGGGCACAGGGTTCGTGGCGCCGCCGCTTTATCTGATCGACTACAACAACATCGATTCGCAGCCGACGGAGGTCTACGACCCGAAGCGCGGGGGAGAGGCTGGCGGTGAGGTCGTCATTATTGCGGACCCGAAACTCGGGTTGCCGCTGGATGCGGAGACTTCCGAAAGCATCAGCTACGGTCTGGTTCTGCAGCCGCGGGCGCTCCCGGGTCTGCGCTTGAGCGTGGACTGGTTTTCCATCAAGAAAGAGGACAATCTCCTCATCCAGTTGCCGCAGGCCATCGTCGACAATGAGGATGGGCTGCCGGCGGGTCTGGTGGTGCGGGGTCCGGTGGATCCGAACGATGGCTACGAAGTCGGACCAATCCTCACGGCGTTCTATGGCTGGCTGAATGCCACCAGATCAAAGGTGGAGGCCATTGATGTGGGCCTGAACTATCTGGTGGATACCGCGCTTGGCGAACTGTCCCTGAGCGGGAACGGAACATTTACCACCGACTACAGCGTGCAGGTGGCGCTGGGCGCGCCAAATACCGACTACCTGAATCGTCCGCTGCAATCCAACGGCGCGCCGGTGAAGTTCAGGGGTTTGTTCGGCGTGAATCTGCAGCACGGTCCCTTCGGGGCTGGCGTGAATCTGCGCCATGTTGGCAGCTACCGGGCGCGGCCTGGACTTGAGGATCTGCAGGGCTCAGCGATGGTCGATTCTGCAAACGAAGTCGGATTGCAGCTTAGCTATGAGGTCAGCTCCGCTCCCGGTAAGTGGCTTAGCGGTGTTCGCCTGGCGCTGAATATCGCAAACCTCCTGGACGAAACGCCGGTCTATGTGGCCGAACTGGAGAGCGCGGCAAACGGCGGTTACAGCCAGTTTGGTCCGTTGCGCGGCAGGAATTTCAGCATTTCCCTGCGGAAGAATTTCTCCAACTGAAGCGGCGCAGGTCCGGTGACTGCGGGTGCTTGCGGTTCAAACTTCAGTCGCCCGCGTCCGTTAGCAGCCAGACTTGGTCATAGCGCCCGGCAGGCGGGAAACATGCATTCATCATTATGCCGATGTCTGGTCGCGGGAGCCGTGTTGAACTGCATGTTGTCCGCAGCGGCGCCGGTGGCGGCCCAGACAGCGCAGGAGCTGGAAATACGGACGGTTCCGGTGGCGGATGGCATCTACATGCTGACGGGCGGCGGCGGGAACGTGGGGCTGTCCGTCGGTGTCGACGGCCCTTTCATGATCGATGACCAGTTGGCTTTTCTGGACGCCGCCGTCCAGAAGGCTGTCAGCGCGCTGACCGAGGAACCTGTGCGCTTTGTGCTGAATACCCACTGGCACGGCGACCACACCGGCGGCAATGAAAGTCTCGGCAAGAGCGGCGCGCTCATCGTGGCGCATGAGAACGTCCGCAAGAGACTGGATCCGGAAGAATTCAGAGGCCTTATCGGCAATAGCCGGCAGGCGCCGCCAGCCGCGCTTCCGGTGGTTACCTTCAGCGATGCAATGACCTTTCACTGGAATGGCGATGACATCCGTGTCATGCACATCGAGCATGCCCACACTGATGGCGATGCCATTGTCTGGTTTCCCCGGAAGAACGTGATCCACATGGGGGACATCTACTTCAGCGGCCAGTATCCGGTGATCGATCTGAACTCGGAGGGCTCGATATCTGGTGTCATCAAGGGTGTAAGGCAGGCACTGCGCATCGCGGATGCGGAAAGCCGGATTATCCCAGGGCATGGCCCGCTGTCGGGCACCACGCAGCTGCGCGAGTATCTGCACATGCTGACCACGGTGCTGGAGCGTGTGCAGGCTCTGATGGTAACCGGTATGCAGGAAGCGGCGGTGATTGCAGCCCGGCCAACTTCCGATCTGGATGCAAAGTGGGGGAACGGATATGTTTCCGGAGATCAGTTCGTAGCCGCAGTCTATCAGTCGATCCGCAACCACTAGCTCGCCCGGTCAGTCAGAAACGCCGTGTCACGGTCGCGTAAAACATCCGTCCGCGCGGATCGGTGTAGTTGGCGTTATAAAAGGATGAAAATTTCTCGCCCGTTTCCACTACGATCTGCCGGGTACGCGGATGGTCATTGAGCACGTTGAGAACCTTCAGCGATACCCGCGTGCCAGCCAGCCAGCCTGGCGCGCGGGCGGTAGCCGCCTGATCCCAGTCGTAGGCAAGCAGCACATCCGTCAGCACGGGCGTGGTGCTGGTGGTCAAAAGATTCTGCCCAACGACGCGATAGCTGACGCTGACATCACTGGCTGTGCTGGCATCCACGTTGAACGACCAGCCACCGCGATACCAGCCCACAGCAGTACTGTAGCGATAGCGCGGCACCATGGAAAAATAATAGGAGCTGTTGCCATTGAGATGCTTCACGCGGTTGATCGGTTCGGCTGCAGAGAACGCCAGTTGTTCGAACTTCTGCGTGTAGCTGATATTGCTCGACACAGCCAGCCGACCGAAAGGCGTCTGCAGATCAAAGCGGGCCAGATAATCAATACCGGCAATCTCCACCGAGGCGGCATTAATCGCGCGCGTATCCCAGATCAGCAGACCGTCCTGCCTGCGCTCAAGGTTGGGATAAAGCGCCACATAGTCCACGCCTTCGACCAGCACCAGGTCCGGCGCCTCGGTAATCCGGTTACGGTACTTTGTCTGATGCCAGGTCGCCCCCAGAAACAGTCCGGGGATGCTCTGCGGCCTGAACTCCAGGCCGGTCGACCACGACGAAGCGGTCTCGGGTTGCAGATCAGGGTTGCCGCCGGAGATCAGTTCACCAATATATTCCAGCTCGCCTGTAGGTACGCCCGCGACATCGCGAATCGGATACGAGAAGCCCGGTGGTTGGGCTACGAAACTATCGGTCTCAACCAATCCCTCGCGCGGCGTAGGCACCACGAAGGATGTACTGTAGTTGGTCTTGAAGCGCAACTGTTCAAACGGACTCCAGATCACCCCAGCTGACCAAGTATTCGAGTCGCCATATCTGTCGTAGGAGTCATGGCGCCCAGAGCCGGTCAGGGTCAAGTGCGCGATGCCGGCCCTGGCATTTGGTGCAGCGACAATAGGCAGCAACACTTCCGCGAATGCCGATCGCTGCGTTCTTGAAACATCAGTGTCGTACGAGAACTGCGGCAGGCTACCATTGAACTCGCCCACGGCTTGAACAATGGTGGTTTGCGACATTGAGCTCAATGACTCCTCGCGCCATTCTCCACCCAAGGCAAGATACACATCGCCGCCAGGCAGAGCGAATAATCTGCCCCGGGCACTTATCTCGGCAATACGCTCCTCGTTGGTTGCGGCCACGGGCAGCGGATCGGCGATAAGCTCTGCAAGGGTCGCAGGACTATTGGCCGCCACAATATCGCTTGCCACGAAATCGGCATCGGTAAAAAAGAGTGCAAAGTAGTCGGGCGAATTGATATTCAACGAATCGATCTCATCCCGGGCGTCGCTGGCCGCCAGTGTCCAGCGCCAGTCCGACCCAATATGTCCTTCCAGCACAAGATTGCCACGGGCGATCTGCTGATCGGTCTGAAAATATTCGTTCCCCAGGCTCGGGATCAGCCAGAAGAAATTCGCCGTGCTGGCGAACGGGTTGCGCGGATCGGAAGCGGGCAAGGAAAAAGAGGCCTTGAACGCGCCTCTGGCTGAGTAAGTCTCCCGATCAGAATAGTACAGATTCCCGCTCAGCATCATCGGCCTGCCAGCTACCGAAAATTCCTGGTCGAAACCAAACTGGATACTGTTGCGCTTGATTTCGGGAATCAAGGTAATACCCTGGCGCAGGTCATCGTTATAGCCGGGCCCGAGATTACGCGTTTCCAGCGGCAGAAAATCATCCAGCGAAAGATTGTTGCCGTCCTGGCCTTCGGGCAGGCGCGTATAAACGATGCGTTTTATGCCTGGGGAAGTGGTGGTTAACCCCATAGCCGCCAGATCGGCCGGCAGATAGTTCTGGCCGTTGTAGGTGTAAAACAAGCCCGCATTGCTTTGGATGCCAGCCGGCATATCGTAGCGCTCGGAAATGATCCGCTCTGGCCGCTCGGCAGCATCGAGATCGCTGCCCTGGAAATGTTCAAAGGTGGCGCGCAACCGCAAAGCACCCCACGACAAACCGCCGGATATAGTCGCCACATGCTCATCGAACCCCCCCTCCTGGGGCGCACCATACTGGTAGGTTGCTTCCGCACCCTCGTAGTCCTTGCGCAGAATGATATTGACCACACCGCCGACTGCATCGGAGCCATACACCGAGGACGCCCCATCGAGCATGATCTCCACACGCTCCACGGCATTCAGCGGAATGCCGGATACATCCGAAGCGCCACCGAAGATGCCAGACTTGCCGATACGCCGGCCGTCGACCAGCACCAGTGTGGATTCGCTACCCAGGCCACGGAGATTGATGTTTGAGCCTCCGGTAATGTTCAGTGCTCCATTGAAAGTCATCCCGCCATCGGGTACCGTTGCGCCGACCTCGGTAGCGCCGAGCACGTTCTGCGGCAGCTGACGCAAGGCCTTCTCCAACGTACTCTCACCGGTGGCTCGCAAGTCCTCGGCGCTCAGCGTGATCACATTGGCGGCCAACTGACTGGGTGTTCTGGCGACACGGCTGCCGGTAACCACGACTTCGGAATCTGAGTCCTTACCCTCCGCACTCGTTACGGGGGACTGCTGTTCTGTCGTCCGCTTTTCGCTCTCCGCGCGATTCTTTTCATCGCCTGCCGCTTCAGGTTCGTCACTGGCAGCGGAGTTTGTAAGACGCATAATGGCGGCCGCGCGACTCACCCGCTTCGCCGTCACAGTGCTGATGGCGATGGTACGCTCATCGGTCACTCGATATTTCAGACCCAACCCTTGCAGCAGCAGATCAAGCGCCTCGTTGGGCGAATATTCTCCATGCACTCCTGAAGTATTCAGGCCCTTTATCGTCTCATCGGCAACCACCAGCTGCACGCCGGCCTGCTGCGAGAAGGTCAGTAGTGCGCTTTGCAACGGCTGGGCAGGAATTTCGAAACGCAGGCCCTGCTGCGACTCACCTGCTAGCACACTGACGCTGCACAACAAGAGCGTGCATGCCAGAATTGAGCACAACGGTTCTAAGATAGGAAAAGCGCGCCAGCCATTTTGCATATTGTTCCCCAAGGGCAGTTGTCGTTCGGTTGCACGCTATGACGTCCGGAGGTCAAAATCTGGCAAAGTGACTTTTCTGGCAGATTGTTTGCCAGATTAGGGCGCTCGGACGTCATAGCAGCCGTACGAGAATGGGTAGTCCGTCCACGGAGAGATGCGGTGGATAATCCGGACAAATTAATCCCCGGAATGCCGGCTACCGCCCGGCGGCTGGATGGTGTGCGGGCCGAGACCGTAGCGCAGCTGTTCCGCGAGCATAACGAGGCGCTGACGCGCTTCCTCGCCGTGCGACTGCGCTCCACCCAGGAGGCCCAGGAAGTTGCCCAGGAGGCGTATGTGCGCATGCTGGATCTGGACCAGCCCGGCGCGGTGAGCTTCCTGCGATCATTCTTATATAAGACCGCCGCCAACCTGGCTGTGGACCGCATCCGCAGCCGCGAACGGCGCGCCGAGCTACACCGCACCCGCCTGCTGGACGATACTGGGGAAATGCCCGGTCCGGAGCGCGCCGCGGTAAGTCACCAGGAGGTACAGATCGTCAGCCAATGCCTCCAGGAGCTACCGCCCAAATGCCGACAGGCCTTCCTGCTCAATCGCGTGGAGGGTCTCGATCCGGTGCAGATCGCCGCGCGCATGGGCGTGGCGGCGCGCACCGTGCGTCATTACATCCTGCAGGCCTTTGTGCATTGCCAGGCCGGACTGGCCGCACAGTCGCAAATGCGCGCGACCGCCGGAACATCCGGTTTGTCGGAAGAAACCCACCGTGGATAGTCAGGCCTTTGAACCGATACCGGATCCCGTAGCGCTGCAGGCGGCTGACTGGATGCTGGAACTGCAGGATCGCGGAGTCGGCGAGCAGCGGCTGGCCGCCTGGCAGGCATGGCTGGCCGAGGACCCGCGCCATCGCCAGGCCTTCGACCGCCTGCAAACCGTGCAGGAGTGCATCGATGCCCTCCCCAAGCTACCCTGGCCTTCAGCAATGCAGCTTGCCGCCGAAATGCCGCAGCCGGCGCGAGTGACGAACAAACCCCGTCTGGCGCTGGCCGCGTCGGTGGTAGTGCTGCTCACCGGCACAGTTTTGTACGTCGGCACCGATTTGATGCCGAGCGGCGCTCACAACAGAGCCATCGAAACCACCGTCGGCGAACTGCGCCGCGTGCCCTTGAGTGACGGCTCTACGCTCACCGCGGGCGGACATTCGCGCCTCACGGTACAGTTTGCCGCTACCCGGCGCGAAATCAGGCTCGAGCAGGGCGAGGCTTTCTTCGAGGTTGCCAGTGATCCGGTGCGGCCATTCGTGGTACACGCCGGCGATACCACAGTGCGTGCACTGGGCACCGCGTTCAATGTTCGGCGCACCGGCACGCATACCGTCATCGCCGTGGCCCAGGGCCTGGTCGAGGCCCGCAGTCCGGCGGGGGTAACGCAGCTCATGGCCGGGCAGCAGTTGCGCCTCGGACCGCAGCTCCCCCCGAAAACGATCACCATGGCCTCTACCGCGGTGGCCTCCTGGCGCGAAGGGCAGCGCCAGTACCGTGCTGAACCGCTGGCCGACGTAATCGCCGATCTTGCGCGTTACTCCACCCGCCGCATTAGTATTGAGGATGAAGCCATCGGCGAACTCGCCGTCACCGGCACCGTGTTTGAGCGGGATATCGACAAATGGCTGAACAGTCTGGAAAGTGCCTTGCCGGTGGAAGTGCGCACCGATACAGACGGCACCGTGCGCATCGAAGCCAGGCGATAGCCGGTGTCGTGCTACAGATATCCCTCAATCACATTTTTTTAGAACCCGCTCCCACGCAAGCCCGGCAGGTGCCAGCTGAATAAGATTCGCCGAGCCTGACCTACGATGTTCTTTTCTGGTACGAAGCCGACTGTTGGAAAACGACGGTCCTGGCTGCTATTCCGGTTGTCGCCCATGAAAAAGTAGTGGCCCTCCAGGGCCGACGGCTTCAAAGTCGGTGCCTGAGCGGTGGGTAGACATCAGGGTATGTGGGTTGTCCCCGAACCAGCGCCAGAATTGCAATCTGTCTCATGGGAAATACCTCATCCTTCAGTGTGGGAACCTCGTCCTGGTCACGACGCTTGCGACCGCCGCTTCGGAACGGGGCGGACTGACGAACTCTTAACTTGCGGGGCGACTCAGTGCATCTGCTCAGCGCAGCTTCACCCGCAGCTGGGTCCTGCCGCAACGCGTGCAGGAGAATCGACACGGCATCGATTATCGGCCCAGGAGGGCTGGTTGTCGCCGGCCCTATGGTGGGGGAGGATTCCGGCCCCCTTTCAGCGCCTCGTTCACGCTTTCCCAGTAGGCCTTCTCATTGGCTAAACCGATCTGCCGACGGAAGACAGGATCTGCGCCCCGGCGCCTGGCCAGATCCTGCGCCTGCTCCCCGTCGATCTCCATCAGAGCCGCCAGCTCGGCCCAGAACATCATCGCCCGGTAGCGGTTCGGATCGAGCGCCGCCAGTTTGTGCGCCTCGGTCACCACTGTCGGATAGTCCTGGCGGGCCTGCGCGTCCCGCAATGGCTTGAGTTCCCTTTGCCGGCGCTGCCGGGCCTCGTTCTGCGTATTTGTTTCTGCCTGGACTGCCCTCGCGGCCGCTAGGTCGCTGTTACCGGCCAGGGCCTGCTCCAAGGCCCGGTCGAAGTCGGCCAAGCGCTCACCGAGGGGGTGGCCCATCCACACCATGCTGCCAGCGCCATCGACTATGAAGGAGGTGGGAATCCCGGATGATCCTCCGGCCTTCATCCAGGCCTCGAACACCGGGCCGGTGGCCGGGTCGTCCATGGCCACGGTGTAGTCCATCTCCGCGCCCTTGCGTTCAACAAAGGTGCGCACCGCCCCCACGCGCGGATCGCCGCCCCTGGCCTCCATCACGTTCACGCCGATAACCGTGAGCTTGCCAGCATGCCGGCGCGCCAGCTCGCTGAGATGGGGCATGAAGGCGATACAGGGGCCGCACCAGGTGGCCCAGAATTCCACGACGTACACGTGACCGGGTTTGTAGGTTTTCACCGGCTCGCCCTTGATCCAGGCCATGGCCTCGATGGGGGGGGCGGGATCGCCGATTGCAAGGGTGGGGGTTTCGGCTACGGCGGCGGTACCAAGCAGGGTCAGGGTGGTGGTGGCAAGGAGTGCGGCTGGCGATAGCGAGGGCAGGCTCATGATGAAGATGTCTGTATTGATCCGGATGAATAGAGACGTTTCACGAACGGCGAATGGGAACGTCGCATCCTTGATGCGTGATGGGATCCGAGCGGTATATGCCTGCATTACTATTGACGGCCTACCTCAAGCAGACTCTAATAAAATCAACATGGTAGGGATCTGGCAGCCGTCTTATGCCGTAGAACTACGGAAATTTATTGCCGCATATATGCGGCCTACATTTTGTTGGGCGGACATTCAGGAGCGTCGCCGGTGAACGATCGACTTGAGCAAAACAAGAAGGCCGTCAGTGCGTTCTACGGCCTGATGTTCAATCAATGTGAGCCGGCCGAGGGCATCGAGCGGTACGCTGGCGACGTCTACATTCAGCACAACCCTGAGGTTGCTGACGGCAAGGACGCCTTCATCAAGTACTTCGAGCGGATGGCAAGGGAGTACCCGGGCAAGCGCGTCCATTTCAAACGGGCGATCGCTGAGGGGAACCACGCGGTGGCCGAGGTGAACGGCGGCACGATCACGCTGGCACAGGCCCGGACGCGGATCGCGGCGCTGTCCACCCGGTGAGAGATCCGGGCTACTGTCCGAAGCGCTTGGTGAAGGCGACGGAATAGCGCCGCAGGCGGGCATCACCTTCGGTGGCATAGCCGCCGAAGGTGAAGGGGCTAGCAGAAGCCAGGATGGGCGGGCTGGTATTGAACACATTCTGCACCGAGATCTGCAACTCGGTGTTCTCCAGCAGACCGCCGGCGAAGCCGGGCGCGTTCTCGAAACGGTAGCGGCCGTACACATCGTGATAGGTCTGGGTCGGAATCAATTCTGAACCCTGATTGAGCACCGCATTGAGCAACGCACTGTTACGGCCAATTGTCGAGGTCGTGCTGGTGTAGACCCGAGAGGCATCGTAGTACTGCAGATTCCACCCCAGGTCCCAGGCGCCGCGACTCCAGCGCAGGCCCGCATTGGCCCGCCATTTCAGCGGGCCGTCGCTGTAGCCCACCGTATTGAGATCCGCGCTGTCCGGCACGGCCTGCTGCGAGAGGCGCGGCTGCACGGTCGCCATCACACTGGCGGCAAAGGAGCCGAGGCGCGTCTCCCAGCTGTAGTCGGCCTGGATATCCAACGCCTCCATCAGGCTCCGGGCGATATTCACGTTACCGCTCCTGAATACCCGGATCGTCCCACCTGTGTAGCCCAGCGCCGCGTCCGCCGCGGTCAGCTCATTGCGCACAACGGCGCCCGGAAAATCATCTTCCAGATCCAGCAGCCGCTGTTCGGATAGATAGCCAATCTCGTCGGTCTTCTCGATGCGGGTGTAGTCCACCGACAATCTGAACCCCGGCAGAATGGCGGGCGTGAAAATCAGCCCGCCGGACCAGCTGGCAGAGTGCTCCGGACGCAGCAGCAAGTTGCCCATGAACGAATATAGCTCGACCGTTGTGGCGTCGACGGGCAACCCGCCGCGCTTGGGATCAAGATAGTCACTTAAAAATAGTTCGGCCAGTGAAGAAAGATCCGCCTCAGCCAGCTGCGAAGGCACGGGCGGCAGTATCCCTTCGCCATAACTGATCCGCAGCGTCACGTTCTCCAACGGCGTGTAGCGAAAGCCCAGCGTGTACTGGTTACCCGTCACGCTATTGGTCTGAAACGGCACCTGCGGAAATGGACCGTCGGGCGAAGGAACGATCACGAAGGACGACCCCGCCCCGAGGGGTCGGGTACGGGTCTTGGTGGTGTCGTAGCGATAGGAGGCGCGCAAGTCCAGGCCCAGCAGCCCCGGCCGCGCATTGGCCGCCGAAACCAACGGCGCGTTCAGCTCCGCGTACCCGCTGTCGGTGCTTGAGCCTATTTCAGGATAGTAGACAGAGGTGGGCGTGCCCCCGCCCAACGGGTAGCTGGCTACGACTCGATCTCCGGTAAACTGCTCGCGGCGCTCCAGCAGGGCGGCCAGGCGCACCGGGCCGCCGGGAAGCTGCAGCAACGGGCCGGACACCCGCAGAGTGGCGCTCTTCGGTTCCCCGAGAAATTCCCCGGTGGTGCGACGGCCAGTCTCACCCGGATAGAAGGCCGAGAAGTCCAGCGGGTAGGCGTTCACATCTCTTAACAGATTGAGTCGCCCGTCGATCAGCGCGGCGCTGCCGTCCGCGGTCAGGAGGGTTCCCGGGAATTTATAGGTGAAGTGCGATCGACCCAGACTGTACTCCCCCTGCACCATCCACTCCCGCGGCAGGCGCACGATCACACCTACGCTGAGCTGTTCGCTCAGGGAGGCAGAGGGAGTGCGCATTCTGTCGCCCTCGTAGCCCACCAAGGGCACCGACAGCCTCACCGCCTGGGTGAATGGATTGTTTGGGCCTGCCGGCAAGATCACGTTGACCAGAGATTGCACGCCTGAACTTCCCATGCGCACCGACCGGTTGTCGTAGCGAGCGGCATCGGCGAACACTTCGATGCGATCGGTGAACTCCCGCCGCACACTGAGCTGCAGCGAGCGCACCGAAGGGGCGTTCAGCAGCGAGTACTGATTGCCCACCACATCGTCGGCCAGCGCCAGGCTGTATCGGTCGGCCGTGCCCAGAAACGCCGCACCGTTGTCACTGGCGGGCCCCGCATAACCCACCGGCACAGACGCGATGGGTGAGTTCAGCGAACGCATCCCGTCCTTGAGCACCAGATTGCTGCCGTTGGCGCTCCTGATATTGGTGGTGTAGCCGTGCACCGGGGTACTTGAGGTGCGAAAGGCAACATGATTGTTCTCATCCTGCAAGGCGCGGGCGCGGGCGGTGAAGTTCCGGTCGCCGATATACAAGGGATTGCCGTCACGGTAGCTGGCCGTGAGCATGATGTTGGTCCGTCCGCCCTCCAGGGAAAAGCCCGCCGTGGCGTCCAGGCGCCGCTGCGCGCCGCCGCCGGCAAGGGTGCCGTCGTAGCGGGCGGTGACTTCCAGATCGTTGTAGTCGCGCTTCAAAATGATATTCACCACCCCGCCGGTGGCCCCTCCGCCGTAGATGCCGCCGGCCGTGGACGGCAGTACTTCGATGCGCTCCACCGAGGAAATGGGAATGCCGTTGATGTCCGGCTGGTAGAAATCCACGCTAGTCGCCACGCCCGGCATGCGCCGGCCGTTGACCAGAATCAGGGTCTGATCGGCGCCCAGTCCGCGCAGATCGATGCTGCTTTGATTGCCTAGAACAAGGGTCACACTCTGACCGTTGCTGCTGCGCGACTGATTCATCGGAAGGCGGGTTCTTAAGAAAGTTTCCAGGTCCGGCGCCATAGATCGTCCGATCTCCTCGGCATCGAACACCACGTACGGCTGCACATCATCCTCGGTACGGCGAATGTCGGTGTTGGAGCTGCGGCTGCCCTTGACCAGAATCTCTGGAATACCCGCTGAGCTTGAATCGGCCGCAGGGCCAGCCGGCTCTTCATCTGTTTGTTTTAAATTCTTATCTTTCCTACGGGCAACTGCTACCCCCTGCGAAGCGGCGGAGGCATCCGCCAGGCGCATCTGGCTGTTAGCCGCGCGGTGCATCTGCGCCCGCTCCCCCGCCGACACGGCGGTAATTCGCACCGTGCGTTTATCGACGAACTCATAATTCAACCCGGTATTCTCCAGAAGCCGATCCAGCGCGCCTCGCGCGGTGAAATCCCCACTCAGCCGCGGCGTGGCGGCGTTCTCGATCGCCTCGTTCTGGATCTTCATGAGGATTTGTACGCCGCTTTGCTCGCCGAAAGCCATCAGTGCTGCGCCCAGCCGTTGCGGCGCAATATCGAGGCGATACTGCGTGGAGGATTCCGCCGCGCGGCTCATCGAACTGAGCGCAACGGCCAAGGCCGCGAGCAGAATGGCGAAGTTGATTTTCATAAATACCGCTCCCCTGAAGTCGCTTTTGCCGGTAGTTCAGCGGGCAGGCCTGCCACAGTCTCACCCGCGGTACCCTCTGGGAGGGCTGCCGCGGCCGAAACCTTAGAAATTTTGGACAAAACTAAGGTTTTGACAGCGCCGGCCCTCTAATGACCAGGAGTCAGTCCAGCCGCTGCAGCCCCATGCCCAACCCCGAGTCCAAACGGCACCTACGAACACTGCACCCGGTCGGCAGCGTCTTTCGCAAGTATGCGCCCGCGCTTCACCGCTACATCGCCCAGCGGGTACGGCGTCCGGGAGATGCGCCGGATCTCACGCAGGAGATTTTCGAGCGCTTCTTGCAGCTGCCGCAGCGAGAAGAGGTACGCAATCCACAAGCCTATCTATACAGCATCGCGTCGCACTTGGTTATCGAGTGGCACGAACGCGAGGAGCGCGCTCTGGTCGCCTGCGATTCGGAAGCAATGCAGCTCGCGGCCGATTCGCCGGAAAACGCCTCGCCGGACAACCTGGCAGAGCAGGTGGGCATCGAACAGGATTTGAGCTATGCATTGTCCCGACTGCCGCCCATGCAACGCGCCGTGCTGCTGCTGGCCAAGCGCGAGGGCATGACTCACGAAGAGATCGCCCGCCGTACTGGCCTGCTGGCAAGTACCGTGACGAACTATGTGTCGGAGGCCTGTGCAAGGGTGAAAGTATTATTGAAGACACGGGGAAAGGAAGGAGAGCGGCCATGACCTCATTGCTGCTGGACGAACGCATCGATCGGCTGCAGGCGCAGCGCGCCGCGCAGTGGCTGGAAATTCTGCGGGCCGGCCGGTCGCGGGATGCGGCCGCTTTTGCCGCCTGGTGCCGGGAGTCGCCGGTACATATTCGTGAGTTCCTGGAGGCTACTTGGCTCCACCACGAGTTAACTTGGCTCAATGCCTCACAATCTGATGTGGACGCGCTGTTGCGCGAGGCCGTCGGCGACGTTGCTCGATTGCCGCACTGCGCTCCTGTTTCCGATGACAACGGCGCAGGCCTTGAGCGCGGCAGCCGGCGCACCTTCGCCGTTGCCGCCTGCGCCGCACTTGCCGTGATGGGACTCGGCTGGTTGGGCTGGCAGCATTACTCAGGCCGTGATTTTTCCACGCAGGTCGGCGAACAACGCACGGTACAGCTCGCAGATGCCTCCATCGTCAAACTCAATACCGATTCGCAAATCAAGGTGGATTTCGCGTCGGATGAAAGGAAGGTCGAACTGCGCCGCGGAGAGGCGATATTCAAAGTAGCGCAGGACCGATCACGACCATTCCGCGTACATACCCGGGCCGCCGTCGTGCTTGCAGTGGGCACGCAATTTAATGTCTATGACCGCCCCGAGGGGACAGACGTCACAGTACTCGAAGGCCGGGTGCGCATCGCGGCCCGTTCAGGCCCTCTGCCTTCGGCAGAGAAGACCGCCTGGCAGGAACTGGCCGCCGGCGAACAGGCCATGGTTACTTTCGATGGCAACATTCGTCGCGCGGCACACCCGGACGTGAAACGCGTGGAGGCTTGGAGTAAACGCCGCCTGAAATTCGAGCGCGCCCCGCTGGAAGCTATCGCGGCTGAGTTCAACCGGTATAACATAACGCAACTGCGGATCACAGGTATCCCGCCCGGCACGCGCTTTTACCGTGGGATCTTCGACGCGGACGATCCTGAAGCGCTTGCCGAACTGCTACGCAGAGAACCTGAGCTGCAGGTGCAGCGACGGCACGGAGAGATTGTCATCCAGCTGCGGTAAACGGAAAAAACCACAACCTCATTTCTGCGCGAACGGCAGAAAGTAGCGCATACATATCTTCAGCTATAGCGGACGTCCGCACCAACGCCGCGCGCGGCGCCAGGCCTGAGAGTCAGTTGAGCGGCGGGGACCGCAGGGGATAGGTGGGTTTACATGTCGTCCTCCATTGGTTGAAAGTCGATAGACCGGTGAAACTTGATTAATGGCGTCGCCGGCGGCCTACCGCCGACATTCTCCCACGATTGCGTTTCAGTCGCGGTCAGTGGGATCTTGGCTGGAACATGCAGTACTTCGATGAGTCACGTGTCTATACCTCCACTACGTCCATACGCGACACGCTGGTGCGCAGTCAGGGTGCGGAAAGGACGCCCACACAGATCTATCACGATGTGTTCGCACGTTATCGCTTCGCAGATGTGTTGGGGTTTGCTGGGGAGTTTTTGCACAACGTGGAGCTGCTCGCTTCAGTGCAGAATCTGCTTGACGATAGCCCGCCCATCCTAGCCAGCGCCAGCACTAATCCGATCGCCGGCTATAGCACTGACGGCGATCCTCGCCTGCGGCGCTATTCGATCTCGTTCACCCGGCGCTTCGGCCGCTAAGGCCGGCCCGTACCGCACGGTTGCCTGGTCTCCCGGACCGGGAGCATTGTGCGACTGGCTGGGCCGTATGCAGGTTTCATGGGTCAAGTGAATGAATAACTTTCCATCAGTCACATTGTTTCATTTTGCGTTTCCGGTAAACGATCCTGTCGGCGCGAGGAAATTCTATGGCGAGCTTCTTGGCTTTCCGGAAGGGCGCAGTTACGAGACGTGGATAGATTTCAATTGTTACGGGCACAAGATCGTTGCGAACCTCTAGCCAGGTGCAGGAGATAAGGTTCTTAACGCCGCGGATGGTCACGGTGTACCCGTCCCGCATTTTGGTGTGATTCTCCCGATGAAGGAATGGCGTGACCTCGCGGTGCGACTGGAAGCAGAAGACGTAAGTTTTATTATTAATCCGTACGTCCCATTTCATTTGTATGCGCGCGTGACTGCAGCGATACGCAGCCCATTCGCCTACCCGGGACTTTAGCGGACTATATTTCGATCATGCCCCTTCGCAGGTGAGCTGAATCGCCGGTACCGGGACAGCTGTCACCCAAACCCCAGCCCCCATCCAGCCCCAAATAATGTCGCAGGGGCCACCTTGCCCCCCCCACAGGTCTATCATGTATGGCCCAAATGACCGACACCCCCGCATCCCAGCCGGGGACAGCTTCTTTCCAGAAGGAACCCAAGGGGAGTACGTCCCGCGGCTCCACCGCCGGCCTGGCCCGCTGGGCGCGCGAATATGCCGGCGATCTACAGCGTTTCCTCGCTAAACGCCGCGTCGTGGAGAGCGATATCAAGGACGTCTGCCAGGAGGTCTACCTGCGGCTGCTGCGCTTCGACCGCGCCGAGGTGGTCAAGAACCCACAGGCGTATCTATTTCGCGTTGCAGCAAATGTGGCCCACGACTTCAGACTGCGCCAGCAGCGCTGGCAGCCGCTGGAAGGGACCGGCCTCGATGCCCACCAGGAATACGAGCCCGCCGCCCAGCCCGGGCCGGAACAGCTTGCCGACCGGGAGTCGCGCGGTCGCCAGGTGAGCAGCGCGCTGGCGCAGCTGCCGCCGCTGGCGCGGGCCGCGCTGGCGCTGCAGGCGCAGGAGGATCTGACCTACGAGCAGATTGCCGAGCGGCTTGGTACCACCCGTCGCAGTGTCAAGCGCGCCGTGGCGCGCGGCTATGCGCTGATGCGCGAATCGCTTTCGGATGTGATTTAACCATGAACAAACAAGACAGCACCATGGATATTAGTGCCGCCGCAACGGAGTGGATGGCGCAGCTGACTGCCGGCGAGTTCACGCCGATGGAGCGGGTTGCCTTTACCGATTGGCTGCGCGAATCGCCCACGCATGTGCGTGCGTTGTTGGAACTGACTTTGTTGCGTCATGACCTGACGGCCGCGCCCCTGCCGGCCGGGCAGATCGAACAATGGGTCGAGGAGGCGAGAGCCGGCAAGGATGCGGGAGTGATTGAGCATCATTCGTTTGTGGCCCGCGGTACCCTCGAATCGACGCGTCGTAAGCCCGCAACGGTCCGCGACCGAGGGCGCATCGCCCGTCTGGCCGCAGGTGTGGCCGCAGGTGTGGCCGTACTGGCCTGCGCCGTCGCCTGGTATGGGTTGTTTCACCACAATCGTTACGCCACCGGCTTCGGTGAGCAGCGGATTGTGACGTTGCAGGATGGCAGCGTAGTGTCGCTCAACACCAATTCCGCCTTGCGGGTGCGCTTTTCCGCTGAACAGCGCCTCATTGAGCTGTATTCCGGGGAGGCCTTCTTTCGGGTGGCACGGGATGCGGATCGGCCGTTCGAGGTGCTGGCCGGCGACGCCACGGTCAAGGCGCTGGGCACGCAGTTCAACGTGCGGATGGATCCGGGCGCCACGGTAGTCAGCGTGGTGGACGGACTGGTCGAGGTCCGCAATGCCGCAGATCAGGCCGACCAGCTCAACAAAGGCCAGGAAGCACGCATTCTGCCGCCGGACCGCAGCGCCGGGTCCGCGGGCGCCAGTATCGTTACGGCTGCCATTCCTTCGGTGCAGCGCGCCAGCGCCTGGACGCGCGGCCGGGTGGAGTTCGAGGCGGTTTCCATGGAGGCGGTTGTCGCCGAGTTCCAGCGTTATCGTCGCGTCGAGGTTGTTATCGATGATTCGGCACTGCGTTCACTGCGGCTCACGGGTTCCTTTGATGCCCATGATCCGGAATCCGCGCTGGCGTATATCGACTCACTGCCGGGCGTGCGGGTCAAGCATGCCGGATCCGGCGCCTATGTAATTCAGCGGATACCCGCAGAAATCGATTGATAGAGGGGGCCACCCTCCGCGGTGCGCAGGTCAGTACCCATGAGACCGAGTCGTACCAGCAGGGGGACCACATGAAAGGCCATCGTTTTCTATTCAGCTGCGCAGTTCTGATTGTCGCCACCTGCGGCGCGGGGGCCACCGGTGCTGTGGCCGGACCGATCAATCTCGAGATCCGCGCGCAGCCACTGTCTACGGCGCTGCGTGAATTTGCCCGTCAGTCCGGCATTCAGCTGGCCGTTCAGTCTGACTTGACCGAGGGTAAATCCGCGCCGGCGCTGACCGGAAAATACGAGCCCACAGCGGCGCTGGCGTTGCTGCTGCACGAAAGCGGTCTCGAAGCCTACGTGGTGAACGATAAAACCTATGGCATCCGCCAGCGCAATGAGAGAAGTAGACCGACGGCGAGCCGCACTACCACGATCGATCCTGCGAGCATGCGCTTGGCGCGGGCGCAAGCGAGCGATTCACCCAAAAGCACGCGCGAAACCCCTGCCGCTGTTGCAACCATTGATCCGGAGGAGTTGACGGCGGAGAAAATGTCCATCCCCGAGATTCTGGTCAAGGACTCTCGGCTGGGTAACACCGATATCAAACGCACCGAAGACGATCCGCAGCCCTACGTGGTGTTCGAGCGCGCCGAGATCGATCGTTCCATGGCGAGCAGCCTCGAGGACTTCCTTAAGACCCGCCTGCCGATGAATACAGTGGGGGAGACCAACAGTCAGTATGTTGGACTGCGTTTCGGCAGCCAAAGCTCAATCAACCTGCGCGGCTTGGGCACCAACCAGACATTGGTGCTGGTCAATGGACGACGCATGCCGAGAATCAGTGATTCCTTCAGCACCAACGAGCTCAACCAGCCCGACATTAATGGCATTCCGCTGAATGCCATTGAGCGTATCGAAGTGCTGCCGTCCACCGCCTCGGGAATTTACGGTGGCGGCGCCACCGGTGGTGTCGTCAATATCGTTCTGCGGCGTGACTACACCGGGGGTGAGTTATCGGTTAACTATGACAATACCTTCGATTCCGATGCCGCGCAGCGGCGTATCGAGGGCAGTTTTGGGTTTGCGCTTGAGGGTGGAAAAACAAACATCATGCTCTCCGCCAGCTATGCCGATTCCAATCGACTGTTGACGGGTGAACGGGATTTCGCCGCGCGCGGACGGGCTTTGCTAAAGCGTAATGACCCAACAAGATTTTCCGAGGACTCGATTTTTTCTACGCCTATCGGAGCCACGCCGAATTTCCGTTCGTTGGGTTTCAACGCGAGTATGACCAGCCGTGCTTTGACCCTCGTTGGCGGCGAATCAATCGGTTCGGGCATCACTTCCGCTTCGTACGGCTATGCCGGCGCGAGTTCCGATGGCGGTGCGGGGCTGGCCGCCAACGCCGGCAGCTACAACCTGGACTTGCCGCAGGATGCCGGGGGTGCGCGGCGGAGTTTAATCAATAACCCTCAGACTCAGTCCGCCTCGGCGAACTTGCGCCGGGAATTCGGCGGTCGGGTTGAGGCGTTCCTGGACCTGTCACACTTTGAGAACAACGGCAGCAGCGCCGTATCCTTTGCTGACAACTCGATCGTGCTGAATCCCGGCAATCCGGTGAACCCCTTCGAGAACCGGGTGCAGGTGACCTTTCCGACGCCCGAACTGGATTTTGATTATCCCTCGGAAAGTGAAACACAGCAGGCCGCGGGTGGTTTGATCGTACGCCTGCCGCGCGATTGGACGCTGCAGGGTGAGCACAGCTGGAGCCGCTCACGCTTCTACTATGCCTCCGGTAGTGCGCTAAACAACGCTGGTCGCACGGCGCTGTTCACCGGCCAGATTGACTTCACCCGCGATCCCAACGCCTTTCCGTTTGACTACGCTGGCGCGGGTTATCTGGGGTTGGTTCCGAATTTCATTTCCGGGCCTTTTCATACCCAGTTGGAACAGACATCACTGCGTATCGGTGGGCCGCTGATGCGATTGCCGGCCGGCGCATTAAGCTTGACGGCAGCAGCGCAATATCGCGATGAAGTTTCCGAGGAGGGTTATCTGCGAGGTCTCGATAATAACGGCGCAGTGCAATACCCGGTTATTTATAACCCCGAGCGTTCGCAGTCGGTGGGCAGTGTCTACGTGGAAGCGGCAATTCCGCTGGTTTCACAGGTCAACGCCCGTCCCTACGTGCGCGATCTGCAGCTGCAGATTTCCGCGCGACGCGACGACTACAAGACCGATAGCGCTGATGTAGGCTTCGGCACGATAGTGTTCTCGCCTGATGACCCCTTGCCTGAATTCGGGCGCAACATAAACAAAGTCAACTCCACCGACTTTACCGTGGGATTTCGTTATCAGCCGGTGGAGCAGCTGACATTGCGTGCGAGCTACGGCACCGGATTTCTGCCGCCGTCGCTCAACCAGGTGTTCGAGCGCTTTGATCTCAATGGCGTAATTTTCGGCAACGATCCGAAGCGCGGCAATCAGTTCTTCGTAGCCTTTGTGCCGACGTATGAAGGCGGCAACACCGCCCTGCAGCCAGAAGAGTCCCGTAGCTGGTCGGCTGGATTGATTTATACGCCAGTGGCGCTGTCGGGCCTGCGCCTGTCGGTGGACTACACGCGTATCGAGAAGACTAACGAAATATTCGGGCTGTCAAGCCAGGATATTCTCAATAACGAAGGCATACTGTCTGATCGAATCGAACGCGAACAGTTGACCCAGGATGACATCGACATGGGTTTCACGGGCGGAGCAATCTCCAGCATGGACTTGCGGCTGGCCAATCTGTCGAACACTTTCCTGGAAGCCTACGACACCCAGCTGGACTACACCTGGCGCACGGATGGTTATGGTAGCTTCAGGGCGTTCGCGCTGTTCACCTGGCAGCCGCATCTGCGACGGCAGATTCTCCCGGACGCACAACCGGTCGATTCAGTGGGCTTTAACGGCGGTGTGCTCGAGTGGCGCGGTAACGGTGGGCTGACCTGGGACCGTGGATCGTGGGCCGCAAGCTGGAGTTTTCAGTATTACGATGACTATCTGGTCTATCAGGCCGATGCCACTCCGGAGTTTGCTACGCTGAGTTCTGCTGGCCAGGGGTCGGATACCATTCCGCGGCAGATTTATCATGACCTGCACCTGCGCTACCGCTTCGGTGAGCAGCCGCAGTTCGGCGGCCTGCTGCGGGATGCGGAGATTCTGGTCGGTATCCAGAATATCTTCGATACCCTTCCGCCGATCATTGCTACCAGCAGTCCCTTCGGTGGTTACAGTGTTTACGCCGATCCGCGCCTGCGTCGCTACAGCCTGACGCTGCGTAAAAATTTCTGATCCGCGAGGTCGCCGTAATGTTGATGAATGTACGCCCGACGGCGGTACTGACAATGCTCTGCGCCTGCTTGCCTGCCTGCGCCGTGCCCGGGAGCGCTGCCGATCCTGCGGCGGAGGAGATTTCCGCCATTGAGTCCGAACCGCGCAGCGATGCGGCGTTCGAAATGATCAACCGGCAGATCACCGAGCTTGTGCAGGAAGCACATCGCAGCGGCGAGCAGGGGTCCGCTCGAGAAAAACAGCGGCGTCTGGATCGGCTGGGAGAATTGCTGTTGAATTACCATGCCGATCGTGAATCGGCGGCGAATACCGCATACCTGTACACCTTTCAGATGGACTATCCGGCCAACACTGAATACATGCGCAGATTCTACGAGGCTAGTCAGAGTCCTGCGGTACGCAACCGTCTGGCGCGATCGATGATCAGCACGTATTACATGATGCACACGGACCATCATACGAGCGTTGCGCATCGCCAGCAGATCGAGACGGAGTTTCGCCAGTTTTCCGAACGGCTGCGCCGCGATTTGAACGATGACCAATCACTGATTAAGTGGGTGGGTTTGACGCTCAATTCGATGGACTACTCCGTGGGCGATCGTCTGCAGGATGTCGGCCGACCGCGTATCGGCGGCGGAGAGGATAGCCTGAGCCGCCAGCGTGGCAAGATCGTCATTGTGGATTTCTGGGCGACCTGGTGTCCGCCCTGCGTGGCTGGTCTGCCGAAGCTGGCGAAGTTCTACGAGGAAATGTCAGGCAAGCCGCTTGAGGTGGTTTCCTTCAGTATGGACAGGAAGCCGCAGGATGTGGTCGAACACATGAAAAGTCAGCCCATGCCGTGGGTGAATCTATACGTCGGCATGAACTCGGACCTGGTCGAGCAATGGGGCATCAGCGGGTACCCGACCTACTTCGTGCTCGATGCCGATGGCGTGGTACGCGCGCGGGTGGGCGAGCTTGATGCGGATACCAAGGATTTCGTGCGCGGGCTGGTCGCGCAGCTGGAAGCCCAGGATCTCCCTGACTATCCTGCTATCGAGCAGCAGCGAACGAGCCAGGAGCCGGGCAAGCGTGGGTCGCCCAGCTCACGATCAGACCTCTAGGGATCGATGTCAATCTGGTAGTGTTGCGGCGGCTCGGCCCCCAGCAGATAGCGAACAAAATAGTCCCAGCGACGACGGGTCAAATAACTTCCATCCAGTCTGTGCGTGCTGTTAGGGAACAGCAGAAGGTCAAAATCCCTATTTGCCTTGATCAGTGCATCGACTACCAGAAACGTGCCATAAGGTGGAACATTGGAATCCATCAATCCATGTACCAGCAA
The DNA here is from genome assembly GCA_021773365.1 of Gammaproteobacteria bacterium. Lineage (GTDB taxonomy): Bacteria > Pseudomonadota > Gammaproteobacteria > Steroidobacterales > Steroidobacteraceae > JAJFKF01. The sequence continues at coordinate 37,469 of JAJFKF010000020.1, read as the reverse complement.
AAGCTTGCCTTTCAGATTGCCGGCTGAAAGCTGGTTGGCCTGGTTATCATAATTAGTGCCGCCATCAGAATTGTTCGTCAGTAGTCCGTGCCATTTCTCTCCCCAGGCAGCTTCGTAGTTACGGTTGTCGTGATTGCCAGCCTGAGCGATACCGACTTTGAAGAAATCAGGATAGCGGAACATTGCGGCAGCAGCTGCATATCCGCCGCCTGAATGGCCGTAAATTCCCGCCCGCTCAATGTCAATCCACCGATAGCGTTGCGCAAGCTGCTGCATTCCTGCGATCTGGTCCGGTAACGTGTTCTCGCCCATGTTGCCGTAGTAGGCCGAATGAAATGCTTTCGATCGCTGCGGCGTGCCCATGCCGTCAAGCGCTACCACCACGAAGCCAAGCTCGGCTAGTGCTTGCAGGGCGCCGTGGGGAGAGAAGTTGTGCCGGCCAACGCTGCCAGTCTGCGGTCCCGGGTAGATTTTATTAATGATTGGGTACTTCAGATCCGGATTGAGAGCCTTCGGTTTGAATACCAGTCCGTACAAATCTGTAGTGCCGTCGTGCGCCTTGACTGTGACCGGCATCGGCGGCCTCCAGCCAAGGGCTTCAAGCTGCGAAATATCGGCGCGCTCCAGTTCAAGTAGCGGTTTACCGTTGATTTGCCGCAGCAGTGAAACCGGCGGAACATCCGGTCTGGAAAATGTATCCACAAAGTACTTTCCGGATGGGGATAGATAGATGGTGTGATCTGCATCTTCAGGTGTCAGCGCTGTGACAATACCTCCGTCAAAGCTCACTTTATACAGGTGCCTGAAGTAAGGATTGCGGTCCTTCTCGCGGCCTGAGCCCTCGAAATAGATGGTCCGGTTTCTGATATCAACATGCAGGATTCTCAATACATCCCAGCTTCCATGAGTAATTGCCTGTTGCAATACGCCGGTCCTGAGGTCATGCGAGTACAGGTGTCCCCAGCCGCTGCGTTCTGAAAACCAGATCACCAGATTGCTTTCCGGGAGAAAGCGCCAGTTCTCAGCTCTGTTTCCTGACTCAAAGAATGTGTCCACGCGTTCCTCAAGAATATTGCGCACCTTTCCGGTTTGCGCATTCGCAACTCGAAGTTGTGCACGCTGGTAGTCACGGGACATTGATACGAATGCCAGTTGGCTGCTATCGGAACTCCACTGTGTATCGGCAAACTTACCGCCGCACACAACGTGGTCACAGGTGGTGGAGCGATGCGGATCAGGTGGAATGTCGAGTCTGGTAACCTTCCCCGAATCTGCATTGATGATCACCCGTTCAATCATGAAGATATGCGCATCTCCGGGAAGCGGGTACTTCCATCGATGTAGTATGGGGTGACCAACTTTTGTTTCCACTAGATACATCTCGCCGACCTGGCGTGCGTCGTGCTTGAATGTCGCGATTTTCCTGGAATCCGGCGACCAGGCGACCACGGGATTGTCGCTTTTTGTCCAGCCGGAATTGTTGGTAGCATAACCATAGTCTTGTGTGCCATCCATTGTCAGCTGCCGTTCTTGCTGGGTGGCCACATCCAGCAGCCAGAGATTGTCGTCACGGATAAATACGGCGCGTTGTCCGTTGGGCGAGCGCACGGTCGATGGTCTTCTTGTCTGTGAGATATTGCTCTCGGCCGCAGGACTCGCGGATTCCATGGTGCATGCGTAGTTTCCAAGATCGCAGGTCCATGCGCGCTTGTTATTATTCGCCTCTTTGAAAGAAATCGCACTTCTGTCCTCGTTATACTTGAACCATGAAATAGGCAATTCGTACGCGCTGTACTGCTCTGCGGTGGCGGCTGACAGCGCAGCAGCAAGGCGTTCGTGATTGAATGCAGGATGCCGTGTATGCCGCGAGGAGTCGATCAAGATGTATTCATTTCCGCGCCTGGTGACCACTTTGTACCAGAAGTCGTCTTTGTCAATCCAGGTCGGGAGGACACTTCCGTGCAGTACCAGTTTGCTAGCGCCAAGGAAGCGCTCTGCCGATCGATATGCCGAAGTAGTTACCTGCGCGGGTGCATAAGCGGGCTGTGCTGCCATACATGGCGCGACGACTAGTGCATTGATTATCGAAAGTGCTGCTATCTTGTATGGCCGAGTAACAACTCGCACAACTGTCCAGACAGCTGCTCCTGGCCGGCCCCGGACTTTGTAAGCACTCCGATGTGTCATGTAGCTCTCATTTATTGGGCGGAAAAAGTCCGTTGAAGCGGTGTTGCGGGTGTCATTTCGTCTATGAAGAAAAGCGCGTCGAAAGCCTTTGACCACTCTCCTGCCATCGGCCCGTATCCGATCGGATGGGCTATGAGTTGTGGTTCGCGTACCCAGTGTCCCTGAGGCAAGTTCTTCAAGTCGACGAACAGGAATCGACGGCCGGTCTGATGGCATACATCCTCGAAAGTTCCAGCAGCTGGAACGGGGATGTGAATCGGCTGATATGACCGACGGTTAATACGTGCATGACTGCCGCTATAGGCGGTGAAACCGATGGTATATAGTTGTTCGCCTAGTAGCTGCGCTGCTTGCTTTCCTTCAGTTACGTAGCCGCTCATTGACGTTCTGGTCCAGTTCACTGGCTCAAGAGCGCCTGGGTCTTCATTAACGTGGAAGTTTGCTGCCCAGACGATGATTTTCCGGTCGGGGTAGTACTTATTGGCAAGCCAGGCAAGATTCCTTCCCATGGCAACATCGCGGATATCCTCCTTGGGTGGATTCGCTGTTTGCGGGATTGCGGCTTGCGCCGAAAACATCTGTTCGAATTCGAGCACATTACGCAGTGTACGTACTATCAACTGAGCCTCGTGCTTGTCGCGGCGCGGGTGCTCGTCGCTGGCAGCAACCATGAGGCGTTTGAGTATCGCGCGGATGGATTTGCGCTGCTTAGGGGATGGTGCGTAATTGCCCTGGAAGGCCGCCTCAAGAAAATCTCGCAGTGACGCTCGATCGTTGCTATCTGCTGTGCCTGGGAGGGTGCGTTCGAAGTAGGCAAACAGGGCGTCGGCCAGTTGAGGCGTGCTCTGGCAGTCGATGCCGATCAGATTAATCGGCCGTGCCCCTGTCTTTGAAGCGCGGATATATTCAAAGAGCGAGCGCAATTCGTGCGCGGATGACCATACTCCATAGACCCCGATGCTGGCAGCCTCTGATGCATCGGAGCGTGTGTTACGCAGCGCCGAATCTGCTAGGGCGCATTCGTAGATATTTGACTCCCATGCAACTACGTCAAATCCCATCACTTGATGAAGAAACTTGATCAGCCGCGTCTTAGCCATGAATGTGGCGCCGTCCCCATGCGTCGATTCGCCGAGCTGAACGATTCGTGCGCTGCCAATCTTTACTGCAAGCGGCATGAGATCTGAGAAGTTGTCATCTGCGGGATCAATGGAGCGTATCTCAATGGCTTGCGCTTGCAAGGACGCCAGGCGGGCGCGGATATCGGTTGATCCGGTGGTTTGCCGCGGCATACGGTCCCAGGTTGCGGTCGTCCAGCAGGTGGCAAGCAGGGTGGGTAACAATATGCTGCGAAGACTGTTCGGATTCATGGCGCACGGGGATCCACGTGTCCGCAGGACTCCAGCGGTAAGGGTGCAATTGAGCAGCCCATCTTTAATCATGACGCTCGAGCAGCATAAAACCCTGCAGTGCGGCGTAAATTTTTCCTGCTGGAGCCTTGCTCCGTCGGCAATGTCGTGGCAAATTCACGGCGGGAGTTGACTGTGCGATCTGACCGTCCTTAACTACGTTCCTGTTGGCCAGGAGAATATAGTCAACAGCGCTCTGATATCCTGTGCTGCCGGAGCAAAGATGCGCATATCGCTTGAACCTGTTGATTGTCCCGATACGGGCCTGCAAGAAGGTACGCCGCAGGATGCGCAGTTACCGAACGATGGTCGTTTCGATCGATTCTTTGCCAGGCAGTTTCCCGCGCTAAAGCGCTATCTGACTCGATTTGTTAGCGCCGACGATGCAGAGGAGCTTGCTCAGGAGGCGTTCCTGAGGGTCTATGCAGGAGATGCAGCGCGAATCAGCTCGCCGAGCGGTTTTCTTTTCCAGACGGCACGTAATCTGGCAATAAGTCATATCCGCCACCGCAGGGTGACGGCAACCGTTCTTGCCAAGGATGTCGCCGTTGGACTTCCGGATGGCGATGTGCAGCCGATGGATGAGATGTTGTCGCAGATCCAGGATCTGGCATGTGCGCGAGCGGCTATTGCAAGCCTTCCCGCGCGGCGCAGGGAAATTGTTCTCATGCGCATGAAGGGCGATTTGTCCTACGCGGAGATTGCAGACAAATCTGGAATCTCGCTAAAGAGCGTAGAGAGCCATCTGGCGCGGGGAGTGGAGGCGTGCCACGAGTTCTTTGTGCAGTGTAAGAACCAGGGATGTTGTGGAAAATGCAAGCAGGGAGACGGACGATGAGTTCCGTTGTACCGTTGAGAACTATGCGCAATGAGGCCAGCGAATGGCTGGTGCGGTTGCAATCTGAATCTGTAACAGACCATGACCGCAGGCAGTTCGAGGACTGGGCGGCAGCGGATCCCCAGCGACGTGAAATTTACGCTCAACTGGCGGGAACCTGGCGGCGGCTGGAATTATTGAGCCATCTCAATGGCGTCACAGTTAAGACCGGAAATACTTCTGCTAGCCGCCGCCGCCGCCGGTGGGTTGTGGCAGCGGTCGTGGCTGCAGGCATGGCGGCAATTTTTATCAGTTCCGCGCTTGTGGTCCGTCATACGGGTACAGGATCCATTCAGACTGCCGTCGGCGAGCAGCGCCGCATTGCGTTGGCGGACGCGTCAACGTTGGAGCTGAATACCAATTCCCGTGTGTTCGTTGATTTTAAAAAGAATGAACGACTGGTGCAGCTCGAGCGCGGCGAGGCGCGCTTTAAAGTGGCGCATCAGCCGCAGCGGCCATTTATCGTAGAGGCCGGCGGTCATTTTATCCGTGCGGTAGGTACGGAATTCACCGTGCGCATTGACAATAGCGGAGTAGATGTCCTGGTGCTGGAGGGGGCGGTGAGCTTTCGCTCCTCGTCCGGTGCTGGTAGCCCGGTTATGGTGCGTGCGGGACAATCTGCGGCATCATCGCAGCTGAATAAAGTCTTCCCCATAGCGCCTGAGGAGTTGGAACGCAGGCTCGCATGGCATGACGGAATGGTAAGTTTCCGTGGTGAAACCCTGCGTGAGGTGCTCGCCGAGCTTGGCCGATACAATCAGGTGCATTTTGCTGTTGTGGACGAGGCTGCCGCTAACATCCGCGTCAGTGGCTACTTTCGCGCCACCGATATGCCGGCGTTTCTCGCGCGTCTGGAAGAGAATTTCCCGGTTTGGGTACGTCGTGATGCGGGGAAGATTGTAGTCGTCAGCCGCACGGCCCGTCCTGAGCCCGCTGAGTAGATATTATTCAAGCCGCTGCAGGGTTTTACACTGTCCGAGCGTCATCTAGGCAAAACGCGCGACATCCGCGCCATTTTAGCTGTGGAGGGATGACAATGCAGACGGGGATAAATACCGCACACACGCGCATCAGGCCGCAGCTGTCGCTTCGATTGGTACTCATATTTGCGAACCTTCTGCTGCTGGTTTCCGGGATGCTGTTCATGCCGGCTGGTCATGCAGAACGGATCGTGCCCGAGCAAACCCTGCGTTTTGATATTCCCGCACAGCCGGTTGCAAACGCACTGGAGGTCTATGCTCGGCAGGCGAAAATGGAATTTCTGATTCCCTATGAGGCGCTGGACGGCATAGTGTCGACCTCTGTTAAGGGTGAATTCAACAAGAGAAGGGCCCTCCAGTTGCTGCTTAAAGGCACTGGTCTTAAGGCTGATTTTGATGACGAAGGTGGGCTTCAGGTCACCGCGACAGTAGCTCCGGCAGGTGATCGGAGCGCGGCAACTATGAGAAGATTGAAACTTACTCGTGCTGACTTGCCTGCCGAGACAACCACAGAAACTAGCGCCGAGCACAACACCAGGGGTGAGGCGAGTGACGATGACAGCTCAAAGGGCATACCGGAGATGCTGGTCAAGGGTAAGCGTTCGGGCAATACCGACATCAAACGTTCCGAGGATGCTCCGCAGCCTTATGTAATATTTGATAGCAAGGACATCGAGCGTTCCCAGGCGGTGAATCTTGAGGAGTTCCTGAAGACACGCCTACCTATGAATGCATCCACAACTAACAATGGTCAAGGGCCGGCAACGGGCAACGCAAGCACGGCCTCAAGCATTAATCTGCGAGGACTAGGTGCCGACGAGACACTCATCCTGGTTGACGGACGGCGAATGCCGGGCATTACCAACAGCGGGTTCCCGCTGCAGCCCGATATCAACGGAATTCCGCTGGCAGCCATTGAGCGCGTCGAAGTCTTGCCTGCCACAGCCGGCGGCATTTACGGCGGCAGTGCTACTGGTGGGGTGATCAACATCGTACTGCGCCGTGATTATCGGGGCATCGAAGGCAATGCTACTTATGTGAATACATTCGACACTGATGCCGCCAATTTGCGTTTGGACGCGACTGCCGGTTTCAGCCTGGAGGGTGGGCGCACGCAGATATTGTTCACGGCAACTCATTCAAGCGCCAACCGAATGGTGATTGCGGATCGTGATTTCTCGCAGCGCGCTTTTGGACTTGCCGTGGCCAACGACCCAACCACCGTCTATACGGCGACTTTCCCGCCGCTGGGCAGCGCGACGAATATCGTCAGTTATAGTTTCATAGGTGGCGTGCAGCAGCCGTTGAGATTAAAGTCGCAGTATGGCGGCATGTCCCTCGGCGCGGTAAACACACATGTTCCAATCGGGTACGGGGGCGTTGCCGCGGATGGAGTATCGGCACTTATAGTCAATGCCGGGCAATATAACCTGGACTATCCGCTTGATAGTGTTGAGGGCGGTCAGCGCGGCCTGGTGGCTTCGCCTTCCATGGAGTCATATACACTGAGCGTACGCCGGGAATTCAGCTCAAATATTGAAGCTTTTGTTGATATTTCTCGCCTGGGAAATGAAGGGCGTTCATATACTTCCAGCGCCCGCTCGGGCACCACCGTTCATCCTATCTCACCGGCCAACCCTTTTACCTCGACCATTTACGTGAGATTTCCAATACCCGGATTCAACGACTCAATCCAACAGACTTCCACTACCGATCGCGCTATTGCAGGTGTGATCGCCCGTCTGCCGAATAACTGGACCGGTGAACTTGATTACAGTTGGAGCCGGTCGCGCTCGGACCTCACCGGCACCTATTTTGCAACTGATTATTCCTGGCTGCTTGCTATGTATTGCGGTTGCAATCCCAGCGAGGCTCTTGGCGATCCGACGCTTACAAGCGGACCACCGCTGGATGCGCTGCTGGACTATACGACTTATACCGACGCCATTGCAGACTTCGCTCCCTACGTGTTGCCGTCACCAAATACCTTTAACGGGCCATACGAGAACAAGTTGCGGAATATCACTTTGCGTTTGTCAGGACCGATCGTCGACCTGCCGGCGGGTGCTTTGACGCTGTCCTCCATTATTTCTCGGCGAGAGGAGAGAATTGCCGCGGCTTTCTCGCAAACGCCTAATTTTTTCGTACGCGGGCAGCAAGACATACGGTACAACCATCCTCGTTCCGGAGACGTTGATTCGTACTATCTGGAGGGGAGAATACCGCTGATCTCTTCGCGCAACACCAGATGGTCCATGGTCCGCGACTTAGAGCTACAGGTCTCAGCGCGACACGATCTATATATGTCAGCGGGTGATCCAAACTTCGATCTGTTGGTGGCGTCGAAAGATGCCGTCGATTTGCCGGGTGCAAATATTAAGATGAATGACGTTCAATCGACCGACTACACCATTGCTTTGCGATATGCGCCGAGCGAAAGCGTCGCACTTCGTGCAAGTTTCGGTACTGGATTTCTTCCGCCGAGTGTTTCCCAGCTTGGGAAGTCAGCCTCGTATTTCCAGTTTGGGCTTGGCGTCCCGGACCCACGGCGTGGTGATAGTGATATCTCCGGTGCGCCGCTCCAGCCTCCGCTTGAACTGTTGCGAGGCGGGAATCCTGATCTTTCTCCCGAGCGTTCCGAGAGCTTGTCGTTGGGTATGATTCTTACGCCGCGGTTTATTCCGGGGCTGAGAGTTTCGATCGACTACGTGCAGATCGACAAGGACGATGAAATCTACAACCCGAGTATCCAGTTCCTGCTGGACAATGAGAGCAGATATCCGGATCGGATTATTCGTGGTCAAAAATTGCCGGACGATGCGACCGAGTGGGCTGGGCCTATTCTCACGATAGATGCCAGTGCAACGAATATAGCGAGGACAAAAGTAGAGGCGTACGATGTGCAAGCTGATTACTTGATGGACACCCGTATTGGGGCGTTGCGTTGGTATGCAGTGGCGACTTATCAGCCGCACTACAAGAACCTGTTATTGCCGGATAGTCCGTCGATCGAGTACGTTGGATATACGGGCGGGCCGTTGAAGTTCCGCGGCAATATGGGTTTGACCTGGGATCGGGGGCCGCTGTCGCTAAACTGGAATGCCCAGTACTATGATGGCTATCGTGTATATACACCCACAGCTACCGCGGCAACGGTAAGTCGACAAATATCAATTCAGGGCTCTGAGATGTTGCCGAGCCAGATGTATCACGATATGTATGCCTCATACCGAGTCGATGGGCTAAGGGGATTACTGGGGAGCGTCTTCGCCAATAGCGAAATCTCAATTGGCGTTCAGAACGTCTTCGACAAGGTTCCGCCCATTATCGCGTCCACCGACACGATCAGTCCTGGATACAGCTACTATGGCGATCCACGGCTTCGCCGCTACACAATTTCGGTACGCAAATCCTTCCACTAATCTGGTAACCGCACCCGGTACAACCAGAGGGCTCCGTATTACCGGCGAGTTATCTTCGGTGAGACGGTTGCTTCGTACTGAGCAGAATGCACGCACCGTGATCTTGCCTTGATCGCGGCCAGAAATCGCTTGTATTTTCTGAAGGGCATGTCAATGAAGATATCCGGTGGCCGGGCCGCTGCTTTTCTTGTGGCGGCTGTAAGTATGATGCTTTACATGATGCCGTGTTGTGCGGCAGCGGCGCCTGCCGGGGACGGTACGGTACGTGCGCTGACGCCGGAAGATGCTTTGGGCTGGAAGAAAATTGTCAATCCACTGATTTCTCCAGACGGTAAGTGGGTGGTCTACTACTTCAGCCCCTTGGTGGGGAACAGTGAAGTTGTTGTGCGCGCGACCGATGGAAACAGAGAGTATCGCTATCCTGCCGGTGACGCTGGATCTGGCATGACGCAGTTCTCCGCAAGCGGCGCATGGCTTGCGTTTGAGACGTTTCCGCCTTACGAGAAGGCGCGTGAGTTGAAAAAGCACAAACAGGAAATAAGGAAAGGCGTTACTCTGCTCGAGCTTGCAACCGGAGAAAAAACAGAGTATCCAGAAGTCAAGAGGTTTGCCTTCTCAGAGCTTCATGATGCAGCGGTTGCTTTGCATCACTATGGGGCGCCAACTCCCGCTGATGATGAAAGCAGAGAGGGTGAATCGGCGCCTACGGGCGGCGCTCTTGTTGTGCGAGATTTGGACTCCGGACGTGATGTAACCATCAGCAATGTCGCCGAGTTTGCTTTCGACAAGGCGGGGCATTCGTTAGCCTGGGCAATTGCTGCAGACAAGCAGGTTGGCAACGCGGTACAGGTACGCAATCTCAAGACAGGTGTGGTGACGACACTTGATAGTAGCAGATCACGCTACGAGCGATTGTCGTGGAGCGAGGAGGGTAGTGCACTTGTATTCTTGAGAGGGGTTGAAGACGAGAGTGATGACTCGCCGCGTTACTCATTGGTTGGGATTTCTGATGTTACTCGAAAGCCCTTGCGCAGTGTGCGATATGATCCCGCAGAAGATGTCCTCTTTCCAGAGGGAATGGTAATCAGTTCTGATCGCACTCCTCAATGGACAAGCAACCACAAGACGTTGCTGTTCGGTATTACCAAGAGAAAGACACGGGATAAAAGCAACGATGAAGAAGATAAGGTCGATTTGGTGCTTTGGCATTGGAACGACATTCGTCTACAAAGCGAGCAGCGCTATCGTGAAAAGGTGGACAGAAAAGCCAGCTATCTGGCCGGGTGGCGGGTAGCAGACAGGAAGTTTATTCGTCTTGCGGACGAGCATCTGGGTGAGGTGAAGCCGCCTCGCAAGGGGCACTGGGCGTTAGGTCTGGACGAGACACCCTACGATTTGACTGACTCTCTGCAGGGGCAGCGCTACCAGGACGTCTATATGGTTAATATGGAAACCGGAATGCGCAAACTTGCGGGTAAGCGCCTACGGTGGATATACGCGCAGTCTCCTGACGGCAATAAAGTTCTCTACTACGCTGATCGCAACTTCTACGTATTCGATGCGCCATCCGGAACGTCGGTAAACATTACGAACGGAATCGACGTTTCTTTTGTAGATGTCGAGAATGATCGAAATATAAGCGATCCACCTGCACTGCCTCTGGGGTGGACGGCCGACAGCCGCAGCGTAGTGCTCAGAGATCAATGGGATTTCTGGAAGGTTTCTGCGGCCGGTGAGAGCGCAATCAACCTGACTGGGAACGGCCGCCGGCAACAGATCAGATACAGTTTCCTGCCGGTTTATAAGGACGACAACGGCATTGACCTGGACAAGCCTCAATATCTATACATGTTCGGCGAGTGGACCAAGAAAGGTGGCGTTGCACGTCTAATACCACACCGGCCTGAGTTGGAGGTGCTGGTGTGGGAAGATGCCGCCTATGACCTATTGCTTAAGGCCAGGAATGCGCCGACGCTGATATATCAACGATCGACGTCAACTGTTTATCCTGATTTGTATGCCGCGGACGCAACACTGGCTAACCCGCGTCGACTTAGTGATGGTCGGGAGCAGTTGACGAACTATGCCTGGTCGGCTGGTGCGCGTTTGATTGACTTTCATAGCGACTCACCGCGCGCAGGGTTTGCAGGCAAGCGATTGCAGGCAAGCTTGTATCTGCCGGCTGGCTATCAACCGGGGCAGAGCTATCCAACTATCGTCTATATCTACGAGCGCCTTTCAGATCGATTCCACCACTTTAATCATCCGGATCTGGACTGGAAGCTGGATACGGCTCTATATACCGGCAACGGATATGCGGTGCTGATGCCCGATATCAATTACGTCGTGAATGATCCGGGGATGTCCGCGATGTGGTGCGTGCTTCCTGCATTGCGTGCAGCGATCGCCACCGGCGTGGTTGAGGCGAGTAAAGTCGGTTTGTATGGATATTCCTGGGGTGGATACCAAACCGCATTTCTAGTTACACAAACCGACCTGTTCAAAGCTGCGGTCGCGGGCGCTCCGCTTACGGATTTAGTGAGCATGTATGGATTGATATACAAGAATACGGGCCGCAGTAACATGACTCATTTCGAGAGCGGGCAGGGACGTTTCTCCGGCGGATATTGGAAGTACTGGGACTCCTTTGTGCGCAATTCCCCGGTTGCCTATGTCGATAAAATTACCACGCCGTTGCTGCTGGTGAACAACGACAAGGACGGTGCTGTTGATTTCACGCAGGGCCTGGAGTACTACAATGCGCTGCGCAGATTGCGCAAACCCGTGGTCATGCTTCAGTATGAGGGTGAAAATCACGTACTCAAGAAGCCGGCCAACAGACTCGACTACGCTTTTCGTAAGCAGCAGTTTTTTGATCATTATCTCAGGGGCAAGCCTGCTCCCGGCTGGTGGACCGATGCTAATTCGGGCCCCGCCAAGGAAAAGCAGGGGAGGTTGGGCGTACACACCTCGCCCGGTAAGGCCGCGGTGCAAGCACCATCTATCCAGCCCCAGGGCGTACTCAGCGGCCGGATAGAGGAATTGCGCGACAGGGCCGTGACAGTGCGCTCGCTTGATCTACGAGATGAAGATTTCACCGACTTGGCACCAATCAAGGCACTCATTGGCAGCGCACGGGTGGTGGCTTTGGGTGAACAGACGCATCAGGACGGAGCCACGTTCCGGGCGAAGGCTCGTTTGGTGAAGTTTCTGCATCAGGAAATGGGCTTCGATGTGCTGGCGTGGGAGCTTGGTATGTTCCCGTGTCGCGTGGCCGGGGAGTTGTTGGAGACCGATGTGCCCATCGAGCCGCTGGCAGCAAATACCAGTGGGCCGTTTGGCTGGGGCTGGAATTCCGAGACCCTGGATGTATACAAATACGCGCGCAAAACTTACGCTACACAGCAGCCGTTGACGATGGCGGGGTTCGATTGCCTGCTCTCGGGCGCGCGGCAGGAGTATGCCGAGCGCTTATTCTCGTTTGTCGATAAAGTCGACCCGGCGCTGATTGATAAGCGTACACGGGCATTGGCCACTGACTTCATTCTACGCAGTCATCACGATCGTGAATACGCTAACGCTCCGGAAGCGCTGTGGCGTCCGGTGCGTGATGCCTTGCTGGACATCTACGAGACCATCGAAGACCACAGAGTAGACTTCACCGCTGTTCACGGCGCGCAGGAGGTCGAGTTCTGGCTGCGTACGGTCGCGAACCGAGTGGTGCAAGAACGGCGGATGCGGCTGGTCGACGGTCGCGGTCGGGATGCCCAGGCTAATGTTCGTGATGAGCGACTGGCTGAGAATCTGCTGTATCTGGTCAATCGCCGCTACGCCGGGCACAAGTTCATACTTTGGGCCGCTTCGTCCCATTTAATGGACAACTCTGCTAGTCTGCAGCACAGCTCCGTCGCCGGACGTGCCAGCCCCACTATGGGGACGTTTGTCCGTGAGGCGTTAGGTTCAGACTACTATGTCGTCGGCTTTGTTGCCGACAGCGGAACATATGGCACGGTCGGCGGTCGGTCCTGGCCTGTCGAGTCGCAGCCTCGGGAGGCGCTGGAAGGCATGCTGCGTGAAGCGGGCTTCGAGAATGCCTTTCTCGATCTGCGCTCATTGCCGGTTAACCACTGGTTGCGTACCGAACCGATCTCCTCCCGGCCGTTGGGGCATGGCCCGATGCGGGAGTTCTGGCCGTCCCACTTTGACGCCATGTTCTTTACGAGAAAGATGACTCCGACGGCCATTCTCCCTCGTGAGCGAAAGCGTGCTCCGATTCTGCAATGAACGATCCGGTGTTGTCTGACGGTAAGCGCGGATTGTCGATGAAAACATTGATATGGGTTGCGGCGCTTTCCGATCTCCTATGCATCCTGCCCGTGGTGGTCGGGGTGTTGCCCCTGAAGCCGGGTGGTAGCGAGACTTGTTTGGTCGATGCTGGGCACTGCCTTGTCGATTGATGTGTCTCCTGATGGAAAATCAGTCGTCTTTGATATGCTTGGCGATCTTGATGTTTTGCCGGTCGGGGTAGGTGAAGCGCGACGATTCTCCAAAGGCGTGTATTGGGATGCGTTTCCGCGTTGTACTCCCGATGGGCGACATATTGCTTTCGTCAGTGATCGCAATGGCCTTGATGATATTGTGGCCATAGATGCCGACTGGTCGGCACATGGCTGAACACGTTGCGATAGAAATGCGCCGCGCAGCGCTGCCAGTCTGCGCCCGGAAAAACTTCCGCGACCGTTTTGATCGATCCCCTGCAGGCATCCGAAATAATGAGGCTGACGCCTTTAAGGCCGCGGTCCTTCAGGTGACGCACAAATCTACGCCAGCCCTCAATGTCCATTATCTCCCGGGCGTTGACCCTGAGCTGCCGTTGACCGCGATTTGAGTCGTTTTGGACCGAATCGCGGTCTGTCTGTGGATCCGCCCCGGTGGTTCGATAGCTGGACCACAACGATAGGGGTGCGGAATGGACCGAACTGGATGGGCGGGGATCAGGGACGTATGGGTGCTGGTGGTGGCATTGCCTTCGCGGACATGGGCGCAGGCGTCGCCCTTCGATACGGGGGCCAACTCACTAGTCGATTTCGCGCTGACGATCGCGACTCCGATTGCCGTCCTGATTGTCATTGGGTTGGCGATCGCGGCGGCGGTGGGGAAGGTCTCTTGGGGCTGGGTCATTGGTGCAATTATCGGAATTGCCGCCATCTTCGGGGCGCCGCAGATTGTGGATTGGATCAAGGGCATGTTCGGGGTCTAGCGCATGGAGGACCGCAACGCAGGACTGATGGCCGATACGCTGTTCGTCGCGGTCACGCGGCCGCCTATCCGGTTCGGGGTGACCTACGTTGCCATAATGATGAATTTGGTATTCGTCATGGAGGCGTTCCTGCTGACCAAGAACCTCCTGGTGCTCCTCCTGGCCCTCCCGATCCACGGGGTCTCGGCGCTCCTCTGTGCCCGCGATCCACGCTACTTCGATCTGCTGCTGGTCTGGGCGAGGACGCGACTTCTTGGGCTGTTGACGAGCGCGCGGTATTGGAAAGGCGCGAGCTATTGCCCGCTGATGCTGGATTTACCTGACGCCGCAGGGCGCAGACGCGTCTTGCACCCTCAAGTGGGGGTGCTCCCATGAAACGCGCCGCCGCCCTTCGGCGCGAGATGTCCGCCGCGCACCGGATTCCCTATACCGCCCACGTCGCACCCGAAGTCGTGCGCACGATAGATGGCGGTTTCGTCCAGGTGTTCAAAATCGCCGGTGCCAGCTTCGAAAGTGCCGACGATGAAGTGCTGAACAACTGGCATGAGCGGTTGAACGTACTGTGGCGCAATGTCGCCAGTGCCCAGGTGGCATTGTGGACGCACGTCATTCGCCGGCGCGAGCGGTCGGTACCGGGCGGTGGGCGAGGTGGGGCGTTCGCTGAAGGGCTGGCGACAAAGTACCGCCAGCGGCTCGGCGAGCAGACCCTCATGGTCAACGACCTGTATCTCTCGGTGGTGTACCGGCCGGTGAGCGGGGTAGCCTCAAGCTGGGCGGCCTCTCTCCTGAAGAAGCGCTCAGGAGATGATGATTGCGCACAGCTCGCCGATGGACTGGATGCCAGCGAGAAGTTGCGGCAGACACTGCTCTCATCACTCGCGCGCTATGACGCCGAAGTGCTGGGCATCTACGAGCGCGGCGGCCGGCGCTACTCGCGAGCGCTGGAATTCCTGGGCTGTTTTATCAACGCCGAAGCTCAGGCGGTCCCCTTGCCGCGCGCCCCGATTCGGGAAGTGCTGACCAGCTCACGCGTTATTTTTGGAACCGAGGCGATTGAATATCGATCGCCTTCCTCTACACGCTTCGGGGCGATGCTCGGCGTCAAGGAATATCCGACGCCGACCATGCCAGGCATGTATGACGCGCTGCTGTCCACGCCGTTTCCGTTCGTTCTGACCCAATCCTTCGCCTTTCTGACCAAGGCGGCCGGGCAAGGCCTCCTGCAGCGCCAGTACCACCAGATGTCCAACGCCGGCGACTTCGCTGTCACCCAAGCCGAGGAGCTGAAGGATGCGCTGGACGAGCTGACCGGCAATGCGTTTGTGATGGGCGATCATCATCTGACCTTGCAGGTGTTGTCGGACGACCTTAAACGCCTCAACGAAGACGTGGCGCTCGCCCGTACGCTGCTGGCCGACACCGGCATGACCGTCGCGCGCGAGGACCTGGCGCTGGAGGCCGCGTACTGGGCGCAGTTGCCGGGGTGCTTCTCGATGCGTCCGCGCAAGGCGCCCATCACCTCGCGCAATTTCTCCGGGATGGCTGCCTTCCACAACTTTCCCGCCGGCCGCGCGACGGGCAACCACTGGGGGAATGCGTTGACCTTGCTGATTACGAGCGCACGCTCGCCGTATTACTTCTCGCTCCATGCCAGCGACCCGAACGACCCGGATGGCGGGAGTCGCAAGGACATCGGGCATACGTTCATCTGCGGTCCCAGCGGTTCGGGGAAGACCGTGTTTGTTGAATTTCTCGTGGCCATGCTCTCGCGCCAGGGCGTTACGCAGGTGGTGATCGACAAGGATCGGGGTCTTGAGATCCTGGTGCGGGCGATGGGCGGTACGTATCTGCCGCTGAAGAACGGTGCGCCAACAGGCTGCAACCCGCTCCAGCTTGAAGCCACTCCAGGCAACGTGGAGTTCTTGAAAACCTGGCTTCGCAGCCTTGTTGCCGGTGCGCCGTTGTCGGTGGGTGAGGAAGCCGATCTCGACCACGCCCTGCGCGGCACATTGGCGCTGGAACCTGAGACGCGCCGCTTGTCGCGGCTAATTGAGTTCACCGATGCTACTCGTGCCGACGGCGTACACGCCCGCCTGAAACGCTGGTGCGCCAGCGCAGGTGGAGACTACGCTTGGGTGTTCGATCATGGTCGCGATGAGATGGCCGAGCGGTTAAGTCACGCCGCATTGTTTGGCGTGGATGTCACCGACTTCCTGGACAACACCGCCACCCGAGCGCCGCTGACGCTGTACCTGTTTCACCTGGTCCGCCAGCTCCTGGACGGGCGGAAACTGGTGTGCTGGATGGATGAGTTTTGGCGATTGCTCGCCGATTCAGCGTTTGAGAGCTTCGCCAAGGACGGACCGAAGACCTGGCGCAAGTTGAATGGCGTCATGTGCATGGCGACGCAAAGCCCGAGCGATGTGCTGGGCAGCGCCATCAGTCGCACCATCATCGAACAGACGCCCACCAAGGTGTTCTTTCCGAATGCCGATGCGAATGCCGAAGACTACATGGACGGTTTCGGGCTCTCCGAGCGCGAGTTCAAACTCATCAAGGAGCAGCTGGAGCCCGGCTCCCGCCAGTTCCTCATCAAGCAGGGCCACCACAGCGTGGTGTGCGAGCTGGATCTCAAGGGCTTTGACGCGGAATTGAAAGTCATCTCCGGCCGCGCGCAGACGGTGGAGGAGGTCCACCGTCTGATCAGTGAGGTTGGTCCCGATCCTAAACGCTGGCTTCCCCTTTTTCTTGAACAGGAGAGTTCGTCATGATGAAGCGTGTATTGCTGGTGGGTATCCTTATTTCCGGCGTGATTTCCACCAGTGCTCAGGCCGCCATGGCCGTGATCGATGTGCGGGCCATTACGCAGCTGCGCAGCCAGATTCGCGCGCTGAAGCGCCAGCTCGAAACCGCGCGGCAACACCTCTCGCAGGCTGAAGCCGAATACCAGGCGATCACTGGTAATCGAGGCATGGAGCGGCTGCTCGAGGGCACGGTACGCGAGTACCTGCCGCCGGACTGGCAGGCGCTGGGCACGGGGATGACCGCCGAGATCGCCGCCATTGTCGCGGCGAACTCGGTGTTGACGGCGCAGCAGACCGCGCGCCTGTCGGCCGAGGAACGCGCGCAACTCGAAGCGGCACGGCGGTCGGCCGCCATGCTGCAGGTAAGCACCCAGCGGGCGCTGGCGGCCACCAGTCAGCGCTTCGCCGCGCTTCAGCAGCTGATCGACGCTATCGGCACCGCGCAGGATCCGAAGGCCATCATGGATCTGCAGGCGCGGATTTCAGCCGAGCAGCTCATGCTCCAGAACGAACACACCAAGCTGCAGCTCCTCTTCCAGGCCGCGCAGGCCGAGGAGTGGGCGAGGAAACAGCAAGCGCGCGAGCGCGCCATTGCCGACATTGGTTCGCTCAGAAGTCTGCCGCCGGTTGGCCTGAACAACTGAAGGAGTCGCCATGCGCCTGTTCTCCTTCCTTGTGGTTGTGCTCATGGCCTGCGCCTGCTCGCCCACGCCCGAGTCGGCGCGTCATACGGTGGACGACTATCGAGCGGACGAAATGTTGCGGGACGCGACGCTTGAGCGCTGCGCCAACGATCCGGGGACGCTGGGCAAGACCCCCGACTGCATCAACGCCAAACAGGCCGAGCGGCTTCAGAGCCATCGCTCGCTGCGCGACATACCGCCCGCGCTCCCGCTGCCGGACCCTGCGAACGGCATGACCCAGGTTGCGCCCGGCGAGATCGTCGTCGGGGGCAACCGGGCGCAGGATCTCTGAGCGCGCTCTGATGGGATTTTTTGGCGAATTCGATCTTTGGCTGACCACGATTCTGGCCACCTACATCGGCGAGAAGACCGCGCGCATGGCCACCTTGCTGGAGCCGGCCATCGTGACGTTGGGCGTGTTCTACGTGGTGGTGTGGGGCTACCTGCAACTTACCGGCAAGGTCGAGGAGCCCTTCATGGTGGGCGTGAAACGCCTGCTGACCCTTGCCCTGGTGCTCGGCATCTCGCTGCAGTTTTGGCTCTACAACGAACTGATCGTGGACACCTTCTTCTTCGCCCCCGCGCAACTGGCCGCCGGCGTCCTGGGGGCAGACGATGCCGTCGGTGTGGTCGATGAGATCATGTTCGATGGCGATGCGGCCGCATCGCTGCTGATCGAGAAGGGCGGCATCTTCGACGGCAACTTTGGGTTCTATATCGCAGGATTTGCCGTGTGGATGATCGTGGGGCTCACGGCCGTCTACACCATGTTTCTGCTGGCGCTCTCGCGCATTGCGCTGTCGGTGCTGATCGCGCTGGGACCGCTGTTCGTCGCGTTTCTGTTCTTCGAGACCACCAAGCGCTTCTTTGAGAGCTGGATCGCGCAGCTCGCCAACTACGCCTTCATCACCATCCTGGTGGTACTGGTGGCCGCGCTCATGATGCAGGTGATCTCCTCCGCCGCTGAGCAGGCGGCTAGCGCCGGGGGTGATATCCAGATCGGTCATGCACTGAAAGTCTGCATCGCTGCCGGGCTCACCTTTCTCATCATGAAGCAGGTCCCACCCATGGCGCAGGGTCTGGCGAGCGGGGTGGCGCTGTCCTCCTTCGGCGCGGTGTCCGGGGCAATCGGCTGGGGCTTGGGGCGGCTCAAGGGCGCGACTCGCCGGGGCGGACAGTTCGGACGGGGTTTGCTGATGGATCGGGAGACCCTGCGCACGGACAGCCTCTCGCGCAAGGCCGGTTACCACACCCAGCGCGGCATCCGCCGGATCGCCCGCCGCGACAACACTTTGCGCAGGAGGCCGGTATGACAGCGCCCAAACGATGGGTACGTGCGACAGGCGTGCTGCTCGCGACACTGGTGCTCACCGCCTGTGCGAGCGGCGCGAAACGGGTGGATTGCACCTGGCGACTTGAACCCATCAACGCGCCGGCGACAAAGAACACCACGGAAGCGCGCACGCCATGAAGAAGGACCCGGACCTTAAAGCCTACTTCGCCGAGGCCACCGCCTGGGATCTGAACCGCGTGGCCATGGCAGAACGCAGCATGCGCATCGCCTGGCGCGTGGCGGCAGTGGCCGTGCTGATGAGCGCCGTGGCCATCGTCGCGCTGATGTTGTTGATGCCGTTGAAGCGCGTGGAGCCCTTCGTCATCCGCGTGGATAACAGCACCGGGATTGTCGATGTGGTACCCGCCTTTCCGGGCGGCGCGGATATGCCGGAGGCAGTGACCCGCTACTTTCTGGACCACTATGTCACCGTCTGCGAGCGTTTCAACCACGCCACCGCCGAAAGCGACTACGAGGAGTGCGCCGCCTTCCACGGTGCCGCGCGCAATCAACGCTGGTCGGCGCAATGGAACCGCGCCAATCCCGACTCACCCCTGAACCGTCACAAGGACGGCTCGGTGGTGCGCGCGCAGGTCAGTTCCATCAGCTTCTTTGATCGCGCCAATGGCGTACGGGATCTTGCCCAGGTGCGCTACGCCAGGTCCCGGCGAAATTCGGGCGGCGGGGAGGAGCAGGTCAGTCACTGGATCTCGACCATTCAGTTCGTCTACGGCGAACCGTCCGAGAATCCCAAGCTTCGCCGCTGGAATCCCCTGGGCTTCAAGATCGTGGAGTTCCAGGCGCAGCCGGAGATCTCAACTCCGTCGGCTGCGGCGAGCGCGGGGGCTGGGTCGTGAAGACAGCAGCGGTCATTTTGCTGATCGGCGCCATGAGCCTGGCGCAGGCCGAGACTGTTCCGGCCAAGGGCGTGACCGATGCACGCATCCGCACAGCGCTCTACAGCCCGGACGAGGTGTACAAGCTCGCCGGGGTTGTGGGCTATGTGATCGAACTGATCTTTGAGGAGGGCGAAGTGTTCGCCGGCAAGGCGGGCGGGGATCTTGAGGCCGTGGCCATCGACGGCTTCCGCAACCAGGTGCATCTCAAGCCCGCCGCGCCCGTGGTGGCCACCAATCTCATTATCTATACCAATCGCCGCGCCTACCGGTTTGACTACTCGGCGAGAACGGAGCCGCCGGAGCGGTATGTGAGGGAGGCTATCTACGCCGTCCGGTTCAACTATCCCGCCGACCCGCGGGTACTTGCGGAAGCGGGCGCCGGCGCGCGCGTCTCCGACGCCCTTGCCCGCGCCCCGGCGGAGCGGCCGCGGAATACGGACTACTGGTTCTGTGGCGAGAAGGTGTTGAAACCTTTGGCGGCTTTTGACGATGGCATTCATACACGCCTGACATTCAGCGTCCGCGCGGAACTGCCCGCCATCTTCGTGCGCAATGACGATGACACCGAGTCGCTCCTGAATTTCCATGTGGAAGAGGGCGTGGTCGTCATTCATCGTGTGGCCCGCAAGCTGATCCTTCGCCGGGGAAAGCTGACGGCTTGCATCGTCAACAAAGGTTTCTCCGGCGCGGGCGAACGCCTGGACACCGGAACGGTATCGCCCGAGGTCATGCGCGCACGTAAGGAGCCCGGGCTGTGAAGCTGTTCCGTCGCACACCGGACGCCCAGGCGGTCACGGAAGAGGACGTGCCGGAAGCTGTCGCCGGCGAGCGCGGCGCCGCGGCCGTCAATCGACCGCCGTCCCTGCAATCGCGCGTGAGCAATCTGCTGGCCATGAGCCTGATGGGCGCAATGGCCTTAGGTTTGATGGGCTGGTACTACATGAAGGTGTTCGCCAGCCGCTCGGCGGCCGGTGAGGTCGCGCAGTCCCGCGCCAGGGACAAGGCCAAGGGCGAGATGGTGCTGCCGCCCCTGGGCCGGATCGATCCACCGCCACCGGTGCTCGCGGATGTTCTGGGACCTGCGCCGGAAGAACCCCCGGAATCAGCGTCCTCGTGGAGTCCACCTGTGAGGAGCGCGCCCGCGGCCTACGGCGGGGCGCGGCCGCCGACGCCGCCACCAGAGGACCTTGTGCTGAAGCGCAAGCTGTCCGGTGCGGTGGTGACGCGCGTATCGAGTGCGCAAGGGGCGAGTGCTGCAGAGTCGGGGCCGGCGTTTATGGAAGAGAGTGGGGCGGAAGGGAGCGCGCCTGCCGGCGGCGATCTCGATGCGCTCCTGCAGCCCGGCACCACGCCGGCGGTGCGGGCGCAGGTGCTGCCGACTCGACGTTTGCTGTTACCCAAGGGCGCATTCCTCGACTGCACGCTGGAGACCGCGATTGATTCCACGCTGCCCGGCATGACGACCTGTGTGACGGCCACCGACACCTTCGGTGCGGATGGCCAGGTGGTGCTGCTTGAACGCGGCACCAAGCTGGTGGGCGAGACGCGCGGGCGGGTGGAGCGCGGATCCTCGCGCATCTTTGTGCTGTGGACCGAGGCTCGCACGCCCACGGGCGTCGTGGTGCCGCTGGCCTCGCCGGGGACGGACGAACTGGGGCGTTCTGGTCTGCCAGGGGCGGTGGACCGCCATTTCATTGAGCGTTTCGGGGCGGCGATCCTGATCTCCGTCATCGACGGGGCCATTCAGCGGGAGGTGCAATCGACAGGCCAAGGCGGCACCGTCATCTACAACCCCTCCACCTCACAGGACATCGCCACTGAGGTCCTGCGCTCCACCGTCAACATTCCGCCCACCGTCGTCAAACCCCAGGGCGATCGCATCCAGGTGCTGGTGGCCCGTGATTTGGATTTCAGGACTGTGTATGACCTTCGGCCCGCCGCAGTCGGTCGTTAGTCGCCGGACCACGGGCGCGCCTGCGCCGGCTGTGGCGGGCGATTCGCGGGCGGCGACGGCCGAGTTCAGGGGCGCCTGGCATGCGGTCGGCACGGAGGCCTCTGCGCTGGAGCTCACGCTGCGCGCCCTGCGGCCGCTCCTCACCAATCCGGAGATTACGGAAGTCTGCATCAACCGGCCCGGCGAGGCGTACGTCGAAACGCGCGCGGGCTGGCGCTGCGAGCCGCTTCCGTTCGCCACCTACGAGTGGTGCCTGAATCTCGCCAAGCTGGTGGCCAACTCCACCCGTCAGCGCATCGATGCCGAATCCCCGCTCCTGTCCGCCTCGCTGCCCAGCGGCGAGCGGATCCAGATCGTGCTGCCGCCGGCGACGAGTACAGGAACCGTGGCCATCACCATTCGTCGACCAGCGGATGAGGTCTGGACCATCGAGGAACTGGAGCGGCGCGGCATCTTCGCCGCCACGCGTCGGGCGAGCGATGCGTTGGACGAGACGGAGGAGACGCTGCTGCGGCTGCTGGGGCGCCGCGAGTACGCCGACTTCATGCGCCTGGCCGTCAGGAGCCGCAAGAACATCCTGGTGAGCGGCCCGACCGGCTCGGGCAAGACCACCTTGACCAAAGCGCTCATCCGCGAGATTGCCGGCGATGAACGACTCATCACCATCGAGGATGCACAGGAGCTGGTCCTGGACCGCCATCCCAACCACGTCCGTTTGTTTTATTCCAAGGACGGGCAGGGGCTGGCGAAGGTGACACCAAAGCAGCTCCTGGAATCCTGCCTGCGCATGAAACCCGACCGGATCCTGCTCGCGGAGCTGCGGGGCGAGGAGGCCTTCGATTACCTGCGCAACGTCAATAGCGGCCACCCCGGCTCCATTACCAGCATCCATGCCGCCAGCGCGGAACTCGCGTTCGAGCAGCTGGTGTTGTTGGTCAAGCAAAGCGAGGCTGGCCGCGAACTCGCCCGCGCCGATATCAAGCACCTGCTCTACAGGCTGATCGATGTGGTCGTGCAGTTCGGCGTCGAGCAGCGCCAGCGTTGTATCACCGAGGTCTACTATGCCCCCGAGCGCAAACGCCGCGGCCTGGCAGCGGCCGGCTAGGCGCCCGCGAGTTGGGGGACGGAGCCTCAGGATCGCGGTTGTCGGCATTGGCGTGCTGGTGCTGTCGCAGTACCTGGCCGGGTACCTCTTTCTATGGTGGATCGGCCTGAACCCGCTGGAGGCCTCGCCGCTGACCATCACCCGCTACTCTTATTACTATGGCCACCGAGCCGACCTGCGCACACGCCTGCAGTGCTCCTCGGGCGCAGGCCTCCTCCTGGTCGGCGCCGTGATGGCGGTTGCCCTGGCGCGCAAGCCCCGCGCCCTGCACGGCGATGCGCGCTTCGCCCGCCGTTCCGAGATCGCCCGCGCGGGACTGTTCGCCGGCGAGGGCCTGTTCCTCGGCCGTTACGGCCGGCGCTACCTCATCCTCGGCGGTCAGCAGGGCGCTATCGTGTGTGCGCCGCCGCGTGCCGACAAAGGCACCGCCGTCGTGGTGCCGAACCTGCTGTCCTGGCCGGGTTCGCTCATCTGCCTGGATGTGAAGCTTGAGAACTGGCAACTCACCGCCGGTTTCCGTCAGCGCATCGGGCAGGCCTGTTACCTGTTCAATCCGCTGGATGAGTCCGGCAACACCGCCTGCTGGAACCCGCTGAGTTACGTCTCTCCGGATCCGAACCTTCGCATCAACGATGTGCAGCGCATCGGCGCGATTTTGTTCCCGGAGGTGCCCGGCACCGATCCGTTCTGGACCATGAGCGCGCGCAGCGTGTTTCTCGGGATGACGTTGTACGTACTCGAGACCCCTTCACTGCCGTCCACGCTGGGCGAGGTGTTGCGTCAGGGCATGGCCACCGATGCAGAAGGGTTTGGCGCGCACTGGAAGCGCGTCATCGGCGGGCGGCAGAGCGGGAAGTTCCCCTTGAGCTCCCCGTGCGTGCGCGCCATCTCCGACATCATGGATCTGGCGCCGGTGACCGCCTCCTCCATCCGCAAGACCTTCACCTCGCGCCTGGACCTCTTCGCCAATCCCCTGCTCGATGCCGCCACTTCGCGCAATGACTTTGATCTGCGGGACTTACGCAAGCGACCGATCTCTATTTATCTTGGCATCAATCCCGGCGACTTACCGCTCCTGCGCCAGCTCCTGAACCTCTTCATCGAACAGGCGCTGGGGCTGCAGACCCGCGAACTGCCTGAGCACAACCCGGAACTGAAGTACCAGGTGCTCGCCATGCTGGATGAAATGGCCGCCCCTGGCCGCATTCCCATCCTCTCGCAGGCCATCTCATACCTGCCTGGCTACAACGTGCGTCTGTTTCTCGTCATCCAGGCGCTCTCCCAATTGCGCGAAATCTATGGTCCTTACAACGCCGACACCATGCTGAAGAGCCTTGCCGCGCGCGTGCTCTACGCGCCCAAGGACTTCGTCGAGGCCAATGAAATCTCCCAGGAGCTCGGGCAGACCACGGTGAAGGTCAAGACGCATTCCCGCCCGGTGGTCAGTCTCTTCGATCGCAAGGGTCGCTCGCGCAGCATCAATGTCAGCGAACAAAGACGCCCGCTGCTGCTGCCGCAGGAAGTCAAAGATCTCGGCCGCGACCACGAGATCATCCTCTATGAAGGCCTGCGCCCCATTCTTTGCCGCAAGAACCGCTACTTCCAGGATCCGGTGTTCAAGAAACGGCTGTTCCCGCCACCGGCCCACGCCACGCCGGGTGGGCGACCGCCCGCACCGCTGGCGCCCCAGGCGCCCGCCGTCGATACCGAATTGCCGCCGGCGGAGCCGGCACCCAAGTACCGTGCATCGACCGTGGAAGATATCGAGCGCATCGATGAGATCACCCTCGAGGATTTTGAAACCCAGTTGGATCGAATCGACCTGCCGCGGCCGGCAGAAGGCGGCGAGCTGTCGAAAGATGAACTTGATACCGCCGTCGACAACTTTCTCGCTGCCTTCAATGAGCGGTAGGAGTCCCTATGAGTAGAGAACCTGAAGACCAGAAAAGATCCGGCAAAGCCCGGAAACGCACGCCCGCGGCGCCCGCCGCGGAGACGGAGAACATCCTCCGGCCTCTGAAACTGCGCGGTCAGGCCAAGGGCAAAGGGCCTGAGGCGGAAGCCTCGGTGTCGGCCACCCGTACCGCCGAAAATGCAACTCCAGGTTCGGGCTCAAAATCGCCCCAATCCCGGGCCATTCCCGATGGCGTCTTCGAGCGCTTCATCGGCATCGGCGGCAAGTACTACTTTCCCGACGGCTCGCCGGCGTTCGTGGATCGCGGCCAGAAGCTCACCACCCGCTCCGAAAATGTCGAGCTGGTACGGAGCCTGGTGTCTATCGCGCAGGCCCGCGGCTGGGGTGCGATTGCCGTCAGCGGCACCGAACGGTTCCGCAAGGAAGCCTGGGTGGCCGCGCAGGCCGTGGGTCTTACCGTCAAGGGCTACACGCCCACTGAGCTCGAGCAGGCGCAGCTCGTGCGCGCCCTCGCCAAGCATCGTGGGCCGCTCCCGGCCGACAAGAGTGAGGCGGCCAGGTCCGCCGAAGATCGCCAGGCCCAGCGCGGCGCCGCCTACACGGGGAAGCTCCTGGACCATGGTTACGACACCTATCGCCGCGATCCGCTGGAGGGGAGCTCCTACTTTGTGCGCCTGAAGACAAAGGAGGGCGAACGGGAGGTGTGGGGCGTGGATCTGGAGCGCGCCGTCAAACATTCATTGAGCGGCGCAAAGATTGGCGATGAAGTCACCGTCCGCGCCGTGCGCCGCAAGGCCGTCACCGTCTCCGCCCTTGAGCGCGACGAGGAGGGCGAAGTGATCGGCCGGAAACGTAAGGACGCCCACCGCAACGAATGGATTGTGGAGCGCACCGACTTCCTGGCCGAGCGCCAGCGCGTGGCCAGCGTCTTTCGCGACGAGAAGCTCACGCCCCAGGCAGCGGTCAAAAAACACCCCGAACTGCAGGGCTCGTACTTGAAGCTCCAGGCCGTGCGTCTCGGCGCCGAACGGGACTTCAAGGATCCCAAGACCCGCCAGCAATTGCTGGACCGCGCCCGCGTCCTCATCGCCGAATCCATCGAGCGCGGTGAGCCACTGGATCCTGTTGCCCTGCGCGAGAACGCGGTGCGCCGGCCGCAGCCCCGAGTTCATCAGCCCGACGCACAACGCGCGCGCTGACGGGGCGGCCGTGCAGCGTCGGGCGAACCCACTCATCGTCGGACGCCTGCTCGAGCACGGCCCCGCGTCCTATCAGTTCCGTCAAGGCGAGTCTGCCTCCTACTACCTCAAGGTCGCGACCCGCGCCGGCGTGCGCCTGCTGTGGGGCAAAGACCTTGAGCGTGCCGTGCGCGCGGGCCGTACCCGGCCGAACATCGGTGAAATGATTGGTGCGCGGCGCGTGTCCCGCGAGCCGGTCACCGTGAAACAGGCCGCCGGCCATGCGGACAAGCACACCCACCGCACGCGCTGGGAGGTGGAGAAAGTCCAACACTTCGCCGAGCGTATCCGTCTAGCCCGCCAGGTGCGCGATCGCCATACCGATGCACGCGAAGCCGTGCGCCGTCATCCGGAACTTGTCTCAACCTTCCTGACGCTGCGCGGCGCCGAGCACATCGCCGCGCGACGCATCGCCCATCCGCAGGACCGCGTCAAATTTCTCGCGCTGGTGCGCGAGGCAATGGCAAACTCCGTCGCCCACGGCGATCCCATTCCGGATGTGCGGTTGAAGGACCCGCCAGCGCAAAAAGATTCCGAACAGCGCAACCCGCGCCGTCAGCGCGACGATACCACCCGATAACACTGCGCCATCGGCTGGAAAGACAAAGAAGAAGAGGCGGGTTTGAGACAGGAGCGAGCGTAGCCCACCGTTCTCGCCGTCAAGGCCTGCGCGCGGGGCTTCGCCCCGTGCTCGCGAGCGCGCTCACGCGCGGCCTTGACGGCTGCGCTGCGGCGGGCAGCCAGGGCGCGGGCAAACCCGCCCGAAAACCCTGGAGCACGATCATGTCTCACCTCAATTCCATCGCCCGCGCCTTGTATGTTCGCGAAGCCGACGACTACCGGGCGGCCAGCCAGGAGGAAGTGCTGGGCGCCGCACGGCAAGCATTGTCTCGCAAGTTTCGCCGGGGCTGTCATGTTCAATCCCCGGCTCTGTTTCGCGAACATCTGCACCTGGTGCTGGCTGACCGGGAACACGAGGTGTTCTGTCTGGTGTTGCTGGACCCCAAGCATCGGATCCTGAAAACAGTGGAGCTGTTTCGAGGCACCGTTGATTCCGCCAGAGTGTATCCACGTGAGGTCGTCAAGGAAGTCTTGGCTCACAATGCAGCTGCGGTCATCCTGGTCCACAACCATCCCTCCGGTGTCGCTGAGCCCTCGACCAGCGATGAGCAGATGACCCAAAGGCTCCGCGAGGC
The DNA here is from genome assembly GCA_021773365.1 of Gammaproteobacteria bacterium. Lineage (GTDB taxonomy): Bacteria > Pseudomonadota > Gammaproteobacteria > Steroidobacterales > Steroidobacteraceae > JAJFKF01. Next base: position 10,207 of record JAJFKF010000020.1, on the reverse strand, counting down.
GTTGATGCTCATCGACGTGCGCGTGCTCGATCACCTGGTTGTCGGCTCCGATCAGGTGGTGTCGATGGCCGAGCGGGGGCTTTTGTAATCCGTCGTATCCCGATCAATCCATATTCACTGGAGGACGCTGACATGAATACCCTCGAAGTCATGCTGAATGAGGCGCTGGCGTATCAGGCCGAGGCCTTCAAACGCGATGAACCCGTTGACGGCGCCGATCTTGTCGAATGGTTCGCTGAATGGCGCGAGCGCGTGCAGACCATCCTCGCTGACTCTCCTGTCACAAGCACGGACGCCGACGATGCACAACCCAGGACGATGCCGCTCTGTTCGGCGTGCGGCGGTGAAAACGTATGCGCCGATGCCGCCGCCCGATGGGACGCTGAAGCCAAAGTATGGGAGGTCGTCAATATCTTCGACAAAGGCCACAGCTGCGATGACTGCGAGAGCAGCGACGTCCGGCTCGACTGGAGGGAAGAAGAGAAGAGGGCGGGATTCCTGTAGTGAGCGAGCCTATCACGCCGTGCTCACTGTCAAGGACGGGCGCGAAGCCGCGCCCGCCGCCTCACGGCGGTCTGGCGATCCTTGGCAGATCGCAACCGACATGCTCGCGGCCTGAGCGAGACTGGCAGATCGTACCGGGAGCGGGCGTCACGGATGACGCTCGCCCCCTTTTTTTGTGCGCCCCGGAAGAGAACGGAAGACGGGCGGGTTCTTCGAGGTGGACAGCCTATCACGCCGTGCTTGCCGTCAAGGACGAGCGCGAGGACGCACTCGCCGCCTCACGGCGGTCTTCGATCCTTGACGGCTGCGCGCGCCGTGATCCCCGGTCAGCGGGCAAACCCGCCCGAAACCATCTGGAGAACTTCAATGGCGAACTGGTACGGCAGCGCGCGTTCGAAGTACGTACGCGTGAAAGATCGGGAAGCATTCAAGGCCTGGGCTGCGACACTTCCCGATGTGGTGGTGGTGGAGAAGCAGGATACGTTCGCGTTGCTGGTGGATCGCAGCGACTCGGGTGGCTGGCCATCGCTCCGCTGGATCAATGACGAGACCATTGAGCTCGATATCGCGACCGAGGTCGTTCCGCATCTTGCACCGGGCGAAGTCTTCATCTACTGCGAATGCGGGGCGGAGAAACTCAGATATCTCACCGGCTGGGCGACCGCCGTCAAGGACACCGGAGAGACCCTGCATATTTCCATCGATGACATCTACTCGCTGGTCCAGAAGCGGTGGAGGCGCGTGCCGACACTGGCCATGTACTGAGGGTCGGTTGCCGCAGCAGGGCGTGTCACGCAGCTTGTGGCGCGTCCTGCGATCTGTTGATAGGCGTACACGAGGAGCACAGGACGCGCCAGGCGAGACGCCTGTCACGCCCCGCTGCACGTCACCGCTGTCGCCCGGCTCCGTTCGACGTTGCCTGGCAAAAATCCATGCCAGCGCCGAGGAACGGCGCTGCTGCGCCGGCGAAGCGCCGGTCATGGATTTTTCAAAAGGGCCACCGCCGGCAGCTTCGATGCGTTCGGTGGGGAAGGTTGGGCGAGGGGTGAGGGGGCAATTTCGCCCGCCGTCACACAAGGAGACGACCGATGAACCTTTCGACTCAATCGCAGACCGAAAACGGGAAGATCGAAGCCTATCTCGTTTCTGACCATGCCAGGATCGGAACCTTACCTCGACATTTTGGGTCGCGCATGCTCCTGGTGGAGCAGACCATTTATGACTTCATGCGCCAGTTCGATGAGAAGTATACGGGCGGAATGTGGGATTTCCTGGAGCTGTCGAATGGTGGTTTCTACATGCGGCCGAGCGCGGGAGACAAGGTGCAACTCAACGTGGAGAGCAACGGTTACGCCGGGGCAATGACAACGGACGCCACCGGGATCGTGGCCTGCCTCTTCTGCTTCAGCCACCTGTCGCTCCAATACAACGATCAACACATCGCCCGGCACTTCCACCGGCTCCGGGATTTCGCCCTGAGCCACAGGGAAGCGGGGGAGATTTTCGCGGCCATTGACTGAGGCTGCCGGGAGCGTCGATCTTCAGATTGACTGAGGATTGACGCTCCCGCAGTCCGGCGGATTCACCGTGGCGGTCAGTGGTGGTAACATGCGGCCCATAACAAGAACAGTCGGCGCCAGCATTCCAGGGACTTGGCCGCCGGTCCACGGATCAGGGACAGTCCAGAAATCAGATCAAACAACGCTGCACACTTTTTGGGCTAAAAAGGCGTTAATGCAGGATAGACTATCGTCCGCTATTGTTTAACATCGTCGGCAATGGTTGCCGATCAAATCATCGCCGTTCGTGTTTCGCCTGAGACAAAGGCCGTCTTTCGTGGGCTCGCCGGGCGGCAACAGATGACAGAATCGGCGCTCCTGAAACGCGCCATCGAACTGATGCTTCAAAGCGCCGGTGTCCCGGAAGGCAAGCCGACAGACCCCAGACCCATGCGCGGGGCACGGCTCACGGTGCGGCTGTCTCCAGACGACCAGCAGCTCCTGCACGAGCGGGCTGCGGCCCGCAAAATGCCGGTCGCCACCTACGCATCGATGGTGATGCGCGCGCACCTGCGGTCCCTGACGCCCCTGCCGAAAGAAGAGCTGCGCAACCTCCGGCGGTCCATCGCCGAGCTGATTGCCGTCGGACGCAACCTCAACCAGGTGGTCCGGCTGGCACACCAAAGCGGTCGCTTGACAGGGCCGAGCAAGGAGGATCTACGGGGCATCCTCAAGGTCTGCGAGGGCCTGCGGGACCATGTCCGGGCACCGCTGCAGGCGAATCGGGAGGCTTGGGAGCGGGGCTATGCCTAAACGGCTGCTGAGGGCGCGTGAAGGCACTCCGCTCCTGGACATCGCCAGCTACGCGAGAGCGGGGCGTTCCGACCGAATCCTGCTGCCGGCGCATGTGGCGCAGATCGCGCGCACGGTTCGCCGCGTTCCTGAAGTCATGGTGAAAGTATCTGGGGGCGGCACCAGCCCCAAGGCGGTCGCGGCACACCTGAAGTACATCGGCCGTAAGGATTTCCAGATTGAAACCGACGATGGGGAGAAGCTCGATGGGAAGGAAGCGGGTAAGCGGCTGGTAGGCGAATGGGACCTCGAAATGGATGCCCTTGAGTCCCAATCGAAGCACAGCGGGAAGCCGGGGCGTAAGCCCAGCAAGCTCGTTCACAATATTGTGCTGTCCATGCCAGCGGGGACTTCACCCGACGGGCTCCTGGCCGCGAGCCGGACGTTCGCTCGCGAACAGTTCGCGTTCAAGCATCGATACGCTCTGGCACTGCATACCGACGAGGCGCATCCCCATGTTCATCTGGTCGTGCGCGCGGCAGGCGATCAGGGGCAACGTCTCAATATCTACAAGGCTACCCTGCGTGAGTGGAGGAGCGAGTTCGCTCGGCATTTGCGCGCACAAGGCATCGCAGCCAATGCGACCGAGCGGGTGGTGCGGGGCGTCACCAGGCCGCGCAAGCTGGACGGTATCCATCGGCCGATGACTGACAGCAACCGTGTGTCCACGCACATGCAACAGCGAGCTGAATCAGTCGCAACGGAGCTATTGGCCGGAACGCTCAAAGCCGAACCTGGAAAGACAAAGCTAATCGAGACTCGCCGGCCGATAGAGCTGGGATGGCGCGTGATTGCATTGCTGCTTTCGAGAAATGGTCGTGTCGACTTGGCCGCCGAAGCCACGGATTTCGTCAAGCGGATGGAGCCACCGAGGTCGGAGCGTGAATGGGTCGCACAAGACCTGCTGAAGCGAGCGCGTGATCCGCGTATCCAAGCGCGACCACGTTGATTGCCATCCAGTGCGTACCTATTCCGACATGTCGTTTGCAATACGCCGCCCGACGTCACTGACGCCCCGTTTACCTCAATAAGTCATTGCATTCTGTTTGAACAATTCAACTTCCTCTGGCTGCACAACCTCTTCAGCCTCCTTTGCGTCCGCTACGACAATCTTGTCGACTTCTAGTGCCTTCTTTAGCGCATCGCTTGCAATCCAATCGCATTCCCATAGCTGTGGCGACGCTCCATTAACGATTTGGCAAATGGGCTCGTTGCTCTCGAACTTGATGCCGAGAGACTTCGGTTGAGTGACGCGTTGTAGCCAAATCTCGAGATAGCCGTTGTAGGGAACGCGCGCCATCTTTTCTCGGACTTTCTTCCATAGTCGTGCCTTGGCAGCGTCCGGCGAAAGCGAAATCAAATGGCTCAAAATGCCCGCCACGGCCGGGAATGTCGCTGGCGAAACACACGCGATATCCGTTGCTATGGCGACCTGAACCTCTACATCGGCGGGCACAGAAGTCTGTGCTGCGATATTTGTGTGGAACTCGCCGACCAATCTTCTGAGAGCTCCGCTATTCGGAAACCGTTGACCGAAGGAGTGCAGTCTCAACAGCTGCTTTTGAACTGTCTTGGCGTTTGAATGTCCGAGGTCTTGAAGGTCGATTCCAGCCAACTTATCAGGTTTGACTGACCCTTCAATAACATTTCTACATGAGAACGTCTTTGAAACTCCGAGCTTCATGCCAACGGATCGCAACCTGTCACTTACGACTTTAAGCACTGACTCCGCCCGTTCGTCGCTATTCGCAAAAATCCTGTAGTCATCTCTGTATCGGAGTATCCTGATATCGCTACTGTCCTCGAGTTCTGAGTTGATCTGTTTGTCGATATACCCAAGGACAAGTTCCGCCACGAAGTCCATCAGGACCGAGCCTTGCGAAATGCCATTTGTTTGGCCATAGCGCCCGGCTTTTATGTGTGCATCGATTTTGTTTCCAAGAAGAGAGTTCTTGCCTTTGCTTGCCTTGGCTTCTTTTAGGCCGTGCAACGCCCACGAAATGCTATGGGTATAGAGGGAGCCATAACAGTCAGTTACATCGGTATGAAGAAGATGACTGAACTCCAATGAGCAGGTTAGCGACCGCTGTTCGACGCTCTGCCACCAGCTTGTGATTTGCGTTGCGGTATCCGTCTGATGGTCGACCGACATTACCGGTGCGCTACAACAGTGGACCAATCCGCCCTCGAATTCCTTTAGCCGTGCTGTGATGGTCTTCCAGTTTGCCTCATCGCATATCACATTAACCAACGAGGCATAGATGGCGGGATGCATTAACTCATAAGGGCGCCACGAGAACTTCCCGTCCTTGTTTGCGATGAAGTTGTAATTCACATTTGACAAGTCATCGGGATTGCTAGCTTTAAACTGAGCGTAGTTCCCCCCGTTTAGTACGGCCGCAACGCCACCCAGTATCGGCTCGAAGCTGATGTACTTAGGCAAGTCACCGTTGAAGTAGCTGCTGCCCTTTAAGAAATGGCTTCGTGCTTCTTCATTCGAAAGATCAACCAATCGCTTCATGATCCATCATCCTCTTACGCAATTGTCGGCATAAATACTGTGCATACTGCGAGCAAGAGCGATCGCCGCTGAGTACAAACTCCGTGGCTGCTAGGTCGTACCTTTCGACCTTTCAATTAGCCGGACTGCAGCATGAATTGTTGCCAGATAATAGTAAAAAACCCAACTCAGCCATATTGCCTTGTCATAACCGACCTTCTGGTCGGTTCGATGATGGCGGATGCCGAAGTTATTGGCTATATTGAAAAGATCCTGCTCATCCTTTGACAGGAGCACTTCCTTCAGCCTGGGTCGCAGGAATTCGAGTACATCGGCCAAGTCGCGGACGGCATCTCTACGATCTTCAATAGAAGAACGATGGCGGCGAAACTTGTTGATTGCTGCATCCACTCGAGAGGTGACATTGGCATCGTCGTACTCAGGAAGCTCGGCTGACATCAGTGGTTCAAATCCGGTGGGGGGTATCGCAACAACTTCACCCTGCTCAGTTAGCTCGAATCCGGAGTCATACGCTCTGAGTAGCCTGTTCAGTTTCTCACGGTACCTCGTTCTGCCCGACACTCGATCAAACTTGTGGCAATGCCATCCACATGCAGAGTAGTCGTGAAAGTGTCGCTCCGTCGGCATCGATATATGGTCGAAGAGGAACTCCAACATGTCGAACAGGTCGTCTTCTGACCACTTGTCTATGGTTGAGTGAACGGGCCATAAATCGGGCTTCCGGAGGGAAAGCAGAATTTCGGCTTGAAGGTCAGTGCCGAGTAGTCCAGGGTTGAATCCCGAGTCAACGCAGTGAAATCCCAGGTCTTGCTGAAAATAGCCCTCTTGCTCGAGCTGTTCGTACTGCGATTTAAATAGTCGTTTGAGGTCGACCAGCCCAAGAGCAGCAGTCGCTACTTCCCTTCCAGCCCGCTGAGAATAGTAGGATCTGTTGGACATAAATTGTGCCAGGCCTAAGGCTTTGCGAGTGCCGGCCGTAGGCGTTTGTTAACCACTGACCACCCCTGACAAATCAATGGAAATCTTCGCCTCAATGAGTTCCTGTGCAACTTTCGGCTTCCAGGCTCCTGCAGTATCCATCTCGATATAGACGACACCTTGATAGTCGGACGGAAGCTCGATGCCTTGCTTGTGGAGAGCGCACACTCGGGCTCTTCCGAGCCGCCCCATGAAGTAGCCAAGTTCAAGGACCACGTTTTGCCGCGCCCTTGGCAGTAGGTTTGCCGCGGCCAATTGTGAACGTCCGACGTCATCTGGAGTGAGAAGGACAACGGCAAACGCCACGTCGTCCGAGTATGTCTCGAACTTCTCTATCAGAGTCCTGCCCGAGTTGGGCTGCTCGTGAAGAATGATTGGACACAGCCCAAGTTTCTCCAGAAACCGCGCTGTAACTTCCTTTGCTTCATTGTCGTGGCCATGCACCACGAACACTTTTCGTGACGACAGAGGCATCCTCGGTTTCTGGAGTCCGCTTGAGACTTCTACCGTCATGCGATCAGCTTGCGACCTTGCAATCAGACCCTGAAGGTGACCGACGCGAAGTGCGTTCTGGTGCCATTCGTTGAATTCCTGTAGACCGTGAAACTCTCTGGCTTCTTCCTCTCCCAAGGCTGTCCTCAGGAACGAACCAACCATGATTGACCAGCGGTCGAGTCCCGCGTCGGAATCTATGTCACCCGCCTCTCTGCAGAACTCAACTAATCGTTCCACTATGGCAGGGTTGAGCGCTAGTTTGTCCGACATGGTTTCTCCTTAGGTGGGCTAGCAAGCAGGCCGGCGACTAGGCATATGAGTGAATGTGTGAATGGCCCGCCTTCAGCGCGTTCAGGCGTGAGCCGGCGCAATCTCTCGCTCGATCCGCCGGGCATTGGCAATCTCGGCGGTCCGCAGGTCATAGCTCGCCTGCAGATTGAGCCACGAGCGCGCATCGCCACCGAAGTAGCGGGCCAAACGCATGGCTGTGTCAGCTGTGACGCCGCGGCGCTCAAGCACAATGTCATTGATGCGGGTCACCGGTACGTGCAGCGCCTTGGAGAGCGCGTTGGCGCTCAGTCCCGCGGGCTTCAGGAAGTCCTCGCGCAATACCTCGCCGGGGTGAACCGGCCGCATACCGTTTTTGAAATCCATAACCGATACCTCGTCAGCCAAAAACCCAGCCAAGCCCCATCAGTGATAGTCCACAATTTCCACGTCTTGTGGTCCTTCGCTTGTCCACTTGAAGCATACACGCCACTGGTCATTAACCCGGATGCTGTGTTGACCCTTCCGGTCGCCGTCCAGCGATTCCAGCCGATTGCCGGGCGGGGAGGCCAGGAAGCCCAGTGTTTCAGCGGCATCAAGCTGCGCGAGCTTGCGCGTGGCCACCTTCGTAATCGAGCCGAAACGCTTCGATTTGCCGGTTTCGAACAGCGCCTGCGTATCCGCGCAGCGGAAGCTCTTGATCATGGCGAATTTTATGCCGATTAACGGTAAACGGCAACCAGGAGGCTCCCGATCCCCGCTCCACGAATGCCTTTACTCGGTCCGTCCCCGACCAGTATGATGCCCGCCCCTATGGGGGCCGTGGAGGGGTGGCCGAGTGGCTGAAGGCGACGGTTTGCTAAATCGTTATAGGGCTTAACACCCTATCGTGGGTTCGAATCCCACCTCCTCCGCCAAATGTGGCTATTGCCAAATCTATTGCCAAATCCGGGGAAGGAAGAGGATTGCAGGGGACGGCGAAGAGAATCGGATCAGTAAGTTGCTGATCTACTTATCACCCTCCGTGGGTTCGAATCCCACTCCCTCCGCCAGACAGTCTGCGGAATACGCCCCGGCTGAGTCTGCTGCCGCTTTTCTGCGGCGAATAGCGCCTTCGGGGCGTTTAATTTCCCCACCAGAGCCTCCGAACAGGTCTTTCCGGGGCTGAATTGCGCGCCCGTTCTCCGCTGGGCCCTCGCGTAGGACGGATTTCGAGGCGTAATACCATTGTTCGCTTACAACTTGGCGTTGCCCGACACGAAGTTAAGGTCTCACGCGGTGTGCTCCCGAAGAGGATCCCTGAGGGGGGCGCTAAACAGCCCTCGCCCGTGCTGATAACACGGACAAGGGCCTAACCGACGTTCAGTAGCGGGTTGATTTGGAGTCCTCCGGGATGTGACGTCAGATGGCCTACCGCCGCCGTATAGTCAGACTCTCGCCTTCTTCCTCTACGGCGATTCCCGGAGTCCGCTGCAGGAATTCGAGCAGCGACTGCGGATCGTCCGCATTGAATGCGCCGTCATACAGCCGTCCGCTATTGGCACCGCGTTCGATTCGGATCTGCTGCCGGTTCCAGCGGTTGAACTCCGCCACGATATCCTCCAGAGTATTGTCGCGAAACACCAGTCGGTTGCGCGGCCAGGCGGTGCTGGCGGATTCCGGCAGTTCGCGCGTGCGCACTTCTCCACTCAAGACGATGCGCGCCTGTTCGCCAGCTACCAGCTGCAATTCCTGTGCGCCGGTCACTACCTTCACTATGCCTTCGAGCACGGATACCGTGGTTCCCGAAGGCAGCCGGCGCACGTTGAATGCCGTGCCCACCGCCTGTATGACTGTGTTGCCGCTGTATACCTGGAAGGGACGAGCGGGATCGTGCGCCACCTTGAACATCGCCTCGCCGTCCAGGTGGATAATGCGCGCCTGCGAGGAGAAATCCAGTTCAATGCGCGAGCGTGAGTTCAGGTTGACCACCGAGCGGTCGACCAGCTCCACTTGCCGTTGTTCGCCAATCGTCGTGGCGTAGACGGGCGGATCCGGTGCCAGCAGCCACCATGCGGTGCCTGCCGCTACAGCCAGCGTGGCTGCGATGGCTACGTGGCGGCCAGCGCGCAGTGGATGTGTGCACGAGGTACCTGCCAGCGTGGGTGACCGCACTTCGGTGCCAGCGGGAAACGATACGACATTGGCATCTGCCTGGGCGAGTATCTGCTCTACTTCCGGCATGCGCGTCCAATCCACATCGCCCAGTTCCTGATTGAATGTCATGGCCAGAAGGAACTCGCGCAGATGCTCTGGTGCGGCGCGCACCCAGTCAACGAAGGCTTCGTGTTGTCCCGGCGCCGGGTTCTTCAGGGTCTGCAGCCATCCGGTGGCCTGTTCTGCAATGGGGTTGGACATGTTCATACTCCTGTTTCCCGATCCATCGGGCCGCTACGTTGTTGGTCGTACCAGCCCTCACGTACCTGGGTGAGCGCCTGGACCAGATACTTCTTTACCGTGTGCACGGACAGGCCAAAGTTTTGCGCAATCTGTTCCTGCGTCAGGCCGTCGCGCCGGTCGGCTACCAGCACTTTCAGGTGCGTAGGCGAGAGCCGGGTAAGTGTCTTCTGGACTTGACGCTCCAGGTCGAGCCCGTCGACGAAGTCATCGCCGCTGCTCGCATTGGTGGTCTCGGTCAGTATCTCGATGACCTCGGAGTCAAACGTCACCCGCTCACGCTGCGCGCGCGCGTGGAACTCGCGTGCCACGTGGGCGGCGATGCCGTACATGTAAGCCTGGGGGTTGCGTACCAGCGTTGCGCGGTCGACGCTCAGGACACGCAAGTAAACCTCCTGCAGCAAGTCGCCCGCATCCTGTGGATGTGGTGCGCGGCGCAGCAGAAAACGGCGCAGTTGGCGGTGATAGCGCGCGATGGTGGTTTGTGCCAGATGGCCCGGCTGTGCTGTCTTGATTGTCGGTTCTCGGGACATGGCTGCCAAGTGTAGTTCTACTTGATGGCTTAGTGTCTTCCCACCGCACAATTTGGTAGTAGACAAACCAAAATTTCCGTGGGAAGACAAAAGCATTTCCGTGACTGCCAGAACGAGAAAAG
>JAJFKF010000019.1 GCA_021773365.1 Gammaproteobacteria bacterium | reverse complement strand
AGAGAGTTATCCACAGTTTAAGGGGGAGATTCCCATAAACTATGGATAACTCTCTTCTCGTCCTTCCGCGCCTCCAGCTCTTCACCACATTCAAGCGCGCTCAGACCTGCAGCATCAGCCTCGCCGGGTCCTCCAGGAATTCCTTTACCGTCACCAGAAACTGCACCGCCTCGCGTCCATCGATGAGCCGGTGATCATAGGTTATCGCCACATACATCATCGGTCGCACCACAACCTGCCCATCCACCACCATGGCCCGCTCCTGGATCTTGTGCATGCCCAGGATGGCGCTCTGCGGCGCATTGACAATCGGCGTCGACATCAGCGAGCCGAACACACCGCCATTGGTGATGGTGAAGGTGCCGCCGGTCAGATCCTCGAGGCCGATGGTGCCCTCGCGGGCCTTGCTGGCGAACTGGCCCACCGCCTTTTCAATATCCGCAAAGCTCATCTGGTCGGTGTCACGCAGGATGGGCACCATCAGGCCGCGCTCGGTGGATACCGCCACGCCGATGTCGTAGTACTCGTGATAGACGATGTCGCCGCCGTCCATCGAGGCATTGACCACGGGGAATTTCTTCAGTGCTTCCACACAGGCCTTGGCAAAGAACGAGGTGAAGCCCAGCTTCACGCCATGCACCTTCTCGAACGATGCCTTGTAGCGCGCGCGCAGTTCCAGCACCGCGCTGAAATCAATCTCATTGAAGGAGGTCAGCAGTGCCTGGGTGGACTGTGCCTGCACCATGCGCTCGGCGATGCGTGCCCGCAGGCGCGTCATGGGGACGCGGCGCTCGCCGCGCGCGCCGGAGGCACCCTCACCGGCTCCGGCCGGCTGCGCAGCTGACGAAGCGGGTTTGCGGTCCATGTGGCTGATGACATCCGACTTGGTCAGGCGACCATCACGGCCGGAGGCCTCGATCTGTGCGGGGTCGAGATGCTTCTCTTCCACCATGCGTCGCGCAGACGGACTGAGCTTCTTCGGCGCGGTCGTGGAGGCCGGACCTGATGCTGTCGCCGTCGCATGCTGCGACTTGTCGCCTGCCGCGCGCTTTGTCGCCGCGCCCTCGTCCGGCTTCTTCGATGCGCCTGCCGCGGCAGCCGGCGCTGCCTTGTCGGCACTGCCGCTGCCTGCGCCTTCCTCCAGCACGGCCAGCACCTGACCGCTGGTCACGGTGGTGCCATTCTTTATTTTGATTTCCTTGATGGTGCCCGCAACCGGCGCCGGCACTTCCAGCACCACCTTGTCGGTTTCCAGGTCCACGAGGTTCTCGTCGCGCTGCACCGAATCGCCCGGTTGTTTGCGCCAGGACACCAGGGTGGCGTCGGCCACCGATTCGGGCAGCTGGGGAACTCGCACTTCTATGCTCATGATGTTTTCCTGTTGGCGATTGCCGTCAACCGGGAGGTCTCCCGGGCTGAATCTTCAGTTGCGGTGGCCTGCAGTGCCGCGGCCACCAATGTCTCCTGCTGTTCCTGGTGCATCTGGTGCACGCCGGTGGCCGGCGCAGCGCTGGGTGCGCGCCCGGCGTACAACAGGATGTGGCGCGCATCCAGCGGCTCGAGCAGGCGATGGCGGATCTGGTACCACGCGCCCTGGTTCTGCGGCTCTTCCTGGCACCAGACAATTTCGCAGGCCTTGGGATAGCGACGCACGATGGCCGCGTACTCCTCGGTGGGAAAGGGATACAGCTGCTCGATGCGCACCAGGGCGACATCGCCGAGGTTCTGCTTCTGCTGGCTGTTGAGCAGGTCGAAGTAGACCTTGCCGCTGCAGAACACCAGGCGCCGCACCTGTGCTGGCGCGCGCTCGTGCGCATCATCGATGATCGTTGAAAAACGCCCCCGGGTAAGCTCCTCCAGACTGGACACCGATTGTTTGTGCCGCAGCAGACTCTTCGGCGTCATCACGATCAGCGGCTTGCGGAAGCTGCGCTGCATCTGCCGGCATAGCATGTGGAACATCTGCGCCGGCGTCGACGGCACGCAGACCTGCATGTTGTTCTCCGCGCACAGCTGCAGGAAACGCTCCAGCCGCGCCGAGGAATGCTCCGGCCCCTGGCCCTCGTAGCCGTGCGGCAGGAACAGTGTCAGCCCGCAGTAGCGGCCCCACTTGGCCTCGCCCGAACTGATGAACTGGTCGATGATGACCTGCGCGCCGTTGGCGAAGTCACCGAACTGGCCTTCCCAGATGCACAGCGTGCTGGGGTCGGTGGTGGAGAAGCCGTACTCGAAGCCCATGACGGCCTCTTCCGACAGCACCGAATCGATCACCGAGAAGCGGTTGGGACCTTCAACCACATGCTGCAGCGGAATGAACTGCGCACCACTGCTCTGGTCGCGCAGCACGGCATGACGATGGAAGAAGGTGCCACGGCCGCTGTCCTGCCCCACCAGGCGCACCTGGTAGCCCGCCTCCAGCACTGACGCATAGGCCAGCGTCTCCGCACAGCCCCAGTCGAGGGGCAACTTGCCGGCCAGCATCTTGCGGCGGTTATCCATGAGCTGCACCACCCGCGGATGCAGGCGGAAGTGCTCCGGCCAGCTCGTCAGCTGCTCGCCCAGCGCCTGCAGCTGCGCGGGCTTGAGACTGGTGTTCACTTTTTCGTGCCAGTCCGCATCGACAAACTGCGACCAGTCCACCGTGTACTTGTTGCCGGTGGTGCCGATAAAGGCGCGCGCCTGCTGCTTGCCCTGATCCAGTCCATCACGGTACTGCTCGATCATCTGCGCCGCATCCTGCTCACTGATGACGCCTTCGGCGATGAGCCGCTCGGCGTAGAGCTTGCGCGTCGGCGCGTGCTCGCGGATGGCGTGATACATCAACGGCTGGGTGGCTGCCGGTTCATCGGCCTCGTTATGGCCATGGCGGCGATAGCAGACCAGGTCGATCACCACGTCCTTGTGGAAACGCATTCGGTAGTCCAGCGCCAGGCGGGTGACGAACACCACCGCCTCGGGATCATCGCCGTTGACGTGGAAGATCGGCGCTTCGATCATCTTGGCCACATCACTGCAATACAGCGTCGAGCGCGCATCCTGCGGATCGCTGATGGTGAAGCCGATCTGGTTGTTGATGATGAGGTGCAGGGTGCCGCCGGTGGTGAAGCCACGCGCCTGCGACAGCTGCAGGGTCTCCATCACCACGCCCTGCCCGGCAAAGGCCGCATCGCCGTGTACCAGCACCGGCAGCACGCTGTTGCGATCCACATCACCGCGGCGCTCCTGGCGCGCGCGCACCGAGCCTTCCACCACCGGGTTGACCACCTCAAGGTGCGAGGGGTTGAACGCCAGCGCCACGTGGACGCTGCCGCCGGGGGTCTTCAGATCGGCCGAGAAACCCTTGTGATACTTCACATCGCCCGAACCGCGCATCGTGCCCGGCTCGTAGTGACCTTCAAATTCGGAGAACAGCTGGCTGGGTTCCTTGCCCAGGATGTTCACCAGCACATTCAGGCGGCCGCGATGAGCCATGCCGATGACGCATTCGTTCACGCCCGCCTGGCCACCGTACTGGATCAGGTCATCGAGCAGCGCGATGAAACTGTCCCCGCCCTCCAGCGAGAAGCGCTTCTGGCCCACGTACTTGGTGTGCAGGTAGCGCTCCAGACTCTCCGCCGCCGTCACCTGCCAGAGGATGCCGTGCCGCTCCTCCCTGCTGAAGCGATGTTCCAGACGCCCGTCCTGGAAGCGATCCTGCAACCACAGCCGTTCCTCGGAATCCGACACATGCGCGAATTCCGCGCCGATGGGGCCGCAATAGATGCGTTCGAGCTGGGCGACGATGTCGCGCAGCTTCATCCGGCGTGGCACGGCCGGGGTGTGGCTGCCGGTGAAAAACTCGGTGTCGAGGTCGGCGGTCGAGAGGCCGAAGTACTCCAGCTCCAGTACCCGTGGACGCGGACGCTGCATCAGACCCAGTGGATCGAGTTCGGCGATGAGATGCCCACGATTGGCATACACCTGGATCAGCCGCGATACCGCGCCCTGTTTGGCGCCACCACCCGCCGCCGGCCCCGCGGCCACCGGCGCGCTCACATGGCGCTGGCGGGCGCGTTCGAGCAGCTGCGCCCGGATCGGACCATGCGCCACCTCACGGGATCCCGTGGCCGCCGAGCCGTCTTGTTTGATGGCGGTGTCGAAATACTCGCGCCACTTCGGTTCGACCGAGTGTGGATCGTGCAGGTAGCGCTCGTAGAGTTCCTCGACGAGAGGAGCATTACCGCCGTACAGCGGTGTGGTGTCGTACCGGTCGCTTAGGGAATCGCTCATTCGCTTTGATTTCAAGGCGTTAGACGGATGTTCGGAGTGTCTGTGGAGGCGCGCTAGTGTAGCCCAAGCGCGCGGGCTTCGATAGCGGCCCTGCCGCCGGTAGCAGGCCATTCGCGTACCATACCGGCCCCGGGCGCTTCGCCGGAACACATCTTCGGGTATGCAATTGCTGCCGGCTCAACGCATCGACGCCGCCGGACGCGCGCGGGTAGATTTGCGCGCCGTCCTGGCCCTTGCCGCCCCACTCATGGCCAACAGCGCCATGCAGACGGTGCTGAACCTCACCGATACCTGGTTCATCGGCGGGCAGTCGGTGTGGATTGCGCTGTGGGGCATTCTGTTCGTCGTGCCACTGTTCGCGGTCGTGGGCGCGAGCGGGCATGCCCTGCTCTCACCCTTCGGCCTGGATGCCGAGGTCGAGTCGCTGGCCGCCGAGTACTGGTTCCCGCGCGTGGCCGGCTCACCCTTTGGCGCGGCCTGCTGGGCCGTGCTGGGCTTTTTCAATGGCATCGTCGGCACGCGCGTGATCTCACTGGCGGCGTTCTACATGGGCGGGGTGGGATTGCTGCTGGCCCTGGCGGGCCCATGGCTGGTGCCCTTGTTTGTCGGCGCGCAGATCCTGTGGCTGGCCGCTGCATATCAATTTTTTGACGGCATGAACCTGGGCAGCGGCTTCTGCCTGCGCGGTGCCGGCGACTCTGCCGTGCCGGCCACTCTGGTGCTGGCACTGTCCTGGTTCATCTTCGTACCGCTGGCGCACACCTTCACCTTCGCACCCGGACAGGGCTGGATCGATGGCCTGCCGCAGCTCGGATGGGGGTTGACCGGCGGCTGGCTGTCCATCGTGATCTACGTGATGCTGCTGGGGACGATGCTGTTTGTGCGCTGGCGGTCGGGGGCGTGGAAGCGGATCAGGGTGGGGTAAGTGCTGAAACGAAGCACAGCAGATACCCGAAATCCTGCGGCAGGCCGCTTACCGGGCAGGTTGGGCCAGGATGATCTCGATGTTCTCCATGAGCGCCTCGCGCAGGCCAGTGCCTTCCTTCTCCGGAACAAGTTTCATCACTGCCTCGACCTGCGCCACGGCTGCCGCACGATCACCGGTCGAGGCCAGCAGCGCCGCCTTGGCAACACCGAAGTTCTCGCGCAACAGTGGGGTATAGCCAGTATCCAACAACAAACGATCAATGATCGCGATTGCTTCAGTCTGCTGCCCTGACGCCATACCGATCCGGGCAACGGAGTTCACAGCACCGTTGATGGCGTCCCCGTCCTTGACGTATCCGTACCTGGCGATCAGCTCGCCTAACGCCGTGACCCTGGCTGCGGGCGTGGTATCGAGTTTCAGCAACGCCGCCATCTCATCCTGCAGCTCTTTGTCACCCTTGATGACCGGAACCGGCTTGATGTACTTCACTCTTAACTTCTCGACCTCGGCATCCGCTGTCAGCAGGCGGACAATCTGCGCTTTGAGTGCATTGCTGTCGACAATGGCGCCCTCGATGCCCAGCGCCCGATCCAGCAGCCTGGCGCGCTCGATACCGACAGCCAGGTCCGCCTGGGACATGATCGCCGCCAGTTCGGCCGGAACGCTCTTCAGGGCTCTCAGATGTTCAATATAGGGCTGTACTCCGCCCGCCCGATAGCCGGTTTTCGCATAGCGATTTACAGAGGCGTCGGTCAACAATACCGTCGGGTAACCCGCGGGCGGGAACCGCTCCAGCCATTTCGCGTTGTGGGCTTTCTGCTCCTTTGAGAGCAGCTGAGTATCTTTCGGAAAATCCAGCTCCACCAACACCAGATTCTTCGCTGCGTACTGCAGGAATTCCGGCTGACTCAGCACCTCCTTCTCCAGGACGATACACCAGGTGCACCAGTCGGAACCGGTGTAGAACATGAAGATATCCTTGCCTTCATCTCGTGCCACCTGTTGTGCCCGATCCATATCGGTCAGCCATTGCTCCCCTTTGCTGGCGGAGGCACCGCTGGCCGCAAGAATCAGTACGAAAACCGTCAGACCCGGAATCGGGTATTTCATGGTTCTTCCTTACCTTAAAAATCGAATGATTTGTTGATCGCCAGGTAGACCACCCGGCGCCGGAAATCCACCCGCGAGCTGTCGGCGCCCAGTGCGACGTTGACGAATGGAAAGTCCTGATTGAACAGATTCTTCACGCCCAGACCAACCTTCCAGCCGGAGTGAGTGGTGCGATTGATCTGCGTGTCCACCGTGGTATAGCTCGTCACCGGCAGGATCGCGCGCCCGAAACGTGGCGCCGCGGCGCTGGCCACGCCGGTCGAGCCGAAATGGTTGTAGCCGCTGCTGAAGCGAACAAACACATTGGCATTCCACGGCCCGCGACTCCAGTCGATATAACTGTTGAGCTTCAGACGGTCCGGACCGAAGTTGGTGGCCGCGGAACTCTGGGTAAAGGCATCGCTGGCACCCGGCGGCAGCTCGCCGGAGGCGACATTCAACAGCTGCAATACCACTTCAAAGGTATAGGTGCCGGCCGCGCCAACCGAAAACGCACCCAATCCGGTGTTGAAGGCATAGTCGATATTGAAATCCGCCGCTTTGGAAGTGGCATTGCCAATGTTTCCAAACTGGTAGTTGAGGAGCGTGATCTCGGAACCGAACAGATCCACGAACGCATCCGTGGTGGACACCAGATCCGGGAACAGCGTCGGATACTGATTGATCACGCTGCCCAGGCTGAACGCCGGCAATCCGATCTGGTTGTTGAATTCGGTGCGCAGCCATGTGGCTGACAGCGTCAGACCGGGAATCGCCGAGGGCGCGTAGTCGAAACCCAGGGTAAGCGTCTCGGAGTCCTGCGGCTTCAGCTCCGGATTACCACCATAGAACTGGGCCACCGGACCATTGGCGCCCGCCAGCGGATCGTAGCCAAAGGTCGGCTGCACAAAGGCGGGCGTGAACAGCTCCGGCAGCGTTGGCGACTGGAATCCCTGCCCCCAGGTGGTACGCAGTTTCAGATTCCGGATGGGACGCCAGCTCAGACCCAGCTTGGGCGAGAACTTCGAATATGGGACTTCAATATTCTCGGGGAAAGTGAAGTCGCCGGTAGAGAAATCGATGCCGATAGGACCCAGGGGGCCGGCAATCTTGTAGCGCTCATATCGACCCTGCAGGGTCAGGCTGAGCGCCTGAATACCCGCACGACGATTGTTAGCGCCCACCAGCGGAACGCCCAGCTCGAAGAAGACCGCCTTCAGTTCACGCGTCGGCACGAAGTCCGGTCCCGGCACGCCCAGCTGCCCCTCAAAGGACAGCGGAGCGGAAGCGTAGTTTCGGTTGTCGAGCTCCTCTTCCCGGTATTCAAGACCCAGCACCAGGCCGAGATCTCCGCCGGCCATTTCCAGCAGCGAGCCGTTGGCATTCAGTTCCACGTTCTGCATGTCACTGGTGCGTTCGCCCAGATCCCGCGCATAGATCAAAGCAGCCAGCCCGGCGGGTGGGAGTTGAGCAGTGCCGTCACCAAACAGATTCAGATTATTTTCAATCGCTGCGTTATATGCGTTGTACGAAGCGGCTCCCGGACCGCTGCCGCCATCTGAGTCCGATCCAAACCAGTTCACGCTCCGGGCGGTGCCGGTGGTGGCGTCCTTGCTGTAGCCAATATTCAGGTTCGCCTGCCAATCCCGCACCGGCAGCTCCATCTCCAGGCCGGCATTGAGGCCATACCGCGTAGCTTCCGAATAATTGACGGGAGCCGGCATCGTGCCCATGGCCACCTCGCTGGAGAAGTCATAGGCGATTCGGACCCTTTGACCAAAAGTGTTGTAAATGTTGGTGATCGGTACATTGATCGGGCCGATGCTGTAGCCACCCGAGGTCACTTCCGTTTCGCGCCTGGCGTAGGAACCTTCAAGGTAGGCCTTGATGCTGCCTGAAAAGTTCTGGCTCCAGACGAAAGACCCCGACATCACTTTGCTGTCCGGCGACAGGGTATTGGTGAGCGCCGCCGAGGACGGCCGGGCGAGGTTATAGGTTCCCGATTGCGCGTTGTAATCGGCCAGGGAAACATAGGCCAGATCGGCGGCCGTCAGGCCGACGCCATCTCCGGCGGGCAGTACTGCCAGCCTCGTCCCGGCCGGCGCCCCCGGCATGGTGACCGACCCGGCGGCAACCAGGGCGTTTATGCTCGAATTACGGAAATCGCGACCGCCCCTGGACCGATGATCGAGCGTGTAGATTCCCACGCCGTCCGGCGAGGTTGGATCGCTCTTTTCATAACGCAATGAACCGGTGAGATTGCCCGACGCCCAGTTGAAGCCGAACAGTTGCTCGGCCGTGAAGTTATCCGCATCGGCGCTGCTGTTCTCGTAGCGCAGGCGGGATTCGGCGCCGCTGTAGTCTTTCCTGAGAATAAAATTGATGACGCCGGCCACCGCATCGGCGCCGTACACCGCGCTGCCGCCGTCCGGCAGGATCTCGACCCGCTCAATGGCGCCGAAGGGAATGGTGCTGATGTCGGTGTAGGTCAGATTCTCCGCCGGAGACGCCGCCGTGCGACGGCCGTTGACCAGGATCAGTGTTGAACCCATCCCCAGCCCGCGCAGATTGGCGACCGCGGCCCCTTCGGAGTTACGCGGCGCCGTGCCGTCCGCATGGCTGCTGCTGTTGAAGCCGCTGTAGTTCTGCGGCAATGCCCTGAGAATGTCTTCGATCGAGTTATAACCGCGCTGGTCGATTTCATCGCGGGTAATCACCACGGAAGGCGACGCCGGGGATACGTTGCGCAGGCGCGTGCCGGTGACGACGATGGCGGTCTCGCTCGGCGTGGAGGATGCCGCTGTGGATTCCTTGTTGCGCGATTCGTCTTCCGAATTCTTCACTGTCTGAGGATCCGCAGACGGACCGGTTTCCCGTAGCGCCAGTTGCAGCGAGGGCCGCTCCGCGCCACCGGCCTTCATCCCTGCCTCGGCTGAGGGGATTTTGTCCTGGACCGAACGAATCGCCACCGCGTCGTCTTTCAGGTAGGAATACTCAAGCCCGGTGTTCCGCAGCAAGCGATCCAGCGCCGCTTGCGGCGTGAAGCGGCCGCTCAGACGCGAGGTGGTGACGCCCTTGCCGATCTGGGAGTGAAACACGATCTGCAGGCCGGACTGCTTGGCAAACTGGCTGAGCGCATCGCTCAGTGGTTGCGCGGGTATATCCAGCACCACGAACCGCGGAGCTGGCTCAACGGCGGCGACTGCGCCGGAAAATACCACCATAATCCCCAGCACGACGGTCTTCAGCAGATTCATACGATTCTCCAATGGACGGGCGTGAATTGGGCCGCCACCGGGTAGAGACTGATGAGAAACGAGAAAGGGGTAGAAAGAATCCCGCGCATACCCCCGGAGAAGAAAGACTACCCCGATTGCCATCCGGTTGCAGTCTAGTATTGTGCAGTCCTGTCTTGAGCGTCAGTTGTGGACACCGAAAAACGATCGTCAGCCAAGGGTCAGATCTCATCAAGCTTCGCGCAGGCCGCGTTCGAGCAGCATCGTGCTGCGCTGCATAGCTTTCTCATGCAGCGCCTGCATCACAACCAGAACGCTCAGGATCTGGCGCAGGAAGTGTACTTGCGCCTGCTGCGTGTGGCCGACGGAGAGTTGATCCGCAATCCGCGGGCGTTCCTGTATCGCATTGCGCTCAATCTGGTCTACGAGTTCCGGCTGCAACGCCAGCGTGATCCGGTCATGTTCGATTCGGAAGCGGCGGAGGAGTTGGTGGAGCACCCTCTGGAGGCCGCCGCAGCCAGCCAGCCGGACGCCAGCGCGGGACTTCTTGCGGAACTGCGGCTCAGGCGCGTCCTGGGGCCCCTGCCGCCGATGATGCGCGCCGTGTTCGTGCTGAGAAAGCGGGACGGGATGTCGCATGGGGAGATCGCCACGGAGCTGGGGCTGTCGGCCCATACGGTCAAGAAGTACCTGTGTCAGGCCGTCGCGCAGTGCCGGGCTGCAGCGATGGAGCATCAAAGGAACGAGCAATCATGAGCGCCCGCTTGCAGGAAACCAGCGTAGCCGAGCAGGCCGCACAGTGGGTGGTGGACTTTGACGACACCACCCATCCCGTAGCGCTGGATCGCTTCGCAGCGTGGCTCAAGGCTTCGC
Source organism: Gammaproteobacteria bacterium (assembly GCA_021773365.1). GTDB lineage: Bacteria > Pseudomonadota > Gammaproteobacteria > Steroidobacterales > Steroidobacteraceae > JAJFKF01. The sequence goes on along the minus strand of JAJFKF010000019.1, from coordinate 5,356 downwards.
CGCAGAATGTGGAAGCGTATCTGTCGGCGGCAGCGGCCTGGGAAACCTTCAATGGAGCGGATTCCCTGTGCGGAATCGATGTGCGGCGAATGGTGCAGGAGGCACAGGCGAATGTGGTGTCCCTGCAAGGATCGGTTGACGAGCCGGTCACGCCCCGCACGCCGTCCCTACCCTCCCCCGCACGAGGGAGAGGAAAGTGGTGGACAAGCGCCGCCGCAGCGTTGGCAGCCATAACCGCAGGGGCGCTGCTGTTGGTCTTCGGGCCGGGCCGCGCTCAGATCTATTCTACCGACAAGGGCGAGCAGCGCACGGTCAAGCTGGCGGACGGATCGATTGTCTATCTCAACACATATTCAAAACTTCGCGTGCAGTATTCCGTCGCCGCGCGCGAGGTACGGCTGTTGCGGGGCGAAGCACTGTTTGCGGTGGAGAAAGATCCGGCGCGGCCGTTCCGTGTCGATGCAGGCAAGGCAGTGGTCCAGGCCATCGGCACGCAATTCAATGTGAATCGACAGGCGGACGGAATAAAGGTGTCGGTTATCGAGGGCGCGGTGCGGGTAACCGCGAGCGAAGGTACGCGGATAAAAACGCCGCCCGGTCGTCAACCCACCCGGACGGACAGGCATGAGCTGAAGGCCGGAGAGGAAGCGCGAATTGCGGCCAACGGTGCCATCTCCAGACTGGCGGTGACAAACATAGTCGATGCGGTGGCTTGGCGTGAGCGGCGACTGGTGTTCCGCGACGATACCCTCGCCGACATCGTTGCCGAGTTCAACCGCTACAACAATGACTATCGACTACGGCTGGTGAACAAAACCGCCGGCGCACTGCGCCTGACCGGCGTCTTCCGCGCCGACGATCCCCAGACCCTGCTGCTGTTCCTGAAGGCCAACAGCAAACTAGCCGTCGAGAAAGACGCCGCCGGAGCGTTGATCCGCTGAATTTCGCAGCGGCCGCTACAGCCCGCGCAGAAACTCATCCACCACCGGCCGGAAGCGCTCCATGTCAACCAGAAACGCATCGTGCCCCTGAATGGAGGCCAGCGGTTCAAACCGCGTCTCGACGCCGGCCTGGATCAGGCCTTTGGCCAGTTCACGCTGACCGGCCAGGGGAAACAGCAGGTCCGTTTCCACACCGATGACCAGCGCGCGCTGCAGGGCGCTGCGCTTCAGGGCGGCACTTACCGAGCCGCCATGCTCGGCCAGGTCGAACAGGTCCATGGCGCGCGACAGGTACAGATAACAATTCGCATCGAACTGACCGACAAACTTCGCCGCCTGCGCTTCCAGGTAGCTCTCGATTTCAAAATCAATACCGAAGGGATCACCAGAGCGGCGCCCCAGAGACGCCCGTTCGCGGCCGAAACGCAGCTGCCACTCGTCGGCGGAACGATAGGTGATCATGCCGAGCTTGCGTGCCAGGCGCATGCCGGAAATCGGCGGCGCATCCGGCGAGTAGTCACCATCAGCCCAGGCCGGATCACGCCGGATCATCTCTCTTTGCAATGAGCGCAGCGCAATGGCGAAGGGCGTCGACCGCACGCCCGTGGAAATCGAGATAAGGCCACGGGCGAATCCCGGATACAGCGCGCAGCAAGCATGCGCACTCATGCCGCCCAGCGAAGGCCCGGCAACAACGGCCAGACTTCCCAGCCCGAGACTGCGGACGACCTCATGGCCGCCGCGCGCGATGTCTTCCACGGTCAGCACGGGAAAGCGCAGCTGGTAGGGCTGCCCGGTATCCGGATCGATGGATGCAGGACCCGTCGAGCCGTAGCAGCTGCCAAGCGAATTCACACAGACAACAAACCAGCGGCCGGTATCGAAGGGCCGGCCCGGACCGATCATGTCCTCCCACCAACCGGGCGCGACATCCTGCGCGGATGAAGCCGCGTGGGCTGATGGCGACAGGCCGGTAAAAATCAGAATGCCATTATCCCGCGCGGCATTGGGCGCCCCCCAGGTCTCAAAGGCGATTTCTCCCGCCTGCAGGGCGCCTCCCAGTCGCATGGCAAAGGGCTGCTGCAGTCTGGCGATACGGCGGGCGGACATGGGCGAGGACATGGGCGAGGACATGGGAGATACCCTATGGCGAACTGCGCCTGGAAAACAAGCCTGCCGCCCACGGTGTTTACCCCTGGCGACCGACGCGAGCATACTCGGCACTGAATTCACCACCTCCGGGAAGACACAGCATGATCCACGACAGCATTCTGGGAACCATCGGCCGCACGCCTGTTGTGCGCATCAACCGTCTGGCGCCTGCTCATGTCACGATTTACGCCAAATGTGAATTCTTCAATCCGCTCTCCTCGGTCAAGGACCGGTTGGCCATCGCCATAATTGAAGATGCGGAAAGATCCGGCGCCCTCAAACCCGGACAAACCGTCGTCGAGGCCACCTCCGGCAACACCGGCATTGCACTGGCCATGGTCTGCGCCGCCAAGGGCTATCCCTTCGTCGCCACCATGGCTGATTCCTTCTCGGTCGAGCGCCGCAAGATCATGCGCATGATGGGCGCGAAGGTGGTGCTTACCCCGGCCGCCGAACGCGGCAGCGGCATGGTGCGCAAGGCAAAGGAGCTGGCCGACAAGAACGGCTGGTTCCTCGCGCGTCAGTTCGAGAATCCCGCCAACCCCGAGTACCACCGCAATACCACCGGCCCGGAGATTCTCAGCGACTTTGCCGGCCAGCGTCTGGACTTCTGGGTGACCGGCTGGGGCACCGGCGGCACGCTCACCGGCGCAGGCGAGATGATCAGGAAGGCCCGTCCCGGCGTGCGCATCATGGTGGCCGAGCCGGAAGTCGCCTCGCTGCTCACCGGCAAGGAGTTCAGCCCGCACAAGATCCAGGGCTGGACGCCGGACTTCGTGCCCGAAGTGCTGAACCGCGAAGTGGCCGATGAGATTCTCACGGTGTCCGATCAGGACGCCATTGCCACCGCGCGGGCGCTGGCGCAGAAGGAAGGCATCTTCTGCGGTATCTCCTCCGGCGCCACCATGGCTGCGGCGCTCCAGGTCGCGCAGAAGGCGCCCAAGGATTCGGTCATTCTGGCCATGCTGCCGGATACCGGCGAGCGTTATCTGAGTACGCCCTTGTTCGAGGGCATCGCGGAAGGATCAGACGCGGAGTAACCTGACCGGCGGTCCGTGGTGGACCGCCGGTCTTTATCGGGCACCTCAGCTGCCGAGCAGCTTGCGGACCTGCGCCTCCAGCACCTCGCCGCGGGCCTTGTCGTGTACCAGCAGACCTTCCTTGTCCAGCAACAGCGGTGCGGGGATTCCGGTGATGCCATAGCGCACCGCCAGCCGGTTGCGTTTGTTCTCCTCGTCGAGGAACTGCGGCCACTCGATCTGCCTTTCAGCGACAAACTTTTGCAGTCTCTGCTTATGCTGGGGGCCGTCCAGTGCGATGCCGATCACCTCGAAGCCCTTGTCGTGATACTTCTCGTAGACGGCCTTGAGATTCGGCAGCTCGGCCAGGCAGGGCCCGCAGGACATGGCCCAGAAATCTACCAGCACGACCTTGCCGCGCAGATCGCGCAGATCCACCTCGCGGCCGTCGATGGCCGTGAACTTCACCTCCATCGGGGTCTCGCGCATGCGCATGAAGCGCAGTATGCCCGTCCCCATGTCGGCGACACCGGTATTGGCGCTGCGACTCATCTGCTCCAGATGCGCCTTCCTGAGGGGCGGGTCGCGTCGCCCCAGCGCGTTGGCATACCAGACCTCGAGAATCGGCAGGTTGGCGGCATCGGGCGCACGCGCAGCCAGTACGTCGATCTCGCGGCGAACCGCCGCCAGCGGGTCCGTTTCACCATCCGCGGCAACAGCAGAAACTGACGAGAACTGCGAGCGAATTTCATCACTCTTGATCAACGCCCAATCTTCATCCCGGATATCGTCCGCCTCGAGTGCCTGCGCCATCAGCGCATCCGCGCTGTACTTGTGCGTGCCCGTAATCCGCTGCAGCTTGGACACGCACGAGTCGTAAACAAAGACGGCCCTCCAGCGCCGCGAGTCCTCGGGAAACCGCTTGATGACCTGTTCCGCGGCAAGGCAAAGCTCGATCACATGCGCCTGGTACCAGTCCATCTGCGCATCGTGATCCAGCGACTCGTCCGGCTGTGCCCTGCGCAGGTGCTCGAGCTGCTCGAGCGCCGCACCGGCTGGATCAGCGGCAGCGGCCGGCGCCGATGCGCGCGCACCGTTCGCGGCGAAGTTCACGCCCAAGCTCAGCACGAAGGTCAATGCCAGTGTCAGCGCCAGGCCCATAATCGACTTCAACAGCAACTTCATATTCATCATAAATACTCGTATTGATGGCGCCCAGTGCCGCGCAGAGCACGACACCCGGCTGTCAGAATGGAAGATAAGTCAGGCCACCGCGCTAAAAGCGGCGCGTCAATCCGACATGGAGCATGCGTCCGCGCGGATCGGCCAGATTGGCGTTGAACTCCGATGGACCGTCCTCGCCGGTGGTCTCGTTGAGAATGAAGTACCTGGGATGATCGTCCAGTACATTGAGCACTTTCATTGACAGCACGGTACCGTCCAGCCAGGCGGAGGCAAAACCGCCCTGCGCGCGATCGAAGTCATAACTGAGAATCAGATCAGTGGCCACCGCGTACTTACCGATGCGCCGGATAAAGCCGCCGGCGGCAGCCGACGGCGCGCGGCTGATGGTGGAACTGGCCGTGCTCAGGTCGAGGTTGAGCGCCAACCCGCCCCGATACCAGCCGAAGTTGGCGCTGTAGCGATAACGCGGCACGACGGACTGAGAGAGCACGTCCACGCTGGCGACTTCATTGATCGGCGCTTCACCCGGCAGCGCCAGGCGCTCGTACTTTGCCGTATAGCCCACGTTGGCCGAGATCAGCATCTGTCCATAGCCGGTATCCCGGTTGTAGCGCAATTGGTAGTCGATACCCTCCACGTCCACTGCCGAGTAGTTGAACGCACGCAGATCCCAGATCAACCCGCCGTTCTCGTGCAAGGAGATATTGGGATACTTGGCGGCGAAATCCGTCCCTTCGATCCACTGTATGACCGGAGAGGGTCCGATGCGGTTGCTGTACTCGGTTTGATGCCAGGTCACCCGCAAGCTCAGTCCGGGCAGAACCGGGGGCGAGAATTCAAAGCCCGCACTCAGTGAGTTGGCAGTCTCCGGCGTCAGGTCCGGATTGCCGCCGTCGATGGCCGCCGCCAGACCGATACTCGTTCCGGTGGGCACGCCGTTTTCATCGGTCAGGCTCCAGGGCAGCCCGCCGGGAGTGTCGGTGAAATCGTAGTCGACCCGCGGGATCAGCCCGTCGCGCGGGGTGGGCACTACAAACGAGGTGGAGCGGTTGACCTTCA
>JAJFKF010000018.1 GCA_021773365.1 Gammaproteobacteria bacterium | reverse complement strand
CGACCACCCCGTACATGACGTGGGCGCCAGCCTCCTGCAGCTGGGTGGCCAGTTCTATGTTGGCCTCCTCGTCAAAGCGTGCGCGCAGTTCAATTATGACCGTCACGTCCTTGCCGTTTTGCGCCGCCTCTATGAGCGCCTTTACGATTTGCGAATCAGCGCCGGTGCGGTACAGGGTTTGTTTGATTGCCAGCACCGTGGGATCGGCGGCAGCCTGGCGGACAAACTCCGTGACCGGCGTGAAACTCTGGAAGGGGTGGTGTACCAGCAGATCCTTGTGCCGCAAGGCCGCGAAGATATCTGCCCCGCCCTGAAGTCGTCGCGGTATACCCGGTGTAAATACCGGGTACTTCAGATCCGGGCGGTCAACCAGGTCGTAGATGGCCATCAGGCGGTTGAGATTGACCGGTCCGTCGACCGGGTACAGGTCATCTTCTGCCAGCGCGAAGTGGTTGAGGAGAAAAGAGGTGATGGCAGGCGGGCAGTCAAGTGCGGTTTCCAGCCGTACCGCCTCGCCATAGCGACGATGGGCGAGTTCGCCCTCGACCGCCCGCAGCAGGTCGTCGACCTCCTCCTCATCGACGAACAGGTCGCTATTGCGCGTGACACGAAACTGGTAGCAGCCGAGGACCTGCATGCCGCTGAACAGTTTGGCTACGAAAGCTTCCATCAGCGCGGACAGGTACACCACATGCTGCTCGGCGCCGCTGCCGGGAATGCAGATGATGCGCGGTAATGATCGTGGCGCCTGTACCACGGCCAGCGTGGTGTTGCGCCCGAAGGCGTCCTCGCCGCGCAGTTCGACAATGAAGTTCAGGCTCTTGTTCTGGATGCGCGGGAAGGGCCGCGCGGGGTCCAGGCCCAGCGGCGTGAGTACCGGCTCGACCTCGCGTTCGAAATGCTCCTCCAGCCACTGTGCCTGCACGGGCGTGCAGCTTGCCGGCGTCACAAAGCGGATGCTGGCTGCTTCCATCGCCGGGCCCAGCACCTCGTTGAGCAGGCGGTACTGCTGCTGTACCAGAGCCGAGGTACGCTTGTGGATGGCGGTGAGCTGCTCTGGCAGGGAGAGGGTGTCGGGCGCGGCCTGCAGTGAGCCCAGTTCGATGCGCTGCTTGAGGCTTGAAACGCGGATCTCGAAAAATTCATCGAGGTTGCTGCAGGAAATGCCGAGGAAGCGCACCCTCTCCAGCAGGGGGAGTGCTTCGTCCTTGCACTGTTCCAGCACGCGCTGGTTGAACTCGAGGAAGCTCAGCTCGCGGTTGAGGAAATACTCGGGAGAATTCAGGTCGGAGGCGTTGGTGCTCATGCGGCCTGGCAGGATAGCAGTCGAGGTGGGATGGGTGTGTTACAGCTGTGTTTCGCAGACGTGGATGATTCCACCGCCCGAAATGGCGCTGCGAGGCCGACGCAATCTCATGATAGAGAGGTTACGCCAAAAAACCACCGGGCCCGGACAGTTCTTCATACGCACTGTGTTCTGAAATGCGTTCCAGAGCGTTCTGTCTTCGCAGTCGCGTTGTCTCCGGGGCCAGCTAGTTCTGTGCTAGCAGGCTGTCCTTGTCGCCGCGGTCCAGTTTGGCCAGCAAAGGTGCGGTGCGCTTTCTGAAATCGGCCAGCAGTTCAGGTGCAATGGGGTCCGCATCAGGAAGCTTTACCGTGCGGGGATTGCGGTGCACGCCATTGAGGCGGTATTCGTAGTGCAGATGCGGCCCGCTGGCCAGACCGGTCTTACCTACATAGCCGATCAACTCGCCTTGTTTGACACGCTGGCCCTGCTTCAGGCCTCTGGCAAACTTCGACAGGTGTCCGTACAGCGTGGTAATGCCGCCGCCGTGCTCGAGAATGATGGCGTTGCCGTAGCCACCGTTCCATCCGCGCGATTGCACACGGCCATCGCCCGCTGCCCGTACCGGCGTGCCGTGAGGCGCCGCATAGTCCACGCCCTTGTGGGCACGGATGGTGTTGAGAATGGGATGGCGGCGGTTGGGGTTGAAGTTGGAACTGACGCGGCTGAATTCCAGTGGCGCGCGCAGGAAGGCCTTGCGCATGCTGCGTCCCTCCGGCGTGAAGTACTCCGCCGCGCCATCGGCGCGTTCGTAGCGTACCGCCCGAAAAGTGCGGCCGTTGTTGACGAACTCCGCCGCCAGGATATTGCCGTCGCGTAACAACTCACCGTCCTGCCAGAGCTTCTCGTACACCACGGTAAACGCATCGCCGCTGCGGATATCGAGCACGAAGTCGATGTCCCAGCCGAAGATGTTGGCCAGCACCATGGTGGTCTGGTCTGAAAGGCCAGCCTCGCCGGCGGCCAGAAACAGGGATGAGGTGATGCTGCCCTGTCTGCGCTCCACCGTTGATTCCAGAGGATTCTCCAGTACGCGGGCGGTGAAACCCTCGGGCTGGCGGGCGACTGTCAGGGTCTGGACATCGTTGAGCTTGCGCACCAGCCTCTGCACCTCGCCGTCGCGGTGCGAGATAGTCAGCGCATCGCCGGGACGCAGAAAATCCAGGGCTTCGCGCACGTCGGTGAGGTTTCGCAGCCGCGCCAGGTCGGCGATGCTCAGCTTGTTCTGGCGGAAAATCCGGTCGAGCGTGTCGTTGCGCTTGATGACCACATGCAGGTATTCAAAGTCCTCTCCGGCCTGCAGCGACTCCGGGAGCTGAGGTCCGCTGCCTGCGGTCAGCTGTTCCCCGGAGGCGAGCGCCGCACCGGCCTCGGCAATACCTTCCTCCGGAACAGCCTTGGCTTGTAGAGGGCCGGACGGTGAAACAGCCTCGGGGGCGCGCAGCAGGAAATAAGTCAGCAAAGCGGTGGCCACCACCGCGCCTACGAGTACTCGATGCCCGGGTTTGCGACTACGCCCGGTGCGGGTGCTGTAGTCGATCTCGAGGGGAGATGGCGGAGTGCGCACGAGCGGTGGCTCCAAAGTTCAGGGAAAACAGTCGCTTAAGGTATCTTTCATGGCCGCGGGGGTCAACCGCAGGAAGGGAGATTCCTGCTACAGTTCCGCCCCCGCCGCAGGCGGTCGCACCGCACTGCAGCGGCCCGCAGCTCGTAAGGCTGCGGAATTTCCGGTCAGTTCCAGTCCGCTTGAGGTTTACATGTCCACCGTCAATGAGCAGCTTCCCGATCTGCTGCGCGGCGCCAGCGAGGTCATCGTAGAGGCGGAGCTGCGCGAAAAACTCCAGCGCGGGAAGCCCCTGCGGGTAAAGGCCGGTTTCGATCCCACGGCTCCTGATTTGCATCTCGGCCATACCGTGCTGCTCAACAAGATGCGCCAGTTCCAGCAGTTCGGCCATGAGATCACTTTCCTGATCGGGGATTTTACCGGCATGGTGGGCGATCCCACTGGCGTTTCGGAAACGCGCAAGGTTCTGACCCCCGGGCAGGTACAGGAAAACGCCAGGACCTATGCGGAGCAGGTGTTTAAGATCCTCGACGAGAGCAGGACCCGGATCCGCTTCAACAGCGAATGGCTGAATGCCATGGGCGTCATTGCCTTTTCGCAGATCGGCGCAAAATTCACCGTGGCGCGCATGCTGGAACGGGATGATTTCAAGCGACGATTCAGGGAGGGGCGGGACATCAGCATCCTGGAGTTCTACTACCCTCTTATGCAGGGCTATGACTCAGTGGCGCTGCAGGCAGATGTGGAGCTGGGCGGCACCGATCAGAAATTCAATCTGCTGATGGGGCGCACGCTACAGAAGCGGTACGGACAGGAATCCCAGGTGGTGATGACCATGCCGCTGCTGGAGGGGCTGGATGGCGTGCAGAAAATGTCAAAATCCCTTGGAAATTACGTTGGAATCACCGAGCCGCCGGCGGAGATGTTCGGCAAAATCATGTCCATCTCCGACGTGCTTATGTGGCGCTACTACGAGTTGCTGAGTCTACGTCCCGCGGTGGAAATTGCCGGGCTGCACAAAGAAGTGGCTGGCGGGCGCAATCCGCGGGACGTAAAATTCGAGCTGGCGCGGGAAATCGTGGCCCGTTTCCACGGCGCGCTGGCCGCTGAAGCAGCCCAGACGGGATTTGTCGCACGTTTCCAGCGCAGTGAACTGCCTGCGGAACTGGAGGAAAAGACCATCGTGGCCGGTCTCGAGGGGGCGAAGCTTCCCAATGTGCTCAAGGAGGCAGGTCTGGCCGCGAGCACCTCGGCTGCCCACCGTGATATCCGCGCTGGTGCAGTGCGGATTAATGGCGAAAAAATAGCCGATGAAGGGCTGCTGCTGCTGCCCGGACAGTCGCTTGTGCTGCAGGTAGGCAAGCGGCGCGCGGCGCGGGTAAAAATGGTGCCCGAAAAGAGTTGACGGACCGCGAACCTCCGCTATACTCCCGCGCCTTCCCGCCGAGACCGTCCGATGAGGGCCTCGGCTGCTCTTTAAAAATCAAACAGGTAATTTGTGTGGGGACTCGCGTCGAGCGCTTCAGGGCGTAGACCGAGTGACCAGAAGTCCAGCGAGCAGATGGAGGCGATCCCGTAAGGGAGCAACTCCTGAAGCTCACAGTTGGGCCTTTGATCTACTCTTTTTTGTATAGTCTCGAAGTCTTAATTGAAGAGTTTGATCCTGGCTCAGATTGAACGCTGGCGGCGTGCTTAACACATGCAAGTCGAGCGGTAACAGGCGTAGCAATACGTGCTGACGAGCGGCGGACGGGTGAGTAATGCTTGGGAATCTACCCAGTAGTGGGGAATAACCAGCCGAAAGGTTGGCTAATACCGCATACGTCTACTTCTCATATCGGGAGGTAGGGAAAGCAGGGGACCGCAAGGCCTTGCGCTATCGGATGAGCCCAAGTCGGATTAGCTGGTTGGCGGGGTAACGGCCCACCAAGGCGACGATCCGTAGCTGGTCTGAGAGGACGACCAGCCACACTGGGACTGAGACACGGCCCAGACTCCTACGGGAGGCAGCAGTGGGGAATATTGGACAATGGGGGAAACCCTGATCCAGCGACGCCGCGTGTGTGAAGAAGGCCTGCGGGTTGTAAAGCACTTTTAGTAGAGACGAAAAGCTTCGGGCTAATATCCCGGGGTCTTGACTTAACCTACAGAAAAAGCACCGGCTAACTCTGTGCCAGCAGCCGCGGTAATACAGAGGGTGCGAGCGTTAATCGGAATTACTGGGCGTAAAGCGCGCGTAGGCGGTTTTGTAAGTCGGGTGTGAAAGCCCCAGGCTCAACCTGGGAACTGCATCCGAAACTGCATGACTGGAGTATGGGAGAGGGCAGTGGAATTTCCGGTGTAGCGGTGAAATGCGTAGATATCGGAAGGAACATCAGTGGCGAAAGCGACTGCCTGGCCCAATACTGACGCTCATGTGCGAAAGCGTGGGGAGCAAACAGGATTAGATACCCTGGTAGTCCACGCCATAAACGATGACAACTAGACGTTGGGAGGAATTGCCTCTCGGTGTCGCAGCTAACGCGTTAAGTTGTCCGCCTGGGGAGTACGGCCGCAAGGTTGAAACTCAAAGGAATTGACGGGGACCCGCACAAGCGGTGGAGCATGTGGTTTAATTCGATGCAACGCGAAGAACCTTACCTGGCCTTGACATGTCCGGAAGACCGTAGAGATATGGTTGTGCCCGAAAGGGAACCGGAACACAGGTGCTGCATGGCTGTCGTCAGCTCGTGTCGTGAGATGTTGGGTTAAGTCCCGCAACGAGCGCAACCCTTGTCCTTAGTTGCCAGCACTTCGGGTGGGCACTCTAAGGAGACCGCCGGTGACAAACCGGAGGAAGGTGGGGATGACGTCAAGTCATCATGGCCTTTATGGCCAGGGCTACACACGTGCTACAATGGTCGGTACAAAGGGTTGCCAACTCGCAAGAGGGAGCCAATCCCATAAAGCCGATCGTAGTCCGGATCGGAGTCTGCAACTCGACTCCGTGAAGTTGGAATCGCTAGTAATCGCGAATCAGCATTGTCGCGGTGAATACGTTCCCGGGTCTTGTACACACCGCCCGTCACACCATGGGAGTTGTTTGCACCAGAAGCAGGTAGCCTGACCGCAAGGAGGGCGCCTACCACGGTGTGGTCAATGACTGGGGTGAAGTCGTAACAAGGTAGCCGTACGGGAACGTGCGGCTGGATCACCTCCTTTAAAGAGAAACACGCCCGAAGAGCGAGCGGCGTGAGTTCCCAACACAAGTTACCTGTTGATTATTTGCCGGCCGACAGGCCGGACAAGCGTGGGCGGCGGCCCGTCGAGCCTCGTGGACCTTGAAGGTCCGCAGCCATGGATTTGTGGACCTCAGGTCTGCATCCGTGGAAGATAGCGACTGACGCGGCTGCAGAAGTTCTGGGTCTGTAGCTCAGTTAGTTAGAGCGCACCCCTGATAAGGGTGAGGTCGGGGGTGCAACTCCTCCCAGACCCACCAGGACTGCCGCGCCGTCGGGCATGTCCTGGGCAAGATCGGGGGCCATAGCTCAGCTGGGAGAGCGCCTGGTTTGCATCCAGGAGGTCGTCGGTTCGATCCCGTCTGGCTCCACCACCCACGCCGCAAGTTTTGTCGGCACGCAGGTTTGCCCTGTGTGTCTGCTCTTTAAAAATCTGGACACTTGTTTTTTTGACGCCCAATTTTCAAGCATTTCTGCTTGTATTTTTTGGATGTCGCATTTGCGAGAATCAGCGCCGTATGGCCCCGACTCCTTGGGGTTATATGGTCAAGTGAATAAGCGCATATGGTGGATGCCTTGGCGATAGAAGGCGATGAAAGACGTGGTAGCCTGCGAAATGCTTCGGTTAGGTGGCAAACAACCTTTGATCCGGAGATCTCTGAATGGGGAAACCCACCGCATTAGCGGTACCGTGCACTGAATACATAGGTGTACGGAGCAAACCCGGTGAATTGAAACATCTCAGTAACCGGAGGAATAGAAATCAACCGAGATTCCCGTAGTAGTGGCGAGCGAACCGGGAGCAGCCCAGTTGGAACCAGTCGATAGAGTCTAGTGGAACGGTCTGGAAAGTCCGGCCATAGCGGGTGATAGCCCCGTACATGAAAGGCGAAGTCGATGACCAACGAAGAGTAGGGCGGGACACGAGTAATCCTGCTTGAACATGGGGGGACCATCCTCCAAGGCTAAATACTCTCTATCGACCGATAGTGAACCAGTACCGTGAGGGAAAGGCGAAAAGAACCCCGGAGAGGGGAGTGAAATAGAACCTGAAACCGTATGCGTACAAGCAGTCGGAGCCTCCGCAAGGGGGTGACGGCGTACCTTTTGTATAATGGGTCAGCGAGTTATTTTCAGTGGCAAGGCTAACCGAATAGGGGAGCCGTAGGGAAACCGAGTCTTAATAGGGCGCCACAGTCGCTGGGAATAGACCCGAAGCCAGCCGATCTATCCATGTCCAGGATGAAGGTGGGGTAATACCCACTGGAGGTCCGAACGAACCACTGTTGCAATAGTGCGTCGATGAGGTGTGGATAGGAGTGAAAGGCTAACCAAGGCTGGCGATAGCTGGTTCTCCCCGAAAGCTATTTAGGTAGTGCCTCGAGTGAATACTCAGGGGGGTAGAGCACTGTTTAGGCTAGGGGTCCATCCCGGACTACCAACCCTATGCAAACTCCGAATACCCTGAAGTAATGCTCGGGAGACACACGGCGGGTGCTAACGTCCGTCGTGAAAAGGGCAACAACCCAGACCACCATCTAAGGTCCCAAAGTTCCGGCTAAGTGGTGAACGATGTGAGAAAGCTCAGACAGCCAGGAGGTTGGCTTAGAAGCAGCCATCCTTTAAAGAAAGCGTAATAGCTCACTGGTCTAGTTGGCTCGCGCGGAAGATATAACGGGGCTCAAGCCGGGCACCGAAGCTGTGGGTTTGCATCTCTTCGGAGGTGTAAGCGGTAGGGGAGCGTTCTGTAAGCCTGCGAAGGTGCACTGCGAGGTGTGCTGGAGGTATCAGAAGTGCGAATGCTGACATGAGTAACGTTAAAGCGGGTGAAAAACCCGCTCGCCGTAAACCCAAGGTTTCCTGAGCCACGTTAATCGGCTGAGGGTGAGTCGGTTCCTAAGGCGAGGCCGAAAGGCGTAGTCGATGGAAAGCAGGTTAACATTCCTGCACCAGGCTTAACTGCGATGGGGTGACGGAGAAGGCTAGATCAGCGGCAGCAGTGCCGTCCAAGCTCGTAGGGGGCATCTCTTGGCAAATCCGGAGATGCGCTATCCCCGAGAAGTGAGTGCGAGCAGACTTCGGTCTGCGAAGTGATTAATGCCATGCTCCCGGGAAAAGCCTCTAAGCTTCAGGTTAAGACTGACCGTACCGTAAACCGACACTGGTGGGTGGGGAGATAATCTCCCAAGGCGCTTGAGAGAACTCGGGTGAAGGAACTAGGCAAAATAGCACCGTAACTTCGGGAGAAGGTATGCCTCTTTGGGTGACCGGACTTGCTCCGTGAGCTCATCGAGGTCTCAGGTAATTGGTGGCTGCGACTGTTTACCAAAAACACAGGACTCTGCGAACACGTAAGTGGATGTATAGGGTCTGACGCCTGCCCGGTGCCGGAAGGTTAAGTGATGGGGTTAGCCGCAAGGCGAAGCTCTTGATCGAAGCCCCGGTAAACGGCGGCCGTAACTATAACGGTCCTAAGGTAGCGAAATTCCTTGTCGGGTAAGTTCCGACCTGCACGAATGGCGTAACGCTGGCCACACTGTCTCGACCCGAGACTCAGTGAAGTTGAAATCGCTGTGAAGATGCGGCGTACCTGCGGTAAGACGGAAAGACCCCGTGAACCTTTACTACAACTTTACACTGAACTTTGAACTTGCTTGTGTAGGATAGGTGGGAGGCTTTGAAGCGTGGACGCTAGTCTGCGTGGAGCCAACCTTGAAATACCACCCTGGCATGTTCGCAGTTCTAACCTTGGCCCGTAATCCGGGTTGGGGACAGTGTATGGTGGGTAGTTTGACTGGGGCGGTCTCCTCCCAAAGAGTAACGGAGGAGTGCAAAGGTACCCTCAGCGCGGTCGGTCATCGCGCATAGAGTGCAATGGCATAAGGGTGCTTAACTGCGAGACGGACAGGTCGAGCAGTAGCGAAAGCTGGTCATAGTGATCCGGTGGTTCTGTATGGAAGGGCCATCGCTCAACGGATAAAAGGTACTCCGGGGATAACAGGCTTATTCCTCCCAAGAGTCCACATCGACGGAGGAGTTTGGCACCTCGATGTCGGCTCATCACATCCTGGGGGTGTAGCAGCTCCCAAGGGTTTGGCTGTTCGCCAATTAAAGTGGTACGCGAGCTGGGTTCAGAACGTCGTGAGACAGTTCGGTCCCTATCTACCGTAGGCGTTGGAAATTTGAGGGTGAGTTGCTCCTAGTACGAGAGGACCGGAGTGAACGTACCTCTGGTGTTCCGGTTGTCACGCCAGTGGCACTGCCGGGTAGCTATGTACGGACGGGATAACCGCTGAAAGCATCTAAGCGGGAAGCCCCCCCCAAGACTAGATTTCCCGGGGACTTGATCCCCCTAAAGGGCCGTCGAAGACTACGACGTTGATAGGCTGGGTGTGTAAGCGCAGTAATGCGTTGAGCTAACCAGTACTAATTGCCCGTGAGGCTTGACCATATAACACCCAAGCGGTCCCGAGACCGTGCGACGGTGTTGATATCGCCTTTGCGACATCCAAGACTGGTCGTCAAAAACCAAGTGATCCGGATCAGGGAAAGCGGTGGGCGCGTGCGCCGGCCGGTTTCCCGAACAGTTTGCCTGGCGGCAATAGCGAGTGGGAACCACCCGATCCCATACCGAACTCGGAAGTGAAAACGCTCCGCGCCGATGGTAGTGTGGCCGCAGGCCATGCCAGAGTAGGTCACTGCCAGGCTCTTAAACCAAAACCCCCTTGCCGCAAGGCTCGGGGGTTTTCTTTTGCCAGTGTCCGGCGGATAGAGACTTACGATTCTTTGCCCTCACCCTCAGCATAAATGGCTGCCGGCCGGAGGTTCTCCGCCTCTATGCTTGGTGTTCCGTATATTTGCCGGAGCGAGCCATGGCACCCAGGAATGTAGTCAAGCAAGGTCTGCGTTTCGGTCGCAGGGAATTCATTTGTGGTGGGCTGGCAATTACTGCGTGCGCTAGTGCACCAAATGCCCGGGCTGGTGGTGCTCTGGATGCATACCGTCGCGCCTTTGTTATTGACAGCCTTTCGATTGACGGACCCGCCACCGATCCGGCGCCGGTAATCGCTGCGGGGATGACAGCGGCAGTGCTCGATCTGCAGATGTATCCACGCAATCAGGAGAACGCCACGGCAGCTCTGCAGCGCTGGAATGACGAGTTCGCACGCGCCGGTTCGCCCTATCTGAAGGTTCTGCGCGCTGCGGACATCGTTGCCGCGAAGAATTCCTCCCGGTTTGGCGTCATTCTCGCCTGTCAGGATGCGGCAATCCTGGGTGTGTCAACCTGGTCGGTCAACGCGCAGAACATCAAAAATCTCGAGAATTTCCACGCTCAGGGCCTGCGGGTGCTGCAGCTGACCCACAATGATCGCAACGCGGTGGGTGATTCGTACCAGGAAAAAACCAATGCCGGCCTCAGCCGCCTGGGTGAGGCCGTGGTCACCAATATGAATCGATTGCGCATGATGGTGGACCTGTCTCACTGCGGAGATCGCACGACGCTGGAGACCATCGCCCTTTCCTCGCGGCCGTGCGCAATCACCCACGCCAGCTGCCGCTCCCTGCTCGATACTGGCCGCGCAAAAACTGATGCTGTTGTTCGCGCGCTCGCCCGGAAAGGGGGGTTTTTTGGCGTATTCAATATGTCCATGTGGCTGACCGAAGAAGATGTGCCGACAATCGAGCATGTCGTGAACCACATAGATCATGCCGTGCAGGTGGCGGGCATTGAGCAGGTGGGTTTCGGCAGCGACGGCGCGCTCAATCCCACGTTCGATCCCGAAGCGAGCCTGACCGGGATGCGTGCCTATGTTCGGCGAACCCACGGCATTCCTGGCTCCGAGCGCATCCCCAATCACGTTGTGGTGCAGGAACTGGCCAGCGTGGATCGGATGCAGCGCCTGGCCATGGCGCTGGGGCGTCGCGGTTACTCCGACGATGCGGTGGAGAAGATCGTTGGCGGCAATTTCAAGCGCATTTTCGCAGAGGTGTGCGGCTGAAGGGTCTCTGGTAGCGTGGGTGGCATGTTGGTAGCGCCGACTCCTCAATCTGCTCTGGCGCGGGCCGTGATGATGGTCCGGCCAGCCCATTTTGCCGGCAATCCTGAGACCGCAGCCAGCAACGCCTTCCAGGCACGCGTGACGGCATCGACGGGCAGGGAGGCGAGCCATCTGGCACTGGGCGAGTTCGAGGCCCTGGTCCAGGCGCTCATGTTCGCCGGGGTCGAAGTCTGTGTGTTCGACGATACGCCAGAGCCGGTGAAACCCGACGCGGTGTTTGCCGACAACTGGGTGAGTTTTCATGCTGACGGTTCTGCCGTGCTCTATCCGCTGCTTGCTGAGAACCGCCGCACAGAGCGCAGGGTGGAGTTACTGCAGCGGTTGACAACCGACTGGTCCTGGCGCATTGCGCGCATTGTCGACCTCAGCGGGCATGAGCTCTCCGGCGCCTATCTGGAGGGCAGCGGGAGCCTGGTGCTTGATCGGGTGAATCGCTTTGCCTATGCCTGCATCTCGCCACGCACCCACCTCGCTGTGCTCGGAGACTTCGCCCAGCAGCTCGACTACGAGCCGGTGACCTTCGAAGCCGTGGACGGCGCCGGGGTGCCCGTTTATCACACCAACGTCATGATGTGCCTGGGCGCGGATTTCGCGGTGCTGTGCACCGACTCGATCCGCGACGACCGCAGTCGCCAGGCGGTGCTGCGACGGCTGCGGGAAACTGCTCATGAGGTTATTGAGATCTCCCTCGGGCAGGTTGCCGCGTTCGCCGGCAACATGCTGGCATTGGCAGATCGTGCTGGCGAGCCGTTGATCGCCATGTCCTCTTCGGCCTGGTCCTGCCTGAACGGGCCGCAGCGCGCGCGCCTGGAGCGACACGGTGGCATCGTGACCAGTCCCATTCCCACCATCGAGCACTACGGAGGCGGCAGCGTACGCTGCATGCTGGCCGATATTCATCTGCCCCGCCGGGAATGAACTGCAGCTCCGCCGCCACATCGCGGCTCCCGGACGTCCCCTGTAGAATGCTGGTCACTCCCGACGAGGTGGTGCTGTGCTGGAACTGGGTCTTAAGTCGCTGCTGAGCTATCTCTTGGGCTCCCTCCTCGGTGCGCTGCTCGTTGGCCGCCTGCGGGGCACACAGGACTTGCGTGCCGTGGGCAGCGGTAACGCCGGTGGCACCAATGCCCTGCGTACTCACGGCAGGCTGTTCGCACTCTGGGTATTGCTCATCGATATAGGCAAGGGTGTGCTGGCCGTAGCCGTGCTGCCCTCGCTGGATATTCCCGGAGTCGGCGTGGATGCCCAGGTCAATCGGCAGTGGCTGACCATGGCCTGCGCGGCCGCCGTCATTCTTGGGCATGTTTATCCACTATGGTTCGGTTTCCGCGGTGGCAAGGGCGCGGCCACTTTTATCGGTGCGCTGGCCGGAATCCATCCGCCGCTGCTCTTGCCGGTGCTGGTGGTGTGGGCGCTTGTTATTCTGATCACCGGCTATGTCGGGCTGGGTACGATCTGTGCCGGCGCAAGTTTGCCACTGTACGTGGGCTTTGCCGGTGAACCGCTGTCGCCGCCCCTGCTGGTGTTCAGCATTTTCTTTGCCGCGTTCGTGGCGTACACCCACCGCGGCAACATCGCGCGCCTGTTCGCTGGCAATGAACATCGCGTGCGCCGGCCATGGCAGCGACGACAGTAGTTCCGCGATCCGGCGTGCGCGAGCGCCTGATCGGTATGCTGGCCGATGGCGGTTGGCACTCCGGCGAGCAACTCGCCGGCAGTCTGGGCGTGAGCCGCACTGCGGTGTGGAAAGCCCTGAACGGAATGCGAACCATGGGTATGGAAATTGAACGACTGCCGCGGCACGGCTATCGCTGGAGGCAGTACGAACCCGTGGGTTCACGGCCAGGTCTGGAGTTGCTGGATGCCGACGCCATTCGCAAGGGGCTTGGTGCGCCGAGCCGGCAGCAGCTGCGCAATCTCGATGTGGTGCTGCAGGCCAATTCCACAAACCAGAGCCTGCTGCAGGTCGAGGATCTTCCTGCGGGGCGCAGCGACGCGTGCTTCGCCGAGTATCAATCAGCCGGCCGCGGGCGGCGCGGACGCGAATGGATTGCGCCTTTCGGCGGCAGCCTTTGTTTGTCGGTAAATCGTCTGTTCACGGAAACTCCGCGCCAATTGAGTGCGCTCAGCCTGGCGGCAGGGGTGGCAGTGATGCGGGCGCTGGGGCGGTTTGAAGTTGCGGGTGCGGGCTTGAAATGGCCCAACGATCTGCTGCTGCTGGGGCGCAAGCTGGGCGGTATCCTGACGGAGCTGCGCGCCGAAGCGGGCGGGCCGGTGTACGTTGTCGTAGGTCTGGGCCTCAACCTGCAGCTTGGTGCCGCCGCGAGGCAACGCATCCGCGACAGCGTTGACGGACCCGTGCATGCTATCGAAGCGGTGGCCCTGTCCGAGGTTCTTGCCGAAGCCGCGCACATCCGTAACGTCCTGGCGGCCGCACTGGTCGATGAGCTTATCGCCATGCTGAATGAATATCAGAAAAGCGGCTTTCACACCTTTGCCGATGAATGGCGCCGCGCCGATGTCCTGGCGGCCGCGCCGGTGCGCGTGCTGGTGGGCGAGAATACTCACAGCGGCATCGCCCGCGGCATCGATGAGGAGGGCGCGCTGTTGCTGGAAACGCCCGGCAGGCTGCTGCGCTTCAATTCCGGAGAAATTAGCCTGAGAAAGGGAGATGCAAGGTGATCCTGCTGCTGGATATCGGCAATACCACTCTCAAATGGGCCCAGTTGCTCGACGGCGCGTTGACACCGCAGCAGTTGCTGGTGCATCGGGACGCGGATCCACAGGTATGGATGAAGGCGCTGTTCCGTGAGCGCTTCCGTCCCGCGCGCCTGCTGGTAGCTAACGTGGCGGGCATTGAAATGCAGGAGCGCATCGCCGCCGAAGCGCAGCGGCTGTGGCAGGTTGAGCCGCAGTTCGCGGTTGTGGCCGCCGTTGCGCAAGGAGTTACGCATGCCTATCGCGACGTTGCAGCACATGGCGTAGATCGCTGGCTGGCCACGATCGCCGCTTATCGCCTGGCCGGCGGCGCGGCCTGCGTGGTCGATGCCGGCACAGCGATGACGGTGGACGGCGTCGACGCGAAAGGACTGCATCTGGGCGGCCTGATTCTGCCGGGCGTACAGATGATGATAGACGCGCTGTTCGGCCGCACCGCGGACATTGCCCGCCAGGCACGCCGGATTTCCGCCATGCCGGGTGCCGATGCCTCCGGCGCCGCGGGCCTGCTGGCCACCGACACCGCGCAGGCGGTCGCCAATGGAGCGGTGCTGGCGGTCGCCGCGGTTGCGGACCGTGCCATAGTAGAGGTCAGCCGCCGCGTCAGCGCCGAGCCCCGTGTATTTCTTACGGGCGGTGATGCGGAACGGGTAAGCAAGGTCATGCAGACATCCACGCTGCAGATCGTGCCCGACCTGGTCCTGCAGGGCCTTGCCCTGCTGGCTCGCACATAGGCGGTGGTCATGGAAGGCCTGCCGCAGTCACCCCCGTCGTCACGTAGGATGACGCCCATGAAGGCCGTGTTCCTTGCAGTGCTGCTGGCCAATGTATTCTTCTTCGCCTGGTCGCGCTGGCATGCGCCTGCTGCACAGGAAGATTACGCTGCTGCATCCTCGCCGCCGCCGACACTGATGCTGGCCGATGAGGTGAATGGTGAAGTGCCGAGCGGGAACGCCGCGCCGCGGACTGAGTCACCCGACAGGATTGCGGGCTGCCGGAGCATCGGTCCCTTCCCCGATCTGCCGCAAGCAAGCCGGGCCGCAACCACCTTGCGCGAAAGCGGTCACGAACCCAGGACACGGGCGGCAGAGGGTGAAATTTGGGCCGGCCTGTGGGTGTACCTGGAAGGGCTGCCCTCGCGGGCCGAGGCCCAGCGCATCATGGCCCTGCTCAAACAAAATGGCATGACCGATGCCTACATCATGCCGTCGCTGACCGGCAGCAATGAGATTTCCCTGGGAATCTTCAGCGAGCCGCCGCGCGCCCAGCGACGCGCCGAGGATGCCCGGCGCCTGGGGCTGAAACCCACCACCGTCGATCACACCCGCAAGGGCACTGTCTATTGGCTGGATATGGATCTGAAACCCGGTGACAGTCCCCTTGATCCGGCTGATTTACAGGGCCTGGATGGCGAAAGCGGTGGTCGCATCGTGCGGCTGCAGGTGCAGGCCTGCCCGGCTCCATAGGAGCTGGTAGAATTCTCCGCGTCCGGATATCTGGGCCGGCTTAGCACAGCTGGTAGTGCACCTGATTTGTAATCAGGGGGTCGGGGGTTCGAATCCCTCAGCCGGCACCATCTTTTCCCAGGTCCGAAAGGTCAAATGGGCACTTGGCGGCGCATTTCTCCCACTGGGAACGCCCGCCAGGTGCCTGATCCAGCACCTCGCCAGCCCGCGCGCTGGCTCTGCAGCCTGGCCGATACCCCAAGCTGCCAGCACGACCTCGAATGAGTTGCGCAATACTGCGGTGCTCCATCAGGGCCCGGCCTTGATTCCGACCGAGACCTGTCGCGACGTGTACGGCCGCTACCGCTTCGGGAACACACCCGGTTTCTCCAGCAGCTTGTTGAAGAACACCGAGCTGCGCGCCGTCACGCTTGATCTGAATCCACAGGAAGCAAACGCTGTGGCCACGGTAGCCAGAGGGCAACCAAGCGCACAGTCCCCGTGATCTAAAGAACCCCATCAAGACGAACGAATTCCTGAAGCCCAACCTGAATAAGACGTATCAGCGGCCCAAACCCGGCAAGTCATTTTCGCCAGCGCAATTTCTTTGTAAGCAGCTGATTTTGCGCCTATTGTAGGCGTGTGGATAAAGCCCTGGAAGCCTGGTTTATTCAGGAGATTCTGCCTTACGAGGCGGCGCTGACGCGCTATCTGGCCCAGAAGCGTAGTCGCGCCCATGATGTCGAGGATTTAAGAAACGATATCTATATTCGTGTATTGGAATCAGCGAGCGCGGTGCGGCCGACGGTGCCCCGGGCGTTTCTGTTTGCCACCGCGCGCAATCTCCTGATCGACCGTACCCGCCACGATCGAGTGGTGAAAATAGATCAGTTGGAAGGTTTGGCGGTGACAAACGTCCTTGTAGATGACATCTCGACGGAGCAGCAGGCCAGTGGGCGCCAGCAGCTGCAACGGCTGGCGCATCTATTCGACCGGCTACCGCGCCGCTGCCGTGAAGTGCTGTGGATGCGCAAGATAGAGGGGTTGCCCCAGAAGGCGGTAGCCGTCCGTCTGGGGTTGGCCGAGGCAACGGTGGAGAAGCATTTATACCGAGCGGTCAAAACCCTGTCCGAGGCCCTGAATGGAAACGCTATCCGCACGGATAGAGTGAACCATGAGCACGAAAGTGACATTGAGCCCCAGCATGGAAAGTAGAGAGCAGGCAGAGCAGGCGGCGGTCAGCTGGATAGCGCGACGCGAGACCGGGCCGTGGAGTGAGCAGGACGAGGTGGCGTTTGAGCGCTGGCTGAGCGGCTCGATGAGTCGTCAAGTGGCCTACTACCGCTTCAAGAGGACCTGGGGGGAGGTCGGGCGGCTCGGCGCGCTGGGTTCGGATGCGCTGCCGGAGCAGCGGCTGTCGGATACTTTTGATGAACCTGATACTTCGCAGGCGTCTCTGCCAGTGCATGGAAGCCGGGTGCCGCGCTATGCGTTGGTCGCCAGTGTGCTGCTGGCGGTGGTTTTCGCGCTGTTCCTGTTCCGCAACGAGATTTTCGGGCTCAATAGTTACAGCACTGAAGTTGGCGGATTGACGGCGGTCCCCATGGCAGACGGCTCACGGGTCATACTCAATACCAATAGCAGGGTTCGGATCGTCGTCGACAAACATGCGCGTCGCATCGACTTGCAGCGGGGCGAGGCTTTCTTCGAGGTCGCCAAGGATCCCAGTCGGCCCTTTGTGGTGACCGCGGGCGAGAAGCAAATCGTAGCGGTGGGCACGCAGTTCTCGGTACGCCGGGAGGGTGAGAACATCCGGGTGGCGGTGACCGAGGGCGCGGTGCGATTGATGGCCTCTCCTCAAGCGGTTGCAGGCGAGCAGGCGCCCGGGGTGCTGTTGTCGCCGGGTGCGGTTGCGCGTGCCGAGCGCACCGGCGTGCGCGTGCAGGAGCAATCGATCGCGGAGATCGAACAGCAACTGACCTGGCGGACGGGTATCCTGACCTTCCGTAACACGCCGCTGATGGAGGCGGTCGCGGAGTTCAATCGCTACAACGAGCGACAGATTTTCATCGAGGATCCGGGAATCGCCGCCATCGAGGTGGGTGGTGTGTTCCGGTCCACGGATCTGGATCCGTTTGTCCGGCTGATCGAGGATGGCCTTTCCCTCAAGGTATCCCGGTCAGGAGACCGGACCGTGTTGTCGGCGCGGTAATCTGCAATGGCGTTAAATTGACTTGCCGGGTTTGAGATAACCATACGTCCTTCCTGAAAACAGCCCATATCGGGATGATCCGGAGGAAGCGACATGCCTGGAATGACTGCTCTTCACGCTGTGCTGGTGGCGCTGGCCACCGTCCTGGGGATGTCCGTTGTCTGCGCCGAGACGCCGAAAGAGGTGAACGTCAACGCGGGAGATCTCGATGATGCACTGGAGGCGGTAGCCCGGCAGTTCGGCGTCAATGTCATCTACACCAGCAGCGAGCTGAGGGGCGTGAAGACAGAGGGGGTCAGTGGGGTACTGACGCCGCGTGAGGCCGTACAGCGACTGATCAAGGGAACGGCGTTACGCCTGAGAACGGACGAAGCCAGCGGCGCGATCATGGTATCGGCGGCGGCGCCGTCTTCTTCGGCCGCGCCGACTCACTCATCCCGAATGACAGACAAGGCAGGACTTCATCTGGTGCGGGCGGAAAATGATGCAAGGACAGGTACCGTGGAAGTCGCTACCGAGGCGGCGGAGAAGGTCCAGTCCCCTGCGGATCAGCAAGCCGGCGATATCTCTGCAAATAAAGGTATTCCGGAAATCCTCGTAAAAGGTTCGCGCAGTTCCAACACTGACATTCGCCGCACCGAGGATGATGTGCAGCCCTATGTAGTCTTTGATGCGGAGGAGATCGGGCGTTCCATGGCGCCGGACCTGGAGACATTCCTGAAAACCCGTCTGCCGATGAATCAGTCGCGCGAGAGCGAGGGGCAGAGTATTTCCGGCACTCGCGGCAACCAAAGCTCGATCGATCTGCGCGGCCTGGGCGCCGATCAGACCCTGATCCTGGTCAACGGCCGGCGCATGCCTGGAGTGGCCACCAACACCGACATTCTTCAGCCGGATATCAACGGCATTCCGCTCTCGGCGGTCGAGCGCATCGAGATCCTGCCCTCCACGGCCGGCGGCATCTACGGCGGTGGAGCCACCGGCGGAGTGGTCAATATCATCTTGAAGCGCAACTACAACGACCTGGAACTCGCCGCACGCTACGACGGCACCTTCGCCGGCGGCGCTGCCGAGCGGCGCCTGGACGCCGCGGCGGGCTTCACCCTGGAAGGCGGGCGTACCCACGTGATGATCACGGGCAGCTATCGCGATGGCAATCCCCTGTACGTTGGTGATCGGGACTTTGCGGCAC
The DNA here is from genome assembly GCA_021773365.1 of Gammaproteobacteria bacterium. Lineage (GTDB taxonomy): Bacteria > Pseudomonadota > Gammaproteobacteria > Steroidobacterales > Steroidobacteraceae > JAJFKF01. The sequence goes on along the minus strand of JAJFKF010000018.1, from coordinate 119,310 downwards.
GCGCACGGGCCTTGCTGGACAAGAACCTGGACAATCATGAGCTCTTTGTTGCCGCGAGCATTCCGGTGCATGGCTATACCACCAACATTCTCAGCGCCGATGGCAGCGATCTGGAGCTGACGGACGGGCGTGAGCTGGGATCGCCCATCGCCCATGTCCCGGTGGGCTATGCGGGGCCGGACAGCGACAACGGTGCGGCGTTTCTGGGTACGGCCAATGAGTACAACATCATGCCGGCCAACGATGTGCTGGGCAGGCAGTACGCGCTGCTGCATGCCCCCACGGTGCGCTCGCTGCAGTTGAACCTGCGTCGGACGTTTTCTGATCACATCGAGGCGTTCGTGGATGCCACTCGCTACGACAACCGTGCGGTGCGCATAGGGCGTTTCAGCGGGAGCGGCCTGGCCGATGTCTTCCTGCCGGTTGGCCCGAACAACCCGTTTGCCCAGGAGGTGAGACTGATGGTGCCGATGGTCGGCTATGAGGTTGGCAGAATACGGACGTCCTATCAGTCCCTGAGCGAACAGCTTGGCGGTGGCGTGATCGTGCGCCTGCCGCGGGAGTGGACGGTGCAGGGCGAGTACAGCCTGGGTCGATCGAGCAGCACTCGCCGCGAACCGCCGCCACCATTGATCGCGGACGGCGAAACGGCGCTGATCGATGGACGGCTGGATCCGCTGCGGGATGTGAATGCCTGGCCGCTGGACTTCTCCGCTTTCTATCCGGACGAGGAGCACCAGTACTACGAATTCTCCGCGGAACGGGACAATGCCACGTTGCGGGTGTCCGGCCCGCTGTTGCAACTGCCCGGTGGCCCGCTGCGCCTCTCCGCCCTGCTGGAGCGTCGCGAGCAGTTCACCGGTGATCGCGTTTACTCCAACTATCCCGGCGACGGCGGCACGCCCACTTTCACCTATTACCCTGAAGTGGGTTCGAGTACCGACAGCGGCTATGCGGAGCTGAACGCGCCGCTGATTTCGGCGACCAGTGCGCGGCCGGGATTGCTGGGCCTGGACCTGCGTGCATCCTATCGCCACGACACGACCGAGACTACGACCCGGGGGAACTCCGAAAGATCCGTGGCCGTGCCCTCGCCCGACGGCCCGTTTCCGGATCTGCCGTTCCAGACGAACACGGTGACGGGCAACCAGTACACGCTGGGTTTTCGCTACACGCCGGTGGAGAATATGGCGCTGCGGCTCAGCTATGGCGAGGGGATACTGGCGCCTGCGCCGCTCCAGTTGTCCGCGGTGGATGTTTCCTCATTTTTGACTAGATTGCTTTTGAGCAGCGCGCGTGATCCGCAGCGGGGTGGACTGCCTGTCAACACCACAACGATCGAGCGATACACAAGCAATGCCGGTGGCAGCCTGCTGCTGCGCCCGGAGCGCTCCGCGAGCTGGTCGGGCGGGGTGATTTTCACGCCGGTGAACCTGCCGGGTTTCAGGCTGTCGCTGGACTACACCCGCATCGAGAAAACCGACGAGATCGGTGCGCTGAGTCCGCAGGTATTGCTCGACCTGGAGGACAAGTTTCCGGGCAAGATCGTGCGTAACGAGCTGACTGCGGCGGACGCGGCGCTGGGCTACACGGGCGGCACGATCCGGGAATTCGATGGCGGGCAGGTCAATATCACCAGGAGTCTGGTGGAGGCAGTCGACATTCAGGCCGACTATCGCTGGGAGACGCGTTTCGGATTGTTTGCCGCCAACCTCATCGCCACTGTACAGCCGCACCTCTTGCGCCAGCCCACGCCGGATAGTGATGAGACCAATACCGTGGGCTACAGCAACGGCCCGCTGAAGTGGCGGGGCAATGCGGGCCTGCGCTGGAGCCGCGGCGCCTGGGATCTGGGCTGGAACATGCAGTACTACGATGCCTCGCTGGTGTATACCAGCACGGCCTCGAATGCGAGCCGCGATGCCGACGTGCTCGATCAGGGTTCGGCCCTGATCCCCACTCAGACCTATCACGACGTATACGGCCGCTACCGTTTCGAAAACATGTCCGGTTTCGCCGGCGGTTTGCTGGAGAACGCCGAGCTGCAGATCTCGGTGCAGAATGTGCTCGACACCAGCCCGCCCATCGTGGTCTCCACCGGCGCCTTCATCGTTCGCGGCTACGCCACCGAGGGCAACGCGCGCCTGCGGCGCTACTCCATCGCCTTCACCAGGCGTTTCGGTTTGTAGCGCCAGCGGCGATAGTGAGTTCCGGCTCCCTGGCCGCCAGCGCGGCCAGGTTTCGCTGAAGTCTGCGCCACATCAATTCCTTGCGCACCTGTGGCACACTCACCACCTCAAGGTGTCCCACCTGGGCGCCAACGGACTCAAGCAAGTCTTTGAGTCTGTTGGGGCTGGCAGGTATCCTTTGGCGCCTGGATTCGTAATCAGGGGGCGGGGGGTTCCCTCAGCCGGCAGCATTCTCAATGCAGGAATTCCCGATCCCGATGCTCAACTGGCGCGACAACATCATTACCGACCCTGCCCGGATCGCTGCACTGCTGCAGGCGACCAGGACCATCGCCGTTCTCGGCATCAAGACCGAGCAGCAGGCCGAGCAGCCTGCCTACAACGTGCCGCGGTATCTGCGGGCGGCCGGCTACGAGATCATTCCGGTGCCGGTTTACTACCCGGACGTCAGCATCATCCTGGACCACAAGGTCTACCGTCGTCTGGTCGATATTCCCGGTCCGGTGGACATGGTCAATGTCTTCCGTCGCCCCCAGGATGTGCCCGGGCACCTCGACGACATGCTTGCAAAAAAGCCCAGGTCGGTATGGATGCAGCTGGGCATCCGCAATGACGAAGTGGCGCAGAAGCTGGCGGAGGCCGGCATCGAGGTGGTGCAGGACCGTTGCCTGATGGTCGAGCATCGCCGGCTGAATCAGGTGATTTGACGCCATGCCGTCTTTCGACATCGTCTCCGAGGTGGACAGTCACGAAGTGGTCAACGCGGTCGATCAGGCCAATCGCGAAGTAGGTACGCGCTTCGATTTCAAGGGCACTGGATCGAAGTACGAGCTGAAGGAACTGGTCGTTACGCTGACGGCGCCAGCGGACTTCCAGCTTAAGCAGATGCTGGATATCCTGCGGCTGAAACTCACCAAGCGCGGTATCGACGTGGCCTGCCTGAAAGTCGACGAACCGGTGGTGACCGGGCAGACGGCGCGCCAGGCGGTCACGTTGCGTCAGGGCATCGAGACGGAGCTGGGCAAGAAGATCCAGCGGCTGGTGAAGGACTCGAAGCTGAAGGCCCAGGCCGCCATTCAGGAGAAACAGGTGCGGGTGAGCAGCAAGAGCCGCGATGAGCTGCAGGAGGCGATTTCGCTGGTGCGCGGCGCCAAACTCGATCTGCCGCTGCAATTCACCAATTTTCGCGACTGAGCAGGCAGCCGCCGGCCCTCAAGGAGCAGCCGGCCGAAAGGCCTGTAGTGCCGTCAGCAGCTGCCCGAAGTGTTCGTCGGACACATCCAGGTGGAAAACGAAGCGTACCGTCTGCTTGCCGATGGCGAACGCCAATACCTGATGCTCCCGCAGGTGCTGCAGAAAAGCCGCGGTGCCCACCGCCTCCCCGAGCCGGAATACGACGATGTTGGTTTCCACCGGCAGGACCGTTGCCACATAGGGCAGGGTCTGCAGGGTTTCTCCCGTCACCCGCGCCTTGTCGTGGTCCTGGCTCAGGCGCTGAGTGTGATGCTCGATCGCGTAAAGTCCTGCGGCGGCAAGGAAACCGGCCTGTCGCATGCCGCCGCCCAGCACTTTCCGCACGCGATGCGCCTTCACGATATGTGCCTTGCTTCCGAGCAGCAGCGAGCCTACCGGTGCGCCGAGCCCCTTGGACAGACACACCGAAATCGTGTCGAAGAGCTCGCCGTAGCGCTGCGGAGTCTGTCCACGCGCCACCAGGGCATTGAACAATCGGGCGCCGTCCAGGTGCAGCGCCAGCCCGTGCCGGTTGCACACATCGCGGATGCGCTCGATTTCAGCCAGATCCCAGCAGCATCCGCCACCCTTGTTCACCGTGTTCTCCACGGTCACCAGCTGACTGCACGGGAAATGCGCGTTCTCGCGTCCGTTGATGTTTTCCTCGACCTGATCAGCCGTAAAGCGTCCGTTGTTGCCGCGCAAGGTGCGCACGGAAGCGCCGGAATTGAAGGCGATGCCGCCGCCTTCATACAGATACACATGCGCCAGCTCATCGCAGATCACCTCGTCCCCGGGCTGGGTGTGGATCTTGATGGCGATCTGGTTGGTCATGGTGCCGCTGGGGCAGTACAGGGCCGCTTCCATGCCGAACAGGCGCGCCGCCCGCTCCTGCAGGGCGTTGACGGTGGCATCCTCGCCGAAGACATCATCGCCCACCTGTGCGGCCATCATGGCCTGCAGCATGGCAGGAGTGGGGCGGGTGACGGTGTCGCTGCGGATGTCGATCATGTCGATGACCCGGCCGGGCCGCGCTCCCGGTGGGAAGGGCACTCAGCGGCCGGCGTAGTTTTCCATCTGCAGACCGGTGCCGCCGCCCGACACATGTGCGACAACGGCAGTGCGGCGGTGAATCTTGGTGACCGATCCGAGATTGATGGCGAAGGCCAGTTCCACGTGCTGACCCAGCTGCAACCCGAGGCCGTCGGTTTCGATGTAGACACCGGTGGCGCTGAGATTCTGTGCGCGGCAGATGTGGCCGCGTTTACCGGGAAGGCTGACAAGGTAGACCGTAGTGCGCGCGCGGTGCCGGGTGTGCAGTCTGCGTTCAGCCCACTGGCCCCTTTCGTTCGACCTGGAAGTCTCTGTCGTCATTGAGTCACCCTGCGGACCAATGTGGCTCCGGTCGGCCTGGGCGCCGGCGCCGGCAGCCGCAATTATGCCCGCAGTGGCGAATGCTGCAAGGGGGAAGTCAGACTTCGGTCAGGCCTCGGCAATGGCCCTGGAAGGAGTGAGCACGTTCGCGGCTGCACCGCTCGCCTGGTAGGTCAGGTGATTGCCACCGCCACCACGCAGCAATCCGAGCAGCTGCAGCAGTTGGCGCTGCTTGAATTGCGCAATGGAGCCGTTGATTTCGTTGACGTCGCGGCATTGCAGGACCAGTTCCTTCAGTCGCTGCCAGCTGGTGCGCAGTGTCGCCTGCAGGCCCTCGTGACCGGCCGCGGCCAGGTCGTTGATGAGGAAATCCATCGCGCCGCGCTCCGCGCCGACGCCCAGTGTGTGGCAGAATTTTCTGCGTGCCTGCTCCATCTGCTCGGTGCGCGCCAGTAGCGCGCGCTTGCGGGTGTCGATTTCCTGCAGAACCTCGACGCTGGAGCCGGTGAGGGCGCGCTTCTCTTCAGTCAGTACTCCGAGCAGCTCGCTGGCAGCAAGAATCTGCGTTTCGATCAGCTGGGCCAGATGACGGCAGCCTTCGATGCGGTCGTTCATGAGTATGTGTTCAGCTCCGACCGGCCAGATCGCGTTCGAACTCGAGGATCTTGTCGGCGATGCGCTGCGCATCGATGTTGTACTCGCCCCGCGCCAGCGCATCCTTGATCTTCTGCACCTGCTCCACGTCCGACGGCGAGGCCTTGCCGATGGCCTTTTCCAGTCGCTGCATGAGCAGCGCCGAGTCGCTGACCGAAACAGAATCGCGCGTCGGGGCCACAGGTTCCACGGCCTTGCCGTCGCCACGGGCCACGCCCTCCGCCGGGGTGGTACGGGTTCCGCTGCTGCTGGGCAGTGCGGGCTGGCCATAGCCTTGGATTTTGTTGGACATCGACATCACGCTCCGGAGCCAGAGGGCTCGTAGAGGGTATCGTCCGGGATGGGCAGAACTTTAACAAGGGAGTCAACATTCAGTGAACGAGAATCTCGACCAGACCCTTGCTCCGGACCACGCCTTCGATCTCCCTGCCCGAGGACAGGTTTTTTAACTTAATGCGTTGATTGGCCGCGCCGGAGGCCAGGGCGACCGCCTGTGAACGCACCGAAATTCCGTTCAGCTGCGCCAATGTCGTTACCCGCTCGCCGCGCTGTACCAGTGGGTCGATCTTCAGCACAGCCGGCGTCAGCACTGTGCCAGCGCCCACTGGCCTCGCCAGCCGCACGCCTTCCACCGCCGCAACGTCACGCGCATAGCCGGCCGGCAGGCCGGAGACTTCGGCATCGGCCACGGTCATGTCGGCCGCGGTCAGCACGTGCCCACGTTCGAGGGCGCGCGTTACCACGACTGCGCGATCGAAGGCGCTGATCAGCACCGGCACATAGACCTTCCATCCACCCGCACCCGGACAGCGAACCTCAACAGTCATGCGTGGCGGCGCATTCACCCCGGGCGCCATCGCTGTCACCAGCTTGCGCGGGCAGTTGGCCAGCAGCAGTCGTGGATCCAGTGGCCCGGCCTCCAGTTGCTGCCGTGTACCGATCTTCAGGCCGTGAGCTTCAACATGCGCCCGCGCGGCCGCCTCGATCGATGCGATCGACTGCCACTGTGCATCACCGGCATACGCGGCCATCGTCAGCGCGGATGCCAGTACGGCAAGGAACTTCTTCATGCTGCTGCATGTGCAATGCGCGTGCCACCTGTAGCAGGCATGGCCGGTGAGCGGGGGGAACTGTCCGCATTTCATGGGCATCCCTTCCATGAAATGCGGGTAACTCTCCCTGTTCACCGGCCTCATCCCTCTTCATCCCTGAGGCCGCGCTTTCCGGCGCAGCACATTCACCGGCCACCCCTTGCCGGAGCGTCTACCTGTTGCGGCAAACCTCTGCCGCTCCCCGTCATTTCACCATTCCAGTCAGGCGCAGATTTTCTGTTTTTATATTATTTATCAATACTTTAAGCGCCTAGGCACGGAAGTTGCTGAATCCATCCCGTCATGCAGGCACTCAGCAACATTTTCGGCATTCACGAAACCGCCCTGAAGCTCCACGGCGAGCGCCTCGGCGTGCTGGCCGCCAACCTCTCCAATGCCGACACCCCCAACTACAAGGCGCGTGATTTGGATTTCGCCGCGGTACTCAAGGGTGAAGGCGGGAAGGCAATGGCGCTGAAAGCTACCCACGCCCATCACATGAACACGGCCGGTGCTATTGCTGGCGCTCCCGCCGGCGGTGCGGAAATGAAGTACCGCGTGCCCTTTCAGCCTTCGCTGGATGGCAACACCGTGGAAGTGCCCATCGAGCAAGCCGCGTTCTCGGAGAGCGCCGTGCGTTACCAGGCCAGTCTCATGTTCATCAACCGCCGCATTGCCGGTCTTGAATCGGCTATTTCAGGTCAATAGGCAGGTCACTCTACATGTCACTGCTCAGTATTTTCGACATTGCAGGCTCCGGACTCGCCGCCCAGTCCATGCGCCTGAACACCACTGCCAGCAATCTGGCCAATGCCGACAGCGTTGCCGGCGATGCGGCCAGCGCCTACCGCGCCCGCGAGCCGGTGTTTGCGGCCGTCATGCGCCAGTACGGGATGCACAGCATCGACGGACCGTTGTCTGGTCCGCTGGACGGGGGCGAAGCGGTTGGCGTGCGCGTGCTCGGCATCGTCGAGAGCCAGGCGCCGATTGCCCGCCGCTACGAGCCGGGCAACCCGCTCGCAGACACCGAGGGCTACATCTACACCTCCAACGTCAACACCATCGAGGCGATGACCAACATGATCTCCGCCTCGCGCACCTTCCAGAGCAACGTGGAGGTGATCAACACCTCGCGCGATCTGCTGCTGAAGACCCTCTCCATGGGCCGCTAAACAGGAACGCATCGCCATGGCCATAGACTCGAATTTCGACCTCGCAGCGCTCGGTCTCAGAAGCGCTGAAGAGACCGGTCAGCCGAAGAAAAAGGAACTGGGACAGGAGGATTTCCTGCGCCTGATGATCACCCAGTTCCGCAATCAGGATCCGTTCAAGCCCATGGAGAACGGGGAGTTCCTCGGTCAGCTCGCACAGTTCAGCAGCGTGGCTGGCTTGAGTGACCTGAAGAATTCCTTCGCCGACCTCTCGGCCTCACTGATGTCCACGCAGACCCTGCAGGCCTCATCACTTCTCGGTCGCAGTGTCCTGGTGGAAACCGACACGGTGCAGCTCGGCGCCGGTGGAACAGTCAATGGCGCCGTCGAACTGGACAGCAGTGCGGGTCGCGTCGTGGTGCAGGTCGTCGACGACACCGGCGCGGTGGTGCGCAGGCTCGAACTCGGCACCCAGCCCGCCGGAATGGTCAACTTTACCTGGGACGGCATGACTGACAGCGGTGTGCAGGCAGGTGCGGGCGAATACACCCTGGTGGCGCAGACAGTGAACAACGGCGAAGCCGCAGCCGCGCCCACGCTCATCGAAGCCACCGTGGAAAGCGTCACTCTGGGCGCTGCCGGCCGGGGGCTGGCGCTGAGTGTCAGCGGCCTGGGTGAGGTGGATGTCAGCAGCGTGCGCCAGATCAGCTAGCCAGTTCAGCCAACCAATTCAGCCAGCAACATCAGTTAGTCAACTCATTCAAGTTATTACAGCAGGAGAACTCACATGGCATTCCGTACGGCACTGAGCGGTCTGAACGCGGCAGCCACCGAGCTGAACGTCACCGCCAACAACGTGGCGAACACCAACACCACTGGCTTCAAGGGCTCGCGCGCGCAATTCGCCGATGTCATCAATGCCGGCGCGTTGGGTGTGAGTACCAACACCGTGGGCAGCGGCGTGCGACTGGCCGCCGTGCAGCAGCAATTTGGTCAGGGGAACGTGGAGTTCACCAACAACAACCTGGACCTGGCCATCAGCGGCGAGGGGTTCTTCACGCTGGCTGACGCCACTGGTTTCGTCTACTCGCGCAACGGCGCCTTCAACGTCGACCGCGAAGGCAATGTGGTCAACGCTCAGAACCAGCGCATGCAGGTCTATCCCTCGCTGGCCATCGGCGGCTTCAACACCGGCGTGCTGACGGACCTGCGCCTGCAGACCACGCAAAGTTCACCGCAAGCCACTGGCACCGGCGACGTCAGCGTCAATCTGCCAGCCAACGCTTCTACCCCGGTTGTGGGTCCGTTTGATCCCACCGATCCGCAGACCTACAACCACACCACCTCCACGGCGGTGTATGACTCGTTAGGCAATCTTTTCAACGCTACATTCTTTTTTACGAAGACCGCCAACCCTAATGAATGGAATGTTGCCCTGACCGTCGACGGCTCCCAGGTGGGCGGACTGAACACCCTGCAGTTCTCCTCCACTGGCGCACTGACCGCTCCGGTGGGTGGAAACGTGACCTTTCCGGCCTACGATCCCGGCACTGGCGCCGATCCCATCAACGTATCCTTCGGCTTCGCCAACTCCACCCAGTTCGGCAGCCAGTTCGGCGTCAACTCCATCAGTCAGGACGGGTTCACCTCCGGGCGCCTGACCTCCATCGACATCGACGAAAGCGGTGTGGTCTTTGCCCGCTACACCAACGGCCGTGCCACCGAGCTCGGCCAGGTGGCCCTGTCGAACTTCCCCAACACCCAGGGACTGCGCCAGCTCGGTGAGAACACCTGGGGCGAGAGCTTCAATTCCGGCGACGTCATCCGCGGCCAGCCGGGCTCGGCCAGCTTCGGCCTGATCCAGTCCGGCGCCTTGGAAGGCTCCAACGTCGACATCACCAACGAATTGGTGACGATGATCACCGCGCAAAGAAACTTCCAGGCCAATGCCCAGATGATCACCACGGAAGACCAGGTGACACAGACCATCATCAACATCAGGTAAGGAGAGCAGCCAGTTCCGCTCTTTCGAGGCAACTTCAGAGACAAGTTCCGGCAACTGAGGCGGAAGGAGATTCGGTACGGGGAGGGGTTTTCCGGGGCGTGAAAAACAGGAAGTTTTTCCCGCAGCCTACAGGGATGTATTCACGGCGGCCCGGAAAACCCCTCCCCGTACCGAACCTCCGGTTAGAACCTAGAGACCAGGCAAGAGAAACGACAACCCATGGACAAGATGCTCTACGTAGCCATGACCGGCGCCAAGCAGATCCTGCAGGCGCAGGCCGTGAACAACCACAATATGGCCAACGCCAGCACCGACGGCTTCCGTGCCGACCTGCACCGCTTCTCGACATACCCGGTGTACGGCGCCGGCTACCCCACCCGCGCCAACGCCGTAGCGGAAAACCTCGGCTTCGACCCTGGTTCCGGCACCCTGCACGAAACCGGCCGCAAACTTGACATCGCCATTCAGGGCAGCGGCTGGATCGCCATCCAGGCTCCGGACGGCAGCGAGGCCTACACCCGCGCGGGGAACCTGCGAATTACCTCCACCGGCATCCTGGAAACCGCCACCGGTCATCCCGTACTGGGTGACGGCGGCCCGGTCACGGTACCGCCCAGCACACAGCTGGCCATCGGCGGCGATGGCACCATCTCCATCGTTCCGCAGGGCCTCGGTCCCGAAACCCTCGCCAGCGTCGCGCGCATCAAGCTGGTTGACCCGGCGGTCGCCGAACTTGCCAAGGGCAATGACGGCCTGGTGCGCATGAAAGACGGCAGCAGCGCTCCGGCCGATGCTTCAGTGCGGCTGGTCTCAGGCGCGCTCGAGGCCAGCAACGTCAACGCCTCACAATCGATGATCCAGCTCATCGAACTGGCCCGCCTCTTCGATCTGCAGGTCAAGGCCATGACCATGGCCGAAGAGAACGCTGCCACCGCCACCAAGATGCTGAATCTCATTTAATCAAGGACCCTCATAATGAACCCCGCACTCTGGGCCGCCAAAACCGGATTAGACGCGCAGCAAATGCGCATGACGGTGATCTCGAACAACCTCGCCAACGTCAATACCAATGGTTTCAAGCGCGACCGCGCTGTATTCGAGGACCTGCTGTACCAGAATCTGCATCAGGTTGGCGCGCAGACCTCGCAGGACACGCAGAGCCCCACCGGCCTGCACCTCGGCACCGGCTCGCGCATCGTCGCCAATGAGAAGCTTTACACGCAGGGCAGCCTGGTGCAGACGGGCAGTGCCTTTGACATGGCTATCGAGGGCCGCGGCTTTTTCCAGATTCTGCTGCCGGATGGCAGCACCGGCTATACCCGCAATGGCTCCTTCAAGGTCGACTCACAAGGCAACATGGTTACTGCCGAGGGTTTCTCGCTGCAGCCGCCTGTCACTGTTCCTGCCGGCGCCACCGCGCTCATCGTTGCCGCCGACGGCACCATCACGGCCAATATCGGTGGGCAAACCGCGCCCCAGCAGATTGGCACGCTGCAGCTGACAGACTTCATCAATCCTTCCGGCCTGCAACCGCGTGGCGGAAATCTGCTGCTCGAATCGGTGGCCAGCGGACCGCCGCAGGTGGGCACCCCGGGCCTGAACGGCCTGGGCAGCCTGGCCCAGGGTGTGCTGGAAGCCTCCAACGTCAATGTGGTGGAGGAACTGGTCAACATGATCGAGACCCAGCGTGCCTATGAAATGAATTCCAAGGCTGTGTCCACCACCGACCGCATGCTGCAATACCTGACAAACAATCTTTGAACCTGGGGCGCCATCATCATGATTCACCGGCTTTCTTCCCTGCTTGCGCTTGTGATGCTGACTGCCGGTTGTGGCCTCATGTCCGGCCAGGGCGAGCCGCCACCGCCACGGGTGGCCTATTCCGTTCCGGACACCGTCACCACGCCGGGTGCCATCTATCAGACCGGGCGCGATGTGGCCTATTTCGAGGATCTAAAGGCCCGGCGTGCCGGCGACATTCTCACCATTCGACTGGTGGAAACCACAAACGCCTCGAAGAGCTCCAGCACCGAGACCAGCAAGGAGAGCACCACCAGCCTGGGCGGACCCACACTCGGCGGGCGGCCGGTGACGGCCAGTGGTACGCCTATCCTGGATATGTCTGTTGACGGGCAGCGGGAGTTTACCGGGGAGGGGGCCAGCAACCAGAGCAACAGCCTGGTAGGGAGCGTGACCGTTACGGTGATCGAGCGGTTGCCGAACGGGAATCTGCTGATCGAGGGGGAGAAGTGGTTGACGCTCAACCAGGGAGACGAGTTGGTGCGCGTTTCCGGGATTGTGCGTCCGTATGACATTGCGCCGGACAACACGGTGACCTCCGACAAGGTAGCGGAGGCGCGTATCCGCTACAGCGGGCGGGGGCAGCTGGCCAATGCCAATCGGGCGGGGTGGCTGGCACGGTTCTTCAATTCGTCGATGTGGCCTTACTGAGAGTTTTGTCCATGAAATTAAAGATGCAATTTTGTGCCGCCATGCTGCTTGTTATCTCCGGCTCCGCGCACGCGGAACGGATCAAGGACCTTACGCATGTCGCAGGTGTGCGAGGGAACCAGTTGATCGGTTATGGCCTGGTGGTGGGTCTCGATGGCACGGGCGATCAGACCAGCCAGGCGCCGTTCACTGTTCAGAGTCTGAAGAACATGTTGGCGCAACTCGGCGTGGTGGTGCCAGCTGATGTGAATCCGCAGCTGAAGAACGTGGCGGCGGTGGCGGTGAATGCCACGCTGCCGGCTTTTGCCAAGCCGGGGCAGACCATCGATGTGACGGTGTCGTCTATCGGCAATGCCAAGAGCCTGCGGGGTGGCACCTTGCTGGTAGCGCCGTTGAAGGGTCTGGACGGACAGGTATATGCGGTGGCGCAGGGGAACATGATCGTCAGCGGGTTCGGTATCGAAGGGAGGGACGGTTCGCGCGTTTCATTGAATGTGCCGAGCGCGGGCCGCGTGCCCGGCGGAGCGACGGTGGAGCGCGCCAGCCCGAACCGGTTCGCGGAGGGGGAGTTTGTTGTTCTCAATCTCAACAGCGCGGACTTCACCACCGCCTCCAGGCTTGCCGAACGCATCAATGGCGAATTGGGCGTGGGGACTGCGGTGACCCTGGACGCCACATCGGTGCGGGTGCAGGCGCCAGTCGATTCCAGTCAGCGCATTGCCTTCGTGTCCGTCATCGAGAATCTGGAGTTTGAGCCCGGTGATGCTGCCGCGCGGGTTATCGTCAACTCACGCACCGGCACGGTGGTCATTGGCAATCATGTGCGCGTGATGCCGGCAGCTGTGGCGCACGGTTCGATGTCGGTCACCATCAAGGAAGATCTGTTAGTCAGCCAGCCCGGACCGTTGTCGCGGGGCGGGCAGACGGTGGTGGTGCCGGACTCGCAGATCGAGGTGGAGCAGGAGCGCGGCAATGCCTTCCTGTTCCAGCCCGGCGTGGGACTGGACGAGATTGTGCGCGCGATCAATGAGGTCGGCGCCGCGCCCGGTGATCTGGTGGCCATTCTCGAGGCGTTGCGCGAAGCCGGCGCGCTGCGCGCGGAGCTTATCGTGATCTGATGGACAAACTCGCCCTTCCCCTCCTTCCCATGGCGCCCGCCGATGCCGGTTCCTACACCGACTTCGCCGCGCTTGCGCGCCTGAAGGTCGAGGCACAGGAGCGCTCGCCCGAGGCGCTGGAGAAGGTCGCGCGGCAGTTCGAGGCGCTGTTCCTGGAGATGATGCTCAAAGGCATGCGCGAGGCCAGGCTGGGCGAGGGCATGTTCGACAGCGACGCCGGAAAATTCTACGAAAGCATGTTCGACAAACAGATTGCCACCGAGTTGGCGCACGGTCAGGGAAAGGGCCTGGGTATCGCGGAACTGCTGATGCGGCAGCTGGCCGCGCAGGCGCCCGGCGCGCCGCCTGCGGTCGAAGGGGCGGCAGCAACGGGTGGCGCGCAGGCGTGGCGGCCGGCCAGTCCGGGCGAGTTTGTCCGCGAGATCCTGCCGCACGCGCGCAAGGCTGCGGCGGAACTGGGCGTGCATCCGCTGGGGCTGGTGGCGCAGGCTGCCGTTGAGACCGGCTGGGGAAAGCATGTGGTGCCGGGTGCGGCGGGTGGCAGCAGCTTCAACCTCTTCGGCATCAAGGTCGGTGAGCAGTGGAACGGTGCGAAGGTTGCCGCGCGCACGATGGAGGTGGAGGGCGGTCTGCCCGTGCCCCGCCAGGCGAGCTTTCGCAGCTACGGATCGCTGGCGGAGAGTTTTCAGGATTACGTCCGGCTCATCGCCTCCAGTCCACGTTACCAGGCGGTGCGCGAACAGGGCGGTACGGTGGAGGGATTCGCCGATGCCATGGGCCGCAGCGGCTATGCCACCGACCCCGAATATTCAAGCAAGATCAAAGGCATATGGGGTGGTTCCACCCTGCGTGAAGCCATGGCCACGCTCAAGACCCCGGACCTGGCGCCGATGAACTGGACAATCCCAGAGGCATGAGTACATGACGGACGTTCTGCAAATCGGGCTATCGGGGCTGCTCGCCTTTCAGCGTGGGCTGTCCACGACGGCCAATAATGTTGCCAACGCCAGCACCGAGGGCTACAGCCGCCAGCGTGTGGATCTGGCTTCCCGTACGCCGCAGGGCTTCGGCTACGGCTATGTCGGCACCGGTGTGGAAGTGGCGTCCGTCCGCCGCATCTTCGACCAGTTCGGCATCAACCAGCTGCGCACCTCCAGTTCCTCGCTGGGCCAGCTCGATGCCTTCAGCTCTTTCGCCAACCAGCTTGATGACCTGCTGGGCAATCCCAACGCCGGTATCGCCAGCGGGATGCAATCGTTCTTCAACGCCTGGCAGGACGTGTCCAACGATCCGGCCTCGCTGCCTGCGCGCCAGTTGCTGCTGGCGCAAGCGCAGAGTCTGGCGGATCGCTTCAGCAGTACCGATTCGCGGCTGAACGACATTGAGCGCGACCTCAACGGCCGCATCCGCAGCACCATCACCGAGATCAACAGCCTGGCCACCACCATCGCGCGCTACAACGATGACATCGTCAAGGCCACGGCCGGCCTCGGCCAGCCGCCCAACGACCTGCTCGACCAGCGCGACCAGGCGCTGGAGAAGCTCTCCGCCCTGACGAACATGACGGTGCTGGACGAGCCCGACGGCTCGGTGAATGTTTTTATCGGCAGCGGCCAGGCGATAGTGCTGCGTTCGCAGGTGCTGGGGCTGGAGGCAGGACTCAATGAGTTCGATCCCAGCCGCCTTGACGTGATCTACCGGGGCGGCGGGGGCTCCAGCCAGCTGGTGACCAGCGCACTGTCGGATGGCGGAAAACTCGGCGGACTCCTGCAGGCGCGCACGGAGTTACTCGATCCGGCGCGCAATGCCCTCGGCCAGGTGGCCACTGCGCTGGCGCTGAGTGTCAACGCCCAGCACCGCGAGGGCATGGATCTCACCGGTGCGCTGGGTGCGGATCTGTTCACGCTGAGCCCGCCGCAGGCACTGGCCGATGAGAGCAATACAGGCTCCGCCAGCGTGGCATTCAGCATCAGTGATATCTCCGGGCTCACTGCCGAGGATTATTCTCTGCGCTATGACGGTGCGAACTACGGTCTGCTGCGTGGTAGCGACGGCCAGGCCGTTGCCCTGACCGGATCAGGCACCGGCGCCGATCCCTTCGTGGCTGATGGTTTGTCCATCGTCCTCAGCGGCACGGCCAATGCCGGCGACCGCTTCCTGCTGCGGCCCACCCGGCTCGGCGCCGCCACGCTGCAGACCGCGATCTCCGACCCGCGCGCGGTGGCTGCTGCCGCACCCATCCGCACCTCAGCGGCCGGCACCAATACCGGTAGCGGTGCCGTGAGCGCCGGAGAAGTGCTGGACGTCAGCGACGGGGCGTTGCTTGACACGGTGACCATCGAATTCCTCACGGACAGCACCTACAGCGTCAACGGCGCCGGTTCATTCGCTTATACCGGCGGCGGTGACATCGACATCAACGGCTGGCGGGTACAGATCACCGGCGCCCCGGCCGTGAACGACACGTTCACGATACAAAGCAACTCCGGCGGCGTCGGCGACAATCGCAACGCTCTGCAGCTGGCACAGTTGCAGAATCAGGCCGTGCTGGCCGGCGGCACCGCCAGCATTTCCGATACCTTCGGCTCACTCGTCGGCAGCATCGGCTCCAAGGCCCAGCAGGCGGCATTGAATCGCGAGGCACAGTCGGCCATTGCCGCGCAGGCACGCGAGCAGGTGCTTGCTACCTCGGGCGTCAATCTCGACGAGGAGGCGGCCGACATGCTGCGCTGGCAGCAGGCTTACCAGGCTGCGGCGCAGACCATCTCCGTGGCCAACTCCATGTTCCAGACCCTTTTGTCCGCTTTTCAGCGCTGAGGCATCATGACGGCGTTCAGAGTCACCGCTACATCCACTCGCCAGGCCTGGCTGCAGGCGGTGCAGACCCTGCAGGCGAACCTCAGTCGCACGCAATTGCAGGTCTCCACTGGCCAGCGTTTTTCCCGCCCTGCCGAGGATCCGGTGGCCGCGACCCGCTCGCTGCAACTCGACGGCGCCCTGCAACAAACTTCGCAGTACGCGCGCAACGCCGAACTGGCGCGCAGCCGCCTCAGTCTGGAGGAAAGCACGATAGGACAGATCGGCGGGGTGTTGCAGCGGCTGCGTGAGCTGGCCGTGCTGGCCGCCAATGCCACGCAGACAAATGAGACGCGCGCGGCAATTGGCACTGAAGTTGAACAGCAGCTCGATGCGCTGGTGGAACTGGCCAATGCGCAGGACGGCACAGGGGATTACCTGTTTGGCGGTTACAAGACCCGCACGCAGCCGTTTTCCGTGCAGGCTGGCGTGGTGACCTACAACGGTGATCAGGGCGTGCGCATGCTGCAGATCGGGCAGGATCGGCGCATAGCAGATGGTGACAGCGGAGCGGCGGTGTTTCTCAGCATTCGCAGCGGCAATGGCACTTTTGTTGCCGACGCAGCGGTGGCCAACACTGGCGGCGGCGTGATTGGCGCCAGCAGCGTCACCAACCCGGCGCTCTATGACGGCGACACCTACACCGTGACCTTCACCAGCACCACCGACTACGAGGTGCACGATGGCGGTGGCACGTTGGTGACTGCCGGTACCTTCGCCCCCGGTCAGGCCATTGCCTTTGCCGGCACGCAGTTCGACCTGGCGGGCCAGCCCGCTGCGGGCGACCAGTTCACCGTCTCACCCAGCCGGAACTCCGACCTTTTCGGCATCGTACAGGCCTTCGCCGACGCCCTGAATACACCGGTGAGCGACACAGCCTCGAAGGCGCGTCTGGGCAATACGATCAATCGCTCCATCGTCGATATCGATCAGGGGCTCGGAAAGATGCTGGAGGTGCGTTCGGCTGCGGGCAGCCGTCTGAGCGCCATTGATGCCCAGGCCAGCGTCAACGCCGACGTGGAGCTGAACATCAAGACCCTGCTGTCGGAACTGCGCGACCTGGACTATGCCGATGCGCTGACGCGACTGCAGCAGCAGCTCACGGCCCTGGAAGCTGCGCAGGCCTCGTTCGCGCGCACGCAGGGTCTGTCGCTGTTCAATTATTTCTGAGTGCTTTGAAGCATCGGCGCCGCTACACCAGCGACGGATCCAGTCGCGGTCGCGGTGCCTTCTGTGCCTGGTCTTTCATCCATGCCTGCAGGGCCGTCACCTTCGGCAGCGTCAGATACGACGGCGGACAGACGAAGTAGTATGCGCGGTGGGTAGTGACGATCTTGCGACTGGCTACCGCCAGCTGCCCGGTTTCGATCTCCTGTTCCACCAGGCTCCAGCGTGCCAGTACAAGTCCCTGGCCGGCCTCTGCCGCGCGGATGGTGGCCACCGAGTCGTCGAAGCTCGCGCCGGTCGGCGCCCATTCGATATCAAGCGTTGGGCCATCGGACCAGGCACGCCAGGGTTCAGAGGTGGAGTGCAGCAGGCGGTACTTCTTCAGATCCGCTGCGGTCGAAACCGGCCCATGTCTGGCCAGAAGCTTCGGCGTGCACACCGGCACCAGCCATTCATCCAGCAATTTTTCCGCGTGCAGTCCCGGCCATTGACCCAGACCGAAGCGGATGGCTACCTGGATATCCGAATGCAGGAAGTCCACCAGCGATGCGGAGGTGTTCATGCGCAGGGCGATGTCGGGGTGGCGCTCGTTGAAGTCCGGCAGCCGGGGCATGAACCACTGCTGCAGGAAGGAGGACAGCATGCTCACCATCAGCGCGCCGGTGCGCGCGTCCTGGCGCGCCTCGTTGAGGGCGCGCTCGAGCTGCGCGAGGCTGTTGCGCACCTTCGGCAGTAGCCGCTCGCCTTCGCCGGTGAGCTGTACTACGCGGCCGCGTCGCATGAACAACGGCGCCTTGAGATATTCCTCGAGTGCGCGGACCTGCATGCTGACCGCGCCGATGGTCACGCCGAGCGTGGTGGCCGCGCGGGAGAAGGAAAGATGTTCGGCGGTGGCGACGAACACCCGCAGGCTTGCCAGTGGCAAGCGCCGCGGGGTCGTGGAGGTCAGGCGCGGGGCGCGGTTACGACGATGAGATCTTCCTGTGCCACTTGCCATGCACCCATCGTAGCCGAATGCAATGCGATGGGCGTGGCGCGGACAGTATCCCGGTGGGCGTTGCCGCCGGCGATGGAGGATTGCAGCACGGTGAAGGAACCCACGGTCATGATTGCAGAGCCGATAAAGCCGAGTACGTTTCTATATGTCAGGCGAATCATGGTGGTCTCCTTAAGATCCTCGCATGTGCTCCGGAGTATTCCGGTGGCGATAGGATCGCAAAGCGCCGGGTTCTGGTGTTCTGAAGTGTTTAAGTATTGTTCAGAAAAACTGAAACCACTTCGGACCGGCCGCTGGCACGCCATGGCGTGTCCGCCAGCCCGATAGCTAGTCCGACAGCGGGCCGCAATCAGATGGTCTGCTGGCGACAGTTAAGGAATTCCGGAAAGCGGCCGTTACAGTGGCTGCCCCGCTTTGCGCCCCGCCTGTCTGCGCATAACTCTTTGTATTTCCTCACTAAAGAAGTCGCCGCGGCGCCCGATAAGTACTTCGAATGTGGATACCGGCGCGCCCGCCAAGGGCCGTCCGACCACACAGGATGGCCAAGAGGCCGATATCAAAAAACTCTTGAGGAGTGATCGAACATGGCGGCAGTCATCAATACCAACGTTGCTTCGCTGAATGCGCAGCGCAACCTGACCACGTCGCAGTCGTCGTTGGCCACCGCACTGCAGCGGTTGTCCTCCGGTCTGCGCATCAACAGCGCCAAGGACGACGCCGCGGGCCTGGCGATCAGCGATCGCTTCACCACCCAGATCCGCGGCCTGAACCAGGCGGCGCGTAACGCCAGCGACGGTATCTCGCTGTCGCAGACGGCGGAAAGCGCCCTGGGCGAACTCACCAACAACCTGCAGCGCATCCGCGAACTGGCGGTGCAGGCGGCCAACTCCACCAATTCCGCATCCGACCGCTCCGCGCTTGATCTCGAAGTGCAGCAGCGTCTGGCGGAAATCGAGCGCATCGCCACCCAGACCTCGTTCAATGGCCAGAAGGTCCTCGACGGCACCTTCGGCAGCGCGACCTTCCAGGTCGGCGCCAACGTGGGCGAGACCATCGGCCTCGATCTGACCACCAGCACGCGCCAGGGCGACATCGGTGCGGTGGCTACCGCCACCACGGTGGATATCAGCGGTTTAATTACCGAAGACGCCGATGCGGTGGCCGCCACGACCGGCAATCTGGGCGTGTTCGCTCCAGGTGGCATCGAGACGAGCACTTCCGATCCCTATACCTATACGCTGACACTGGACGATGGCACCAACTCGGTTGATATCACCGACACGGTTCTCGCGAGTGGAACCGGTACTGCAGCCACCTTCGCTGCCGCCCTGAACAGCGCTGGCTTTACAGCCGATGACACCACGGTCGACGGGTTCACCATCAGCTACGGTGGTGAAGCCAGCGCCGAGGATGCGCTGACCGCCGGTACGCTGAGCTTTTCGCGCGCCGATGGCGCGAACTTCGATGTCACGGAAGTATTTGCCGGTGACGGTACCGCCACGACCACCACCGGTTTTGCCGGCGTGAATGACGTTACAGGGCTGACTACCGCTGATGGATCCGAAGCTGAAGTGGCTGCTCCCCTGACCATCGCTGACCTGACGATCCAGATCGGCGATGCTGACGCGGTTACTGTCGCGGCAGACGACTATTCAACCGTTCAGTCCCTGGTCGACGCGGTCAACACCGCCCTGGGCGGCAACGCCACGGCCACGCTGAACACCACCACCAACGTGATGAGCATCGTTTCCGGCGAGGCCATCACCATCGGTGGTACCGATGCGGCCACGGTGTTCTCCGCCACCAGCTTCACTGCCGCCGGCAGCCTGGCGACGGTGGGTGTGACGACGGTCGCCAACGCCAACGACGCCATCTACCGGGTTGACTCGGCGCTGACCCAGGTCAGCACCCTGCGCAGCACCTTCGGCGCCATCCAGAACCGCTTCGAGTCGACCATCTCGAACCTGCAGGCGGTCAGCGAGAACCTCGAAGCCGCCCGCAGCCGCATCCTGGACGCGGATTTCGCCGCCGAAACGGCTGCGCTGACCCGCGCCCAGATCCTGCAGCAGGCTGGCATCGCTATTCTGGCGCAGGCCAACGCGGTGCCGCAGAGCGTACTGGGTCTGTTGCAGTAAGATCGGCGACAGTCGGTCGCCGAACGAAGGATTGAGGCCGCCCGGGATGGCGGCCTTGCACAACGGCAGTGATCGGCCCGGGCGGGGCATGCCCGGGTCCCTCAGATAAGAGGTGGATCAATCACATCAACGGTGTGTCATGGTGAACGATGTGTTGTCCAGCCAGACACTGGACCTGCGCCAGGCAGCGATAGCCCGCGCCGCAGTAAAACCTCAGGCAACTGAAGCCCCCCCTCCGACTGCAGACAGCGGCAAGGATTTGCCGCGGCCCGCGCCGCGACCGGTAGATCTGAGCCGCGTGGTGGAAGGTCTGAACCGGTTTCTGGAGAGCAGCCAGCGTAACCTCAACTTTCGTGTCGACGAGGCCAGCGGGCGCACCGTCATCACGGTGGTCAATCCGGAAACCAATGAAATCGTGCGGCAGATTCCACCCGAGGAACTGCTGACACTGGCTCGCACCCTGCGCGAGGCGGGCCTGCTGTTCGATGCGCTGGCCTGAGTTGGCACCGAACTTGCTTTATTCGCGCTAATGGCCAGTCTTATTTCATCAGGGATCGGTTCGGGCATCGATATCGATGGCCTGGTCACGCAGCTGGTTGCCGCGCAGGGCAGTGCCCGCGGTGCGCGGCTGGCCGCCCGCGAGGCCGGCTTCCAGGCCAAGCTGTCCGCCTTCGGTTCCTTCCGCAGCGCGCTGGATTCACTGCAGTCCGCACTAGCGCCGCTGAAGGATGTCACCCAGTTCCAGGGCCGATCGGTGACGGTGGGCGACAACACCGTTCTGACCGTTACGGCCAGCGCCACAGCGGCGCCCAGCAGCTATGACGTGGAGGTCGAACGGCTGGCCACCTCGCACCGGCTGGTTTCCGCCGCATATGCCACCTCGAATACGGCGGTGGGCACCGGAACTCTGCACATCGCCATCGGCGAGCAATCCTTCGATATCGTCATCGGCGAGGAAGCCAACGCTCTGGGAGATATCCGCAACGCCATCAACAGCGCCAGCAACAATACGGGGGTAGTAGCCAGCATCGTCAATGAAACCGGCGTTGGCTCGCGGCTGATTCTCTCCTCTACCCTGACCGGCGCTGACAACACCATCGAACTGACGCAGACGCCGGGCGATGGTGGACTGCAGGCCCTGATCGCCGGGCTCACCGAGGGGCAGGCCGCGCAGGACTCGCGCATCGTCATCAACGGGTTTGCCCACGAAAGCGCCAGCAATAGCGTTACCACCGCAGTGGACGGGCTGACCTTCAACCTGCTCGCCCCATCCGAGGAGGATGTGACCACGCCGGTGGGCATCGTCTATAACAAGGACGCCGCCAGACAGTCGGTGAACACCTTCGTCACCGCCTACAACTCGCTGGTGAGCAGTCTGCGGGGCCTGAACAGTTTCAATGCCGCCAGTGGCACGGGCGGGCCGCTGCTGGGTGATTCCACTCTGCGCGATTTCATGTACGCGGTGCGCCGCGAACTGGGTGTGCAGGTCAGCGGTGTGAGCGATTCGTTCTCGACGCTGGCCGAGATCGGCATCGTGAGCAACGTGGACGGCACGCTGGAGGTCAACGCGGCGCGGCTGGACGGGTTTATCGCCACTGATTTCGACCAGGTGGGTGGGCTGTTTGCAAACGAAGCGGGAGAGCGCGCGCCGGTGGACGGACTGGCCCGTCGGCTCGATGCGCTGATCGAAACCTATACCGGCAGCAATGGCCTGCTGGAGGCGCGCACCGCCGGCCTGAAGTCCAGCATCGATGTCATCGACGAACAGCGCGAAGTACTGGAGCAGCGTCTGACAACTTTGGAAGCACGCCTGCGCGCGCAGTTCACCGCCATGGATTCCCTGGTGGCGCAGCTGAACAACACCAGCAACTTCCTCACCCAGCAGATCAACACCCTCAACGGCAGCGCCATTCTCGCGCAACAGCGCGGTAGATAGTGACAGCAGCAGCGCGGCCGATGATGATCGCCCGCAGTACAACGATATATCGCAACAGCTAACAGGCGGATTTCCTTCATGAACCACCCCAACATCAACACCTACCGCAACGTCAGTGCTCACAGTCAGGTTGCTGCCGCCGATCCGCGCCAGCTCATCCAGGTCATGCTCGACACGGCGCTGGTGCGCCTGGCAACCGCGCGCGGTTGCATTGAGCGCGGTGAGGTGGCTGCCAAGGGGGAGAACATCAGCAAGGCCATCGGTCTGGTCAGTGGCCTGAACGAGGCGCTGGACATGCAGCAGGGCGGGCAGATTGCCCTGAACCTGCGCGAGCTGTATGACTACGCTGCCCGCCGGCTCGTCGAGGCCAACCTGCACAGCGATGCGAACATGCTCGAAGAGGTCGCTTCGCTCCTGCGCGAGGTGAAGTCCGCCTGGGAAGCGTTGCCGCAGTGAATGAAGCGCTTCAGGTCGTTGTCGACCTGACCCACCGGGTTTCGGCGTTGGCCGAACAGGGTGAGTGGGCCGAGGCGGCCCGCCTGGACGGCGAACGCCAGATGCGGCTGCGGGCCTTCTGCGCAGGCCTTGAGCCGCAGAGCACCGCGCCGCAGACCATCGCCGCACTGACGCAGGTACTTGAACTGAACGACGCACTCATCGGCGCGGTGCAGCACAGCCAGCGGGCGCTGGTTCGTGAAGCCGATACAGTCAGAGTGGGCCGGCAGGCCGTTGCGGCCTATCATTCGGCACCGTGACCGATACCATCCGCATGCTCGCTGTCAGCGGCCTCGCCTACGAAGACGAGGCGCCGCTGGGCTGGAAGCCACTCAAGCAGTTGCCGGACGGGGTGGAGTTGCAGCAGCTCAATGCGCAGAACGCGCATCTGCTGCAGGCCGACGCCTCTCTTGACGAGCACCGTGGCGTAGCGGAGTCGAAGGACGACAGCCAGCCGGTGTTTCAGGAACTGCATCGACTGGAATTCAAGCTCGACATCATATTGCGCCTGATGAGTACGCTGATCGAGCAACAGCAGGGACTGCCTGCGCGCCGCAGGTTTCGCATGTACGCCCAGGGGCTGGAATGGATCGAATCGGCGCCGACACTGGAGCAGGGCGCGCTGGGGCTGGTGTCGCTGCATATCAATCGCGCATTGCCCTATCCGGTGGAACTGCCCTGCGAGCTGATAACCACCTTTCCTGCCGGCGAAGAAACCGCGCTGCGCGTGGAATTCCGCGGTCTTGGTACATTGGTCACCGATCTGCTCGAAAAACTTGTCTTTCGCCACCACCGCCGGCAGGTGGCCGAGGCGCGCCACAGTCGTTGATCCTTTGCTGCTACGCAGTGTCTCGCGGGCAGGCGATAGACAATACATAAGCTTACGCGTATAAGCTCAGTCCCGTCGTAGGGGAATGGCGGTCATCGCCGCATCGCAAGAAGAACTAGTGACTGACGCCAAGGTTCTCGTCATCGAGCCCGATCAGGCTCAGTCCCGCACCTGGGAAACGGTGCTGCGCTTTCTTGACTACGATCCCATCGTCGTGGCCGATTTTCACGCCGTGCAGTGGCCAGCGCCGCAGCAGCAGGACTGGATCGCAGTCCTTCTCGGACAGCAGGCGTCCACCGGCGCCCTGCACCACTTTCTTGAACAGTTGCGCAGCTACGATCCACGCATGCCCCTGGTACGGGTGAGCGGAGAGACCGGTGAGGTTGACTGGCCCCAGTGCGAGGAGCTGCCCTGTCTGCAGATGGAGTTGCCCATCCGCTATCCGCAGCTGTCATCCATTCTGAAGCGCGCGCACGAAATGCGCCGCCTGCCGGCGCCAACGTCCGGCCACGTCCATGCGCCCTCCGGCCGCTCACCCGCCATCGTTGAAGTGCG
Source organism: Gammaproteobacteria bacterium (assembly GCA_021773365.1). Taxonomy (GTDB): domain Bacteria; phylum Pseudomonadota; class Gammaproteobacteria; order Steroidobacterales; family Steroidobacteraceae; genus JAJFKF01. The sequence goes on along the minus strand of JAJFKF010000018.1, from coordinate 95,074 downwards.
CCGGCTCATCGAGCGGGTCGCGCCGCACGATGCGCATGTGCTCATCCTCGGCGAATCCGGTACGGGCAAGGAAGTGGCCGCGCGCCATGTTCACGAGTGCTCCGCCCGCGCGGCGGGTCCGTTCGTGCCAGTGAACTGCGGCGCCATCCCCGCAGAACTCCTCGAAAGCGAGCTGTTCGGCCACGAGCGCGGTGCCTTCACCGGCGCATTGTCGGCGCGACAGGGGCGCTTCGAGTTTGCCGAGGGCGGTACGCTGTTCCTCGACGAGATCGGCGACATGAGCCTGCAGATGCAGGTCAAGCTCCTGCGCGTGCTGCAGGAACGCACCATTCAGCGGGTCGGCAGTAACCGCACCGTGCCCTGCAATGCGCGCATCGTGGCGGCGACGCACCGTGACCTGGAGGCGGGTGTGCGTGAGGGCTGGTTCCGTGAGGATCTGTACTACCGGCTCAATGTATTTCCCATCGAGATGCCGCCGTTGCGCGAACGCGCCCAGGATCTGCCGCGGCTCATCGAGGACCTCCTGGCCCGCAGGGGCACGGCACTGAGGTTCGATGCCGGGGCGCTGCACGCGCTGTGTGGTCATGAATGGCCGGGTAACGTACGCGAGCTGGCCAACCTGCTCGAGCGGCTGGCTATTCTCGATACGGGGCGGCGCATCGAGGTCGGTGATCTGCCGGCGCGCTATCGGCAGGAGCCATCACTGGCGCAGACTTCGCATGACGCGCAAATTCAGGCTGCGCAGGTCGTGCAGCGGGATGGCGGCGGGGGTGTTGACGGCCTGGTCGATAGCCTGGTGTGGACGGCCGACGGACTGGACCTGAAGGATCACCTGAGCAGCGTGGAGATGGCGCTGATCCGCCGCGCGCTGGTAGAAGCCGGTGGCACGGTTGCCGAGGCGGCACGATTACTGAAAATGAACCGCACCACGCTGGTTGAGAAGTTGCGCAAATACGGTTTGTGACGCCGCCGCTGCGGCGTCTGTTCGCGTTCATCACTATCATCTGCGGAGGGCTCGTCCATGAAAATCACTTCCGAATTCAAAGAATTCGCCATGAAGGGCAATGTGGTCGATATGGCGGTGGGCGTCATCATCGGCACGGCCTTCGGCAAGATCATTTCATCGCTGGTGGCTAATGTGATCACGCCGCCTATTGGAATGGCCATCGGTGGTGTCCGTTTTACCGAACTGGTCTGTCAGCTGGGCATCAATGCCGAGACCGGCGAGCCTGTCGTGCTGCGCTATGGCTTGTTCCTGCAGGCACTGTTCGACTTCCTCATCATCGCCCTGGTGTTGTTCATGGCCATTCGCATGTTGAACAAGCTGAAGAAGCCGGCTGCTCCCGCCGCTCCGGCGTCGCCGCCGCGGCAGGAAGTGCTGTTGCAGGAAATTCGCGACCTGCTGGCGAACAGGTAAGGTAGCGCCAGATCGTGCCGGCTGGCGTGGCTCAGCCCGCCAGCGCGGTGGGTCCCGGCGCGGTGGGTCTGAAGGCTTCGACCCGATTGCGGCCATTGTGTTTGGCCGAATACACCGCCATGTCGGCGGCGTGAACCAGCTTGGAAACGCCACCGAAGGAAATCTGCGACGTGTGCGTGGCCAGACCGATTGAGGCGGTGGCAGTTATCATGCATCCACCCACATCGTGCGTCGTGCGGCGGATGGCCTCAAGTACCCGGTCACAGGCGTGCCAGGCGCTTTCCTGATTCAGGCCCGGGAAGATGATGACGAACTCCTCGCCGCCATAGCGACCGACGATGTCCGTTTCGCGCACCGACTGCACCAGCAGCTGGGCGGTTGCGCGCAGCACCCGGTCGCCTGCCTGGTGACCATGGGTGTCGTTGACGTCCTTGAAGTGATCCAGGTCGACGAAGGCGATGCTCATCGGCCAGCCATTGCGGCGCGCGCTGTCGAACTCCATGGCCAGGCGCTCGTCTAGGCAGGAGCGGCTGAATACACCCGTCAGTCCGTCGCGTCGGCTGGCGTCTTCCAGCGCCTCGGTGCGCGCCGCCAGTGAATCGGTGCTCTGGCGCAGGTCGTCGATCTCGTTGAGCGCGGCGAGGTTGCGTATGGCCAGGATCTCGCGCGCCTGATCCGTCAGCAGCCCTGCGTCGTGATCGTCCAGCAGGCTCATTTCAAACAGCTGCTCGGTTTCCGCCGCCCGGCGGGCGACAACATTGATGATCTCGGCCAGTTGCGCGGGGCGCAGGCCCAGCAGCGTCATGGCGCGCGGACCCAGGCGGCTCATGGCGCTGGCGCGGTTCGCCGAGACGAACATGTCGGCCAGTTCGCCGGCCAGGGCCACGCAGCGAATGAAGCGCCCCGAGTCAGTGCCCGTGCCAGCCTGCTCGGGCTGATGGCTGAGTTCCACCGCGCGGCACAGGTGCTCGGGCAGGTTCCAGTTGCGCAGCATCCAGCCGCCCACTGCCGCATGGTCATCGCCAGCCCGGGTTTTTTCGTAGGACAGTAGCTCGGCATTACTGGCCTCGGCCGGCAACTCGGCGTAGAAACCGGGGCGGCTGCGGTCCAGGGCCAGCCGGCCCAGATCCTGCAACAACGCAGCCAGGAAAAGGTCCTCGGTCTGCTTGACATCAATCAACTCACCGGCGGTTCGGGCTGCGGTGGCAGCCAGCAGAGTGCGGCGCCAGAAGGCCGCGTAGTCCAGGCCACCTTTCTTGCCGTTGCGCAGACCGGAGATGATGGAAAAGCTCAAGGCCAGGGTTACTGTCGCATTCAGGCCCAGCACCAGCACACCCTGGCGAAGGTTCTGGCTGCGGCGGCGCTGGGCATAGATGGGGGAGTTCGCTGTGCGCAGGATCTTGGCGGACAATCCAGGGTCCTTGCCGATCATCTCCGCAATGCGGCCGACGTCGATCTCAGGGTCCTGCGCCAGCTCAATGATTTGCTGGGCGACCCCGGGGGGGCTGGGAAGGCTGATGGGCCCCTTCAGTCGGGCCTCTATTTCCTGGCGCATGTGCTGACAGATTCCGGCTTGGGAGTATGGAATGTCGGCAGTGTAGGGGATTTCCTTAGGTGTGGAATTTCCGCCGCCGTGTTTTGAGAACTGTGTCCTGAGGAAAGGGCTCTGGCGGCGTGATGTCGCTGTTTGCAGTCAACCCAATGCAGTTAACCCAGCGCAGCAAAGGCCTGACGTGTCAGGTTCTCCGAACCGGTTTCGGTGATGAGCACGTTGTCCTCGATGCGGATGCCGCCGCAGGGGCGCAGCGCCTTCACCCGGTTCCAGTTGATCTGTCTGCCCAGCGCCATCTGCCGGACAGGCTCGAGTAGCGGGTCGATGAAGTAAAGGCCAGGTTCCACCGTCACTACGAAACCAGACTCGAGGCGGCGGGTGAGCCTGAGGAAGGGCTGTCCCGGTGGCTTGTCGATGGTGGCGCCGGACTCATCGCGCAGGAATCCACCGGCATCATGGACCTGCAGCCCGAGCAGGTGCCCCACTCCGTGAGGAAAGAACAGTGCGGTCAGACCTTCGGCCACTGCGGCCTCGCCATCGATCCGGATCAGGTCGGCCTCACGCAGCAAATGTCCGACCCGCAGATGGGTGTCCATCTGCACATCGGCCCAGTCCGCCCCGGGCCTCAGCGTGGCACAAAGGTCCTGTTGCAGCTGGTCCATGCCCGAGACCAGCATGGCGAAATCATCTTCGTGTGCCGAACAGGTGCGTGTGATGTCACTGGCATAGCCGTTGAAGTTCGCGCCCGCATCAATCAGGAAAGAACGACGCTGCGTGGACCGGGAGCGCTCCAGGTGCTGGTAGTGCAGCACCGCGGCATTGGTGTCGATGGCGACGATGCTGTTGTACGGCAGTTCCTCTTCGCGCTGATTGCAGGCCTGCAGATATGCAAGGTGGGCATCAAACTCCGAACCGCCGGCGAGAAAGCTGGCCTGGGCGGCGCGGTGACCCAGCGCACCGAAGTGGTTGGCGTGGCGCAGGCACTCCACTTCATATCCGGTTTTGAATGCACGGTGATAGTGCAGGCTGTCGAGCAGCGATTGGGGATTCACCTGCCCGAACTTCAGTGGCAGCTCACCGATCAGGGCGGTGCGCGCCAGGGTGTCGGGCAGATGCGCTCGTGCGGCAGCCAGATTCGGTATGGGAACGATGTCGAAGGCCTCGGCCCAGGGCGCTTGCGGGAGCGCGGCCGGTTTGTGCCAGAAGTCTGTGGGGTGGTTGAACAGCAGCCGCGGGCGCCGTCCAGGCTGATAAACCAGCAGGCAGCCGGGGTTGTCCAGCACCGGCACCCATTGCTTGAAGTGCGGATTGACCTTGAACGGATAGGCCTGATCGTCGAGGAACTGCATGGGCGGAGCCCCGGAGTACACGACGAGATTGTCGCAGTCTGCTCGCTCCAGAGCCTTGTCGGCTCGGGCGCAAACAGAAGCCAGGTGAGTCCGATAGAGCTCGCCGTAAAGTGATTCCGGTGCCGTCTGCTGGTTTTTCATGGGTATCAGGCGTTGCCAATCGGCAACAGTGTTAGTGTGCTGCGGTTTCCATGCCCGGATGCAGGGCCTAGAATTCGCCGCCACGGTCAGGGTGACTTCCTACTCCAATATTCAAGCTTACCCTGATGACGACGGTCCAGTGTTCTAAAACTTCACAGTCTTCGGGGTAACGAAATGAAGATCAAATTGTTGATTGGCGCTTTCGCTGCAGCGCTGTTGCTCAGCGCCTGCGGGGGAGATCATTCCACGGACGAGCACATGACTCCGCCGCCGGTTGAAACCATGCCCGAGCCAGAGGCCACGCCGCCCATGGACGAAATGTCCAGTGAGGAAATGCCTGCCGAAGGCACGCCTCCTGGGGAGCCGATGCCGGAAGAAGTGCCGGCGGAAGAGCCGCCCGCACAGGGGTGATCCTGCAGCAGGATGCCTGATCGGCCCCGGGTCGGCTCGCCGGCCCGGGGCCGTATCCTTTCGGTCCCCCGTACAGCCATAGCCGACGCCATGCCTGTCAGTCTCCGCGATGCCAAGCGCGCACCCGAGGATCGCGAATGGGTCCGTCGCGCCTATCGCGAGTACCTGGAGGATCTCTCCCGCTTGGAGACCGGCGTTTTTCCGGTGCTGGGCGAATTCGGCGAGCGTGGGCCGGATCTGGTCGCCCACTGGTTCACCAGCGAGCGGGCTTGTCCGCTGCTTGTTCTGAAATCCGGGCGTCCCGTGGGTTTCGCGCTGGTGGTGGGTGCGCCGGTGGGCATCTCGGCGGATTTTCGCCTGACCGAGTTCTTCATTCAGCGCCCGCATCGGCGCTTGGGCGTGGGACGTGAGGCTGCGCAGCTGATATTCAGCCGATTCACGGGGCGCTGGGAGGTCAGCGAATACTCGAGCAATGTCGACGCCGTAAAATTCTGGCGCCGGGTTATTGGTAACTACACTGACGGACGGTATGTCGAGCGGATGCTCGATGGTGAAGTCCACCAGCGCTTCAACTCTGCCGTCCGCGCCGCTCCCTGAAAAAAAGGCTTGTCGCGGAGGCGTCCAAGCCCGCATGATTCCCTTTATTCGCCAATGACATACGAGGAATGCGAGTGTCATCAGCCCCAGCTTCTCCGGACATGGACGCCTTTGCCTTTATCCAGAACCTCGCCGCCGAGCTGACCGCCGGCAAGGTGGACCTGCCCTCCTTTCCCGATGTGGCCATCCGTGTGCGCAAGATCCTGGCTGATGAGAGCACCAACATCGAGCAGGTGGTGCGCGTGGTGGGTTCCGAGCCCGCTCTGGCGGCGCGACTGCTGAAGATGTCCAATTCAGCAGCCTTCAGCCGCGGCAAACAGGTTACGGATCTGCGCACTGCCATCAATCGCATGGGCTTCAACATGGTACGGAGCGCGGCCATGTCCTTCGCCATGGCGCAGATACGCCAGGCCGGCGCGCTCAAGGCCATTGAGCCGCATCTGAACGAGCTTTGGACGCAGAGCACGCACGTGGCCGCGCTGGCCTATGTCCTTGCGAAGGGATTCACCCGCCGCAATGCCGACGAGGCGCTGTTGGCGGGGCTCCTGCACGGCATCGGCAAGCTCTACATCCTTACGCGAATCGTCAATCAGCCGGCGTTGTTCAACGACGAGGCCAGCCTGCAGGATCTGCTGCGCACCTGGCATGCCAGCATTGGCAAGGCCATCCTGGAGAACTGGGAGCTGCCCGACGATGTGGTTCAGGCGGTGGCTGATCACGAGGATATAGCGCGGGAGAACCGCGGGCCGCCGGATTTGACCGACATCGTGACGGTGGCTGTGATGATGGCCGCCTATGCCGATCATCCCACGGATCTGGAGCTGAACATGCAGGGCATTCAGTCGTTCCACCGGCTGGAGCTGGACGGCGCCAAAGCCGAGAAGATCATGGAGGATACCAAGACGGAGATTGCGGCACTGCGCCAGGCGCTCGGCAACTAGGGCGGGGGCAGGATCGGCGCTACCAGCGCAGGATGCGGCGGAAAAGGACTTCCGGATCGGTATTCAGGACCTGGGCGATGAGGATCAGGTCGGCAGCTTTCACGCCGATCTCGCCAGCCTCGATCTTGGCTATGGTGGAGCGGTGCCAGTCCATGCTGGCGGCGAGATTTTCCTGGGTGAAGTCCGCATCCCTGCGGGTAGCGGCAATCACCGTGCCGATGGCGCGATTCAGGCGTTCCGTGGCTTTCTCTTTGGGTGCGGGCAATCGATATCCCCCTCTCGAGGGATCCATTTAATACGTGGACGGTGGCCGCACGGCAGAATGCCCGTTCAAAGCAGCATATATACCGCTCAACGGTACATAGGTAGACTACGACTGCGGGTAGAGGGAAGTTACACAGGAATTGTCTGAACGGAGGTACTGCCATGCTGATCCTGACGCGGCGTCTGAACGAAACCATCATGATCGGGGATGCCATTTCGGTAACTGTTCTTGGCACCAAGGGCAATCAGGTGCGGCTGGGCGTGAATGCGCCAAGGGATGTGACCGTGCACCGGGAAGAGGTGTACGAGCGGATTCGCGCCGAAGCGCTGGACGGACGGCCCGGATCGCCGCGCGGTGGAAGCGGGTCACAGCCGGGTGAAATGTGAGCCTGTTCTCAATCTGAGACCGCTTATCCGGCCGCGAGCACCGGTTGTCGGTCCGGCTTGAGCCCTGCGCGGCGCTGCTGGATAAAGGCTGCCATGTGCGCATATCCGAAATTGTCCACTCCCCGCCAGCGCGGCTTTACCCTCATGGAGCTGATGGTGGTGCTGGCCATTGCAGGGCTCATTCTCGGGCTGGCCGTTCCCAACATGCGTGATTTCATGCGTAACAACCGGCTGGCGGGCGGCGCCAATGAACTGCTGGCGGCACTGAGCGTCGCGCGCAGCGAAGCGATCAAGCGACAGCTGCCCTTGCCGGGCGGTGTGGCGGTATGCGCCACGTCGGACCCTGACACGGATTCCACGCCATCCTGCAGCGGAGCCTGGGCTGCGGGCGCCTCCTCAGCGTGGATCGTATGGGTCGATGCCGATGGGGACTGGGCGCCGGACAACAATGCTGCCGAGCCGGTGCTTGCCCGCTATACCGCGCTCGATGATTCCATCACGCTGCGCAGCGACAACGACGGAGTGGTCAGGTACAGCCTGACCGGCTTTGCTTCACCTGCCGATGCCACCACGCCGACGCGCAACGTCGTGATGTGTGACGTGCGCGGCACGGCAGCTGCAGGCGCTACTTCCCCTGCGCGTCTGGTACAGATCAGCCCCACCGGTCGTGCGCGCGTCAGCCGCACGCCTGCGGACATCAATACGGCATTGACAGCGATAGGCGCCACCTGCCCGTGAGGAATCCCGTGAGAGCAACAACGACAAACGAAGAAAAGGCGAGGCGAAGCGGCGCCCAGTGCGGCTTCAGCATCGTGGAAGTTCTGGTGGCGCTGGTAGTTCTGGCCGTAGGCATGCTCGGTATTGCCGGTCTGTATGTGACCTCTTTGCAGGCCAGCGGCAGCGCGCTTTTGCGCATGCAGGCTGTGAACCTTGCCGGTGACATGGCCGACCGCATTCGTGCCAACCCCAATGCCGGCCTCGCTTACGAGGGTACGGCAGCCAACAACAATTGCGCCGGCGCGGCGCCGGCCACGTGCAGCGCGCCGCAGATGGCGGCCGATGACCTGTGGCGCTGGCGCGTGCAACTGGCCGGCGCGCTGCCGGATGACGGCGATGGAGCTACGCCTCAGGGTATTGTGGCCGTCACCGGCGCTGCGCCCCGCACCTACACCATCACCGTGACCTGGGTCGAGCCCACTGAGCCGGACCCGCTCACCTACGTCCTGAGAATGCAGATATGAAGACCCAGCGCGGCCTGAGCCTGGTTGAATTGATGGTGGCGCTGACCATCGGCTCGGTGATGATCGCCGGCGCCCTCTTCGTGTACATGAAGAGCCGCGATTCCTACGCCGTCAATGACGCGGTGGCCCGCCTGCAGGACACCGCGCGCTACGCCATCAGCGTCATCGAGCCTGATGTGCGCATGTCCAACTACTGGGGCCTGGTCAAGGGCGCTGGCGTGATCACCGATCAGGCCGCGCAGACCGCAACCTCGTTGGGCGAACCCACCTCCTGCGGCACCAATTTTGCGCATGATCTGCTGACCAACCTTGAAGGTGACAACAACAGCTATGGACTGGGCTGCGCCGCCTACGGCGCCGGTGCGGTAGGCAGTGCCGACACACTCACTGTGCGGCGCGCTTCCGCGGCGACCACGGTTTCCACTGCCGGCATGCTGCAGATTTGCTCCACGCGGCTGTCCGCGCGCCTCTACAGCGATGGTGGCGTCTGCACCGCCGCGCCCGCCGGCCAGGTCAACAACCTCATCGTCAGCACTTATTACCTGAGTCGCGACTCCGAGCAACCCAATCGCCCGGGTCTGCCGGCATTGCGTCGCCATACGCTGATCAATGGTCCGGCATTCCAGGATGTGGAGATCATTCCTGCCGTGGAGGACATGCAGGTGCAGTTCGGCATCGATCCGTCAGGCACGAATGGCGTGGCTACGCAGTACATCAATCCGGGGGCAATGCCCGCCGGTGCGCAGGTGGTTTCGGTTCGGCTGTGGTTGCTGGTGCGTGCCGAAAACGCGGAAGTCGGATTCGTTGACGACCGAACCTACGAGTACGGTGATCGCGATGACGACAACGGCGTGACGGCGGATCTCAACGCCATTGGCGCCGCCACGCAGGCCTACCGGCCGAACGATGGTTTCCGTCGTCTGCTGGTGTCGCGCACCATCCAGCTTCGCAATGCACTCGGGACCTGATGCGAGCCAATCAATGAAGCATATCGTTACAAGCAGAAACAGGCAGTCGGGCGCCGCCCTGGTGATCGGTCTGCTGCTGTTGCTGGTGCTGACCCTGCTGGCGGTTTCCAGCATGAACACGGCCAGCACCGAGCTGGTGGCCGCCGGCAACGCGCAGTTCCAGCAAAATGCCTTTCAGGCCGCGGAGACGGGAATCGAACAATCCCTGGTTGTCGGTATTTTCAATCCCGGTGGCGGCACCCAGACCGACGCCAATGTGGCCATAGCCGACACCACCACTGACTTCTACACTGCCGTTATTACCCCCCAGCTCAGCGGTACGGCGCAGCCGGCGCTGTGGGGCTCAAGCTGGGACAGTTTTTCCACATTCCATTTCGAGATCGACAGTCAGGGCAGGTCGGCGCGCAATGCCGCGGCGAGAAATTTGCAGGGCATCGCGGTGATCGCGCCAAAGGATCCAACGGTTGCGCCCATCGATCCGACCACCACCACTTTGACGCCGTAGCCGCAGGCTGTAACCCGGCATTCCGAGGACCCACACAATGCGTAACTCATATTCACGTGTTCTGAGCCTGACCGTCGGTGCCCTGGCCGTGATGCTGGGCGCCTCGGATCTGCCGGCCGACGATACGGAGATCTTCATCTCCCAGCCGGCCAGCACCGTACAGTCGAACATCCTGCTGGTCATCGATACCTCGGGCAGTATGAACGAAACGGCGGGCACCTCGCCGGTGCCTTTTGATCCGAATGAGAGTTACAACGACGGACCGGCGAACTGCAACAGTAGCCGGGTGTACTACTCCAGCAGTTCCACTGCACCCAACGATTGCGATGGCCTGAACTGGTTTCCGCTGAGCGACCTGAAGTGCGCCAAGGCCCTGGTGGCGCTTGATTCGGGCTCCGGCTACTACTCCGACCGCTACATTCGCTGGGGTGGATCGGGGAGTAATCGCGCCTGGTCAAGCAGCCTCAACCCGAACAATGCGGGCTATGTGGAGTGTCTGGAGGACGAGGGCACTCATGGCGAGAGCAGTGGCTCCTCGGCGAAGTATCCAATGAGTGGCTCGCACCACAAGAACAGTTATCCGGACGGGCGCTGGACCTCCACCGCGTCCAGTTCCTGGTGGGGTATTTCGGGCAACACGGGCCTGGCCCGCACGCTGTACAGCGCCAACTACATCCGCTACGTGCGCAACGGTTCCACCTCCATCCAGACCCGTATGGAGGTGGTGAAAGCCGCGGCGGCCAGCCTGCTCAACTCCCTGCCCAATGTGAATCTCGGTGTTGCGCGCTTCGACGCCGGCGGTGCCCAGGGCGGCATGATCATGTCGCCGATATCGCCGCTGGATACCAAACGCGCCCAGCTCATTGCCGACATCACCACCAGCAATCAATATGAACCGTACGGCAACACGCCGCTGTCGGAGACGCTGTTCGAAGCCTATCGTTACTTCTCTGGCGGCCAGCCTCGCTATGGCAATGGCACGGAAATCTGTACGAACAATAATGCCAGTCCGGGCAGCACCGGGTCATGCTCCAACTCGAACGTGGTCGATTTTCCCAGCGTTTCCGCCTCCAAGAGCGGAAGCAACTACATCAGCCCCGCTGCTGAGCCCTGTCAGGCAAATTACATCGTTTATCTGACAGACGGTCAGCCCACCTCGGACAACGACGCCGACAACTCGATTACCGGCCTGCCCAATTTCGGCACCCTGGCTGGCACGGGTTGTGAGGGCTCCGGCTCCGGCCGGTGCCTGGGCGCCTTGTCTGAGTACATGCACAATGCCGATCTGCGCTCCGATGTGCAGGGACAGCAGAATGTGAGTACCTTCTACATTGGTTTTGGTGCGGCATTCAGTGGCGTGTCGAACTCCTCCTACCAATATCTGCAGACCGCAGCCAACCGGGGTGGCGGCCAGGCTTACCAGGCCAATGACCTGACCGGACTGACGGCGGTGTTCAACTCCATCATCACCAGCATCTTCCAGACCAGCACCACCTTTACTACGCCCACCGTGGCGGTGAACGCCTTCAATCGCACCCAGACGTTAAGTGACCTGTTCGTCTCGGTGTTCCAGCCCAATTCCAGCCTGCACTGGCCGGGTAATCTGAAGAAGTATCGTGTGGAAGAAGGCGTGATCATGGACAACAGCAGTCCATCGAAGGCGGCGGTCGATCCGCTTACCGGTTTCTTTTCTGATGGCGCCCGCAGTTACTGGTCCGGTGGTGCGGACGGTTCGCAGGTACAGGAGGGTGGCGCCGCCAGCCAGCTGCCGGGCGCGGTATCCCGCAAGCTCTATACCTATCTTGGCGCCAATCCCGCCACCCCGGCTACCCTGAGCTCCAGTCTCTTCCACGCCGTGGATGTGCTCAATCTCACGCTCACCAGTGGCACGCTGAATCTTGGGACACCCGGCGATCCATTGCGGGAGGAATTGATCCTGTGGGCCCGCGGCCTGGACAGCCGCAACGAGGATGGTGATGCGGCCACCCTGGTTAGGAAGGCCATGGGCGATCCGCTGCATTCACCGCCGGCAGTCGTCATCTACGGTGGTACTACTTCGACACCTGACATCGATGATGCGGCGGTATACGTTACGACCAATGACGGCTATCTGCATGCGATAGACTCAAGTTCCGGCAACGAACTGTGGTCCTTCATTCCGCAGGAATTCCTCGGCAATCTGAAGAACCTGTATTTCGATGATCCGGTTCCAGCCAAGCAGTACACGCTGGACGGGGAAATCCGCGTGCTTCGGTATGACATCAACGGCGACGGGATCATTTCCTCGGCTGCTGGCGATCGCGTCATTCTGTACTTCGGTCAGGCCCGCGGCGGCGATAACTACTACGCGCTGGATGTTACTTCCAAGAATGCACCGAAATTCATGTGGACCATTGGTCCCTCGCAGCTGCCTGGCATAGGGCAGACCTGGTCGCCGCCGGTCATCACGCGAGTGAACATCAATGGCGCAACACAGAATTCGCAGAAACTGGCGCTGGTGTTTGGCGGTGGCTATGACCCGGCAGAGGACGGTACCATTTATCTGGATTCCAGTGGTGTGGGCAACCGCATCTTCATCGTCGATGCGTTGCGCGGCACCCGGCTGTGGTCCGCCGGCCCCGCCAGTTCGGGGGCGAACTTCGAGAATGCACGCATGACGCACAGCATTCCCAGCGGAGTGACCGTGCTTGACACCGACAGTGACGGTTACGCCGACCGGATGTACGTGGGCGATATGGGCGCGCAGCTGTGGCGCTTTGATTTGACCAACGGCAACAACGCCGGCTCGCTGGCGGCGGGCGGGGTGATCGCCTCGTTGGGTACGCACGATGACCTTGTGCCGGTGCCGACGAATGCTCGTCGCTTCTACAGCGCGCCGGATGTTGCGGCCCTGCGGCGCTCCGGTGGCTCACCGTTCATGAACATTGCCATCGGCTCGGGCTTTCGTGGCCATCCGCTGAACACGCTGGTGCAGGACCGCTTCTATTCCATACGCGATCACAAGCCCTTCACGCGTATGACGCAGCAGCAGTACAGCGATTTCACTGCCAACAGTCTGATCACGGACGCTGGCCTGCAGGACATCACCACGGATGTAAGTCCCAGCATTCCAGCCAATTCTTTGGGCTGGAAGCTGTTGCTGAATGCGCCTGACTGGCGCGGCGAGAAGTCCCTGAGTGCGTCGAACACCTTCAACAACGCAATCTTCTTCACCACCTACACTCCACCGAACGGTACTTCGGCTACCTCCTGCGGTGCCAGCACCACGGGCAGCAACCGCGCCTACGTGGTCAATGTGTTCAATGGTGCGCCACTGCCACGCCATGACGGTGAGACTGGTGGCGAGGAAGGTGGGGAGGGTGGCTCCGGCGGCAATGACGGTGGCCTGCTGCCTGAGGATCGCTACGATGACCTGCGCCAGGGCGGCATCGCGCCCGAGGTGGCCTTCCTGTTCCCCAGCAAGGATGTGGTGGTGTGCCTCTCGGGCGTGGAAGTGCTCGGCGCCTGCCGCAACTTCAACAGTCGGGTAAAGACCTACTGGCGTGAAAACGGAGCGAACTGACCATGAAACACCGCATGCAGGGCGTGACGCTGATCGAACTGATGGTGGTGGTGGCGGTGCTGGCCATCATCGCCTCCATCGCCATTCCTTCGTACCGCAGCTATCTGCTGCGTGCCCAGCGCTCGGATGCCACTTCGGTGCTGCTGCGCGTACGCGTGGCGCAGGAGAAATTCTTCCTGCAGAACAACTCCTATACCAGCCAGCTGGGACCGGCAGGACTGAAACTCACTGGTGCCGACGGCACGACGATGGCCTCGGAGAACGGCTACTACACCATTGACTTCACCGCACAGACCGGCACGACGTTCACCGTTCGTGCTACCGCTGTCGGTGGGCAGCAGCGGGACTCGAACTGCACTACTTTCACCATCAATGAGCAGGGCACGCGCACAACCAGTCCGGGCAATCTCGCCACCTGCTGGCGCTGAGTCTGATTTCTCACGCACGTCCTGTTCATGATCGGCACAGCCTATCGGCGCAGAGGTGTTCGGGGCGGGTTTCCGGGGATGTGAAAAACCTGGATGGTTTTTCCCAAGGCCCCCATGGATGGGGTCTTGCGCCGGTCCCCGGAAACCCGCCCCGAATACCTCTGCGTCCGGCACCATCTCCAATTGTCAGTTCTGATCGCGTCAGTTTGTAGCGCGATCGCGTGCCTTCCATACATCCTTCAGCACGCTTCTCAGATACCGCCCCGTATAAGACGCCCCATTCCCCGCCACCTGCTCCGGCGTCCCCACCGCCACGATCTGTCCGCCCCCCGTGCCACCCTCCGGCCCCAGATCGATGATCCAGTCAGCCGTCTTGATCACATCCAGGTTGTGTTCGATCACCACCACGGTGTTGCCTTCATCGCGCAGCTTCTCCAGCACCCGCAGCAACTGCGCCACGTCGTGGAAGTGCAGCCCGGTGGTCGGTTCATCCAGGATGTACAGCGTCCGTCCGGTGGCGCGCTTGGACAGCTCCTTGGCCAGCTTTACCCGCTGCGCCTCGCCGCCGGACAGCGTGGTCGCGTTCTGGCCCAGGTGAATGTACGACAGGCCGACATCGGCCAGCGTCGCCAGCTTTGAAGCCACCACCGGCACATTGCGGAAGAAGGCCAGCGCCTCTTCCGCGGTCATCTCCAGCACCTCGTGGATGTTCTTCCCGCGGTAGCGGATCTCCAGCGTTTCGCGGTTGTAGCGTTTGCCCTTGCATACATCGCAGGGCACGTACACATCCGGCAGGAAGTGCATTTCCACTTTGAGCATGCCGTCGCCTTCGCAAGCCTCGCAGCGCCCGCCCTTGACGTTGAAGCTGAAGCGGCCGGCTTTGTAGCCGCGGGCGCGTGCCTCAGGGACGGCGGCGAACAGCTCGCGCAGCGGCGCGAACAAACCGGTGTAGGTGGCTGGATTGGAGCGTGGCGTGCGCCCGATGGGGCTCTGATCCACGTCGATGATGCGGTCCAGATGCTCCAGGCCTTCCACTGCCTTGCAGGGCGCCGGCGAATGGCTGGCGTCGTTCAGCCGGTTGGCCACGTGCATGTACAGGGTGTCGTTGACCAGTGTGGACTTGCCCGAGCCCGATACGCCCGTGACGCAGGTCATCAGGCCAATGGGGAAGGCGGCGGTGACCGACTGCAGGTTGTGGCCTGATGCTTCGACAATACGCAGTTCCCGGCCGTCCCCCGGGCGGCGGAAGCGCGGCGTGGCGATGCATATCTTGCCGGACAGGTACTGGCCGGTGAGCGAAGCGGGGTTGTCCTCAATTTCGCCCGGCGTGCCCCGGGCGACGATTTCACCGCCGTGCGCACCGGCGCCGGGGCCGAGGTCCACCACGTAGTCGGCGGCGCGTATGGCCTCCTCGTCGTGCTCGACGACAATGACGGTGTTGCCCAGTTCCCGCAGCCGCTCCAGGGTATCGAGCAGTCGCCGGTTGTCGCGCTGGTGCAGCCCGATAGAGGGTTCATCGAGAATGTAGGTCACGCCCACCAGCCCAGAGCCGATCTGGCTGGCCAGGCGGATGCGCTGCGCCTCGCCGCCGGAAAGCGAGTCCGCATTGCGTTCCAGTGTGAGGTAGGCCAGGCCTACATCCACCAGGAAACGCAGCCGGTCGGCAATCTCCTTTACAATTTTTGTCGCCACTGTGCCCCGCCAGCCCTCGAGCGCCAGCGATTCAAAGAAGGTCAGCGTCGTGTCTACCGGCATGCGTGTCAGTTCAGGCAGAGTTTTCTCCGCCACGAACACATTGCGCGCGGCCCGGTTCAGTCGTGTGCCATCGCAAGTCGGGCAGGGGCGGGCGCGCATGTGGCGTGACAGGGCTTCGCGCACGGCGTTGGAGGTGGTCTTGAGGTAACGTTTCTCCGCAGCCGCGTGCTCCGGCGGGAAGAACCGTTCCACGCCCAGGCCGTCGCAGGCCGGACAGGCGCCGGCCGGGTTGTTGAAGGAGAACAGTCGCGGTTCCAGCTCCGCCAGGCTGAAGCCGCAGATGGAGCAGGCCATGCGGTTGGAGAAGACCAGCTCATCGCGCGGCTGGTTCATCCACGCTACGCGCGCTACGCCTTCGCCCAGTTTGAGCGCTGTTTCAAAGGACTCCGCAAGGCGCTGTCCAGCGTCTGCGCGCACCTTGAACCGGTCCACCACCGCTTCGATGGTGTGCTTGCGCTTCGGGTCAAGCTTCGGTGTCTCGTCGAGTTCGCGGACCTTGCCGTCGATGCGCGCACGCACGTAGCCGCCGGTGCGCAGCGATTCCAGCACGTCGGCATGCGCGCCCTTGCGGGCGGTTACCCGTGGAGCCAGCAGCAGCAGGGCGGCGCCTTCCGGCAATTGCAGTACCTGGTCGACCATTTGCGAGACAGTCTGTGCGGCAAGGTCCTGGCCATGATCGGGGCAGCGGGCGGTGCCGGCGCGGGCGAACAGCAGTCGCAGGTAGTCGTGGATTTCCGTGACCGTGCCCACCGTGGAGCGCGGGTTGTGCGAGGTGGATTTTTGTTCGATGGCGATGGCCGGCGACAGACCCTCGATGGCATCGACGTCGGGCTTCTCCATCATCGACAGGAACTGGCGCGCGTACGCCGACAGGGACTCGACGTAGCGCCGCCGGCCTTCCGCATACAGGGTGTCGAAGGCCAGGGAGGACTTGCCCGAGCCGGATAGACCCGTGAATACGATCAGACGGTCCCGGGGCAGGTCCAGGTCGATGTTGCGCAGATTGTGGGTGCGGGCGCCGCGGATACGGATCGATGACATGGGGGCCGGACTATAGCGGGCCTGAGGGGGGTCGTTCCCGGACTTTTTCCTGCTGTCGCCGTGCCGGCCGGGCGCATACAATACGGCGCTCGTAGTATCGGACCCAACGGAGATCCTCATGGCGCGCGGTGTCAATAAAGTCATATTAATCGGTAACTTGGGCGCAGACCCGGAGACCCGCTCCATGCCCAGCGGCACCCAGGTCGCCAACCTCCGCCTGGCCACCACCGACAGCTTCAAGGACAAGCAGACCAACGAATGGCAGGAGCGCACCGAATGGCATCGTGTGGCCCTGTTCGGGCGCCTGGCCGAGGTGGCCGGGGAATACCTGCGCAAGGGTTCGAAGGTCTATATCGAAGGCAGTATCCGCACCCGCAAGTGGCAGGACAAGGAAGGCAAGGACCGGTACAGCACCGAGATCGTGGGAAACGAAATGCAGATGCTCGACAGTCGCGGTGGCGGTCAGGGTGGACAAGGCGGTGGCGGCGGGCGCGGTGGCGCGCAGGGCGGCCACGGCGGTAGTGATGAGAGCCGGCCTGCGCGCAGCGGTGGTCAGGATTCCGAACCGTCCGGTGGCGGCAGCCGGGATGAGTTCGACGACGACATCCCGTTCTGAAATGGCTCCGACTGACTTGCCACGGTCGATTTTATCCTGAATATGCCGCGACTGTACGTCAAGACCTTTGGCTGCCAGATGAACGAGTACGATTCCGCCCGCATGGCGGACGTGTTGCGCGCGGCCGGGGGCTTTGAATCCACCGACAATGCCGAGCAGGCCGACCTGCTGCTGGTGAATACCTGTTCGGTGCGGGAGAAGGCGCAGGAGAAGGTATTTTCATTGCTCGGTGAGTGGCGCGAGATAAAACAACGGCGCCCGCAGGTCATGATCGGCGTGGGCGGCTGTGTCGCCAGTCAGGAAGGCGAGGGCATCACGGCACGCGCGCCCTACGTCGACCTGGTGTTCGGTCCGCAGACCCTGCACCGGCTGCCCGAGATGATCCGCGAGGCACGCGATCGTGGCCGCGCGGTGGTGGACATCAGCTTTCCCGAGATCGAGAAATTTGACCATCTGCCCGCGCCACGCGCCGAAGGCGCCACGGCCTTTGTGTCGATTATGGAAGGCTGCAGCAAGTACTGCACGTTCTGCGTAGTGCCGTATACCCGTGGTGAGGAGATCAGCCGTCCTTTCGGTCAGGTGCTGGCGGAGGTGGCCACGCTGGCGTCCCAGGGCGTGAGTGAGGTGACGCTGCTGGGGCAGAACGTCAATGCCTATGCCGGTCCCATGGACGATGGAGTTCTGGCGGATCTCGGTACGCTCATCCACTACGTGGCGCGGATCGATGGCATCGAGCGCATCCGCTTCACCACCTCTCATCCGGCAGAATTCAACGACAGTCTGATCGAGGCCTTCGCCAACGTGCCCAAACTGGCCAACCACCTGCACCTGCCGGTGCAGAGCGGATCGGATCGCATCCTCGCGCAGATGAAGCGCGGCTATACGGCACTGGAGTTCAAGCACAAGATCCGCAAGCTGCGCGCCGCGCGACCGGACATCAGCCTGTCTTCGGATTTCATCATTGGTTTTCCCGGCGAGACCGAACGGGATTTCGCCGGCACCCTGAAACTCATCGAGGAAGTGGGCTTCGACCAGTCCTTCAGCTTCATCTACAGCCGCCGCCCCGGCACGCCGGCGGCCTCGTTGCCCGATGATGTGCCGCATGAGGAGAAGCTGCGACGTCTGCAGACCCTGCAGGCGCGGATCGAGAGCAATGCCCGCGGGATCAGCGAGAGCATGGTGGGTTCGGTGCAGCGCGTGCTGGTGGAACGTCCTTCGCGGCGCGATCCCCGGCAATTGGCCGGGCGCACGGCAAACAACCGCTGGGTGAATTTCGACGGTCCGGCCAGCCTGATTAGCCGTTTCACGGACGTGGTCATTACCGAGGCGCTGCGCAACAGTCTGCGCGGTCGCCTGCAGCGTAGTGCCGTTCCGCCCGCAGTGGTGCAGGATCAGGGTGAGGGGGCCGTATAACTCACTTGGCGCCTGACACTGCCACCCGCGATTTTGAACTCACTCCGCCGGACAACGCGCGGCTGGCCAGCCTTTGCGGCCCGCTGGACGAGCATCTGCGTCAGGTGGAGCAAAGCCTGGGCGTGGAGATCCGCCATCGCGGCGCCCGCTTCCAGGTGTCGGGCGGCATTGCGCAGACCGCCGATGCCGAACAGGTGCTGCTGGACCTGTTCGCCATGAGCGAGCGTGGTGAGGTGACGCCCGAACGGGTGCATCTGTCCTTGCGCGAACTTGGAATGGGCGATGCAGCCACGACCCGGGATGAGCGCAGTGAACCGCGCAAAAGTGCTGCCCCGGCGAAGCGCGCCAATCCGGCGGCAGAGGGCAGGACGGGCGAAGATATGCGCGTCAGGACGCATCGCGGCGGTATCCAGGCCCGTGGTCCGAACCAGAAGCAGTACCTGGCCCATATCCGCAGCCATGATCTGACCTTTGGCATCGGGCCGGCCGGCACCGGCAAGACTTACCTGGCCGTGGCCTGCGCCGTGGAAGCGCTGCAGTCCGACCAGGTGCGCCGCATCGTGCTGGTGCGTCCGGCGGTGGAGGCCGGCGAACGGCTGGGCTTCCTGCCCGGAGACCTGACGCAGAAGGTCGATCCATACCTTCGCCCCATGTACGACGCACTGTACGAGATGCTCGGCTTCGATCGCGCAGCGCGCTACGTGGAGCGGGGGGTGATCGAGGTGGCGCCGCTGGCCTTCATGCGCGGTCGCTCACTCAACGACTCCTTCGTCATCCTGGATGAGGCGCAGAACTCGACGCCTGAACAGATGAAGATGTTCCTCACCCGCATCGGTTTCGGTTCGCGGGCGGTGGTGACCGGCGACATCACGCAGACGGATCTGCCTGCCGGGCGCATGTCCGGCCTCAGGCATGTGATCGAAGTGCTCAAGGATGTGGACGGAGTGGCCTTCACGCACTTCACCGCGCGTGACGTGGTGCGCCATCCCCTGGTGCAGCGCATCGTGCTGGCCTATGAAAAGGAAGGCTCCCGGTGACGCTCGAGGTCACAGTGCAGTTTGCCACGCGCAAGCCGTGGGTTCCGGCTCGCAACCTGATTGCCCTGTGGATCTATGGCGCCCTGGGCCGCCGCGGCGATCGCTGCGACTTGTCGGTGCGCGTCGTCGGCAGCGCCGAGAGCCGGCGGTTGAACAAACGCTATCGCAACAAGGACAAATCGACCAATGTGCTGGCATTTCCCTACGGTCCCGGTGCGCCGGTTGCCCGCCGCCTCCTCGGTGATCTGGTCGTCTGTGCTCCCGTCGTGGCGCGCGAGGCGCGCGAGCAGGGCAAGTCGCGCCAGGCGCACTGGGCGCACATGATCGTGCACGGTACGCTGCACCTTCTAGGTTACGATCACCTGCAACCACGGGATGCCGCGCGCATGGAACGCCGTGAGATCGCCGTTTTGAAATCCCTGGGCTACGCCAATCCCTACCTGCAAACATCATGACAGACGAGATCAACGCCACTGGCCGCTGGCTGAAACGCCTCACGCAAAGCATTACCGGGGAACCCCGCGACCGCGACGAACTGATCGAGGTGCTCGAGGATGCGGGTCGGAGCGGATTGATCGATCAGGATGCCCTGTCGATGATCGAAGGTGTGCTCGAGGTTTCCGACATCCAGGTGCGCGACATCATGATTCCGCGCTCGCAGATGGTGCTGATCCAGCGCGATGACAGGCCCGAGGCCATCCTGCCCGTGGTCGTGGAGTCCGGTCACTCGCGTTTTCCGGTAACCGGCGCCGACCGTGACGACGTGGTGGGCATTCTGCTGGCCAAGGATCTGCTTAAGCTTTTCGCCGGACACCAGGATGGAGACTTTGAAATCAAGGAATTTCTGCGGCCGGCAGTGGTGGTGCCGGAGAGCAAGCGGCTCAACGTGCTGCTGAAGGAATTTCGCCTCAGTCACAACCACATGGCGATCGTGGCGGATGAGTACGGCGGCGTGTCGGGACTGGTCACCATCGAGGATGTCATCGAGCAGATTGTCGGACAGATTGATGATGAGTACGACGTGGAAGATGATCATCCCATCCGCCGCGACAGCGCGCGGCATTTCACCGTGCGGGCCATCGCGCGTATTGATGAGTTCAACGAGTACTTCGGCCTGGAGTTCTCCGATGCGGACTTCGACACCATCGGCGGGCTGGTGACGCATCAGCTGGGCCGCCTGCCGCGGCGCGGCGAGGCGATCACGGTGCAGGGCATCGAGTTCAAGGTCGTACGGGCGGACCGGCGGCGCATCGATACGCTGCGGGTGACGATGCCGCAGGATGTCCCGGAGCGGGACGACGGAACCGGCTGATGGCATCGTGAGAGCACTTTCCCCGCGTTTGTCGTCAGCCGCCAGCTTTCTGCTGGGCGGCGCCCTGTCGCTGGCCTTTGCGCCCTTCGACCTGTTTCCGCTGGCCGTGCTGTGTCCGGCGGCGCTGTTCCTGCTGTGGGAAGACGTGGCCGCGCGGCGGGCGGCACGACTGGGATTCTGGTTCGGCGCCGGCACTTTCCTCGCCGGCACCTACTGGCTGTACACCAGCATTCACGTGTTCGGCAAGGCGCCGCTGTGGGTGGCGCTGCTGCTGATGCTGGGGCTGGTGGCCGTCATGGGGCTGTATCACGCCCTGGTGGGGTACGTGGCCGCGCGCTGGCTGCCGCGCAGCGGTTTGTTGCGCTGGCTGCTGGCCCTGCCCGCCCTCTGGGTGGTGGTGGAATGGCTGCGCGGCTGGGTGCTCAGCGGCTTTCCCTGGATGTCGCTGGGATACAGTCAGGTCGATTCCTGGCTGGCCGGATACGCGCCGGTGGGTGGCGTGTATCTGTTGAGCCTGGTTGTCGCCCTGTCGGCAGGTGGCGTGGTTGCCCTTGTTCGCGGCAGCTGGCCGGCGCGGGGAATCGCCCTCACTGTGCTGGCGCTGCTGTGGGGTGCGGGCGCATACCTCAGGGACGTGCAATGGACGCAGCCGGCGGGCGCGCCATTGACGGTTGGCCTGGTGCAAGGCGCGGTGCCACAGGATATGAAATGGCAGGCTGCAAATCGCGACCGCACGCTCCAGCTCTACGATGAACTCACCGATCGGGTGCTGGGCAACCGCATCGTGATCTGGCCGGAAGCGGCATTGCCCATGCTGGCGCATGAGCTCGAAGACCATCTCACCGCCCTGCAGCAGCGGGCACAGGCGCGCGGTTCGGATATGGTGCTGGGCATCCTGCGCTACGACATCGATGGCGGCAGCTATCACAATTCCATCCTGGTGCTGGACGGAGAGCGGCAGTGGTATGACAAGCGCCGGCTGGTGCCCTTCGGTGAATTCTTCCCCGTGCCCGAATTTGTTCGAGGCTGGATGCGGCTGATGAGTCTGCCGTACACCGACCTGACCGCGGGGAAGCCGGTGCAGCCGGCACTGCATGCGGGTGGGCAGAGTCTGGGCGCCACCATTTGTTATGAGGATGCCTACGGCAGCCAGCAGCTGGACGTGCTGCGTGAAGCGACGCTGCTGGTCAACGTGACCAATGACGCCTGGTTTGGCGATTCCACCGCGCCGCATCAGCACCTGGAAATTGCGCGTATGCGCGCCCTGGAAGCGCAACGCTACCTGCTGCGTGCCGCCAACGACGGCATCACCGCGGTGATCGGGCCGGATGGGAAGGTCGTGAAGTCCCTGCCGCAGTTCAGGCCGGATGTGCTGGAGGCGGAGGTCGAACCGCTCGCGGGCCTGACGCCCTATGCGCGTGCCGGCAACGTGCCGGTTATAGCCTTCTGTCTGGCGATGGCGCTGTTCGGTGTGTGGCGCAGCTATCGTGCTCCGCGCTATGGCACTCTCCAGAGGTAAAGACGATGCAGCTTGCCGTACCGGTCCTCGACGTCCAGCGTGCGGTCCGGCGCCCAGTCGCCCATGTCATGACTGTGTGAAACGATGTGCGTGCCGGGTTTGAGCTCGCGCAGCAGCTTGGGCCGCAGCGCCAGGTTGGTCTCCGGCAGCAGGTACAGCGTGACCACCGTCGCCTTTGCGATATCCGATTCGAACAGATCCTGACGAACGAAGGTGACCCGGTCCGCCACGCCCGCATCGCGCGCCTTCTGCTCTGCACGCGCCAGCAGCTGATCATCCAGTTCCACGCCCACCGCCCGGTCGGCGCTGGAGATGTTCACCGCCGCAATCGGGATGCGCCCGTCGCCGGAGCCCAGGTCGTAGAGCACATCGCCTGGCCCCACGCGCGCGAGCTTGAGCATCTCGTGCACGATCTCCATCGGTGTGGGTTCAAAGCGGGGGTAGGGCGGCTTGCCGGTGCAGGCGGCCAGAGCCGCGATAAGCACCACTATTGCCGCAACCAGGCAGCTGGCCGGGAGAATCACGCGAAGAGCGTTCATGGCGGCTCCGCAGCGGCGCCGGCGGCGCGCCGGCAGGGCACTCTACCGCAATAGCCGTGTTCCGTTCACCGTCGAGCAGTGCACCGAACAATTTCGCAGCCACCCCGGCGTCGGCTGGAGTCCTACTTGACCGGGAACACCGGGAAATTCGGGTGCAGGGGATTGACCATGATCTGCTGCTGTACTGGATCGACAACCAGGTCCATCGCTTCCAGCGGCAATACGCCGACCAGCGGCTCCTCACCCAGCACCAAAGCCTCGGTTGTGTAGCTGCGGTTGGAGAACTCGATTCTGATGGGCGCAATGCTGGGCACCTTGACATGCCTGCCATCCGCCACCCTGACGAGGACCCTGGGCATCTCCTCGACATCAAAGCCCAGCTGCCGGGCGATTTCCGCCGTGACGCACATATGCATCGCGCCCGTGTCGACCATTGCCCTAATGTTGACACTCTGCTCCGTGAAGAGGTTGGTCAGTTTCAGATCCGTGTGAATGAGGCCCATACGCACTTCCTGTGCCTGGTGGCGACTGTGACGAATGATCATGACGCACACGCTATCAGCAGACCGGTGCGCGATCAATCACGGGTAGCCATGCAAACAACCCCTTGCAAGGAGTCTGAACTGCATTCGATAACCGATCGCCTCCGTGGGCCGGCCTGCCCAGGGGATTGGCATCAGATACTATCGCGCAACTAGCGCCGGTGCTCGTCGGCCTGGATGAGAATTTCCGTACCGCCATCCTCGACCCGCAGGCCGGTGTCCTGGCGCAGGAACTCAAGCAGCGAATCGGGATCGTCGGCATCGAAGACGGCGGTGTAGCGCCGGCTGCGCACCTCGCCGGCGGGCAGCACGATGCGCGCGCCACGGTTGTAGCGATTGAACTCCGCAGCGATGTCCTCCAGGGTTTCATCACGGAACACCAGGCGGCCGCGCTGCCACGCCGCCAGGTGGGTCGCATCCGGCGCCCTGCGTTTTCTGAGATGGCCGCCGTCGTCGACGCGCACTTCCTCGCCGATCGACAGTGGTTCCTGACGAACACCGGTCGAAACCCGCACCCGGCCTTCGATCACCTGCACCGTCGTGCCCGAAGGCCGGCGCAGCACGTTGAATTGCGTGCCGATGGCGCGGATGACGGTGCCGCCGGAGTACACGCTGAACGGGCGTGCCGCATCGCGTTCGACCGTGAACAGGGCCTCGCCCTCGAGCAGGCGGATGTCACGCGCGCTATCGGTGAAGGTCACCTCCACGCGTGATCGGGTATTGAGGTGCACCACCGAGCCGTCCAGCAGTTCGACCCGGCGTTGCTCGCCGATGGCGGTGACATAGCGTTCTCCCCCGGAGATCAGCGTCGTCCAGGCAGCCACCAGGAGCAGTGCGCTGGCCGCCGCCGCACCCAGCCACCATGTCCTTCTGCCTGTTTGCCGCGCAGGGTGGTACGCGCCGCTGCCGGGGCGAGGCGCTTTGTTTCGAAGTCCGATGACGTTTCCGCCGGCGCGTGCCAGGATTTCGTCCACTGCGATCCTGCGCTCCGGATCCAGCCGCCGGCTTTCGCTTTCCAGCGCCGACATGAACAGAAATTCCTGCAGGTGCAGCGGCGAGGCGCTCACCCATTCCGCGAAGGCCGCACGCTCCCGCGCGCCGCCGTCCTCCAGCGCGCACAGCCACTCCGCTGCCCGCTCCGCGATCCGCAGAGTTTCCTCGCGCTGTGCCTGGCCGTTCATGCCTCCCTCCACTCGGCCCTGACCTGCGCCAGCGCCTGACAGACATACTTCTTCACCGTGTGCGCGGAAAGGTTCAGCGCCACCGCCACCTCCTCGCGCGACAGCCCGTCGCGTTTGTGCAGCAGCAGCACAGCCTGATGCGTGGGGGACAGCCGCGCCAGCGCGCGCGCGAACTCCCGCTGCAGGCCCAGCCGGTCGGCCAGTTCGTCGGGGGACAGTTCGGCCGGGTGTTCGGCCATCTGCTCCACCGCATGAGAGTCGTAGGTCACCCGGTCGCCGTGCTCGCGCATCCGGTGCTCGTGCACCACATGCGAGGCAATGCCATACACATAGGCCTGGGGCTTGCGCACCATTTCGCTGCGATCCAGCCGCAGCACCCGCAGGAACACCTCCTGTATCAGGTCATTTGCGTCCTGTTTGCGCGGCAGCCGGCGCACCAGGTAGCGGTGCAGCGCCCGGTAGTGCTTCTCAAAGGCGGCCTGCGCGAACTTCGCGGCGGCCTTTGTGGTCCCGGCGGTCCCGATTTCAGATTCAGTGTCCACGACGCAGAATGGCCCTCCGTTCCCTATGTGCCTGCGACAGGCAAAAAGGGGGTAGTCGAAGCGACATTTCTACCCCCTTTTCCGCTTCCCGCCCCACACACGCTGTGCACGGCCACTGAATCATTGACTTGCGGCGCCGCGCGTTACAACCATACCCACGGGAGAGCCGGCCATGAACAGTCTTATCCGCAGCGTCCTGATCCTTGGATGCGCGCTCGTGCTCGCCGGGCCTGCCACGGCGGAGGACCGCGCCGCCGGCCAGCCGGTGAGCCTGAAGATCGCCGCGCAGCCGCTGGCCGATGCGCTGGCCGAGTTCGCCCAGCAGACCGGCCTGCAGATGATTGTTTCCTCTAAGGTAGCCCGGAACCTGATGGCGCCACCCCTGTCGGGCGACTTCACGCCGGAGGCGGCGCTGAAGCAGCTGCTGGCTAAATCGCAGCTGCAGTACCACTTCATCAATCCGCGCACCGTCACCATCCGGTCGGCGCAGAGCGCCATCTCCACTTCGTCCGGCGCCACCGGTGCGGTGAAGCACGCGACCCCGGGAGAACTTCGGCTGGCGCGGGTTACCGGCGGCGAGTCCTCCGCGGACGAAGTGATCGACCGCCGGTCCTCTGCCGAACCGGAGACGGCCGCCTCTTCCAAGGGCATCCCCGAAATCCTGGTCAAAGGCGCCCGCACCTCCAACACCGACATCCGCCGTACCGAGGACGATGTGCAGCCCTACGTGGTGTTCGATGCGGAGGAAATCAGCCGCTCCATGGCGCCGGACCTGGAGACCTTCCTGAGGACCCGCCTGCCGATGAACCAGTCGCGTGCCAGCAATGGCCAGAGTCTCGGTGGGCTGTCGGGCGATCAAAGCACCGTCGACCTGCGCGGCCTGGGCGCCGATCAGACCCTGATCCTGGTCAACGGCCGGCGCATGCCGGGGGTTGCCAGTCCCTTTGACTTCGGTCAGCCGGACATCAATGGCATCCCGATGTCGGCAGTGGAGCGTATCGAGATCCTGCCCTCCACGGCGGGCGGCATTTACGGCGGCGGCGCCACCGGCGGGGTGGTGAACATCATTCTGAAACGCAATTACAACGATCTGGAACTCAGCGCCCGCTACGACGGCACCTTCGCCGGCGGCGGCGCCGAGCGCCGGCTGGATGCCACCGGCGGCTTTACCCTGGAAGGCGGACGCACCCGTGTGATGGTGATGGCCAGCTACCGCGACAGCAATCCCCTGTACATCGGCGACCGGGATTTCACGGTCCGCTCCCGCCGTCTGCAGGATGAAAACAATCATGCGGCTCTTGTGGCCGCAAGCCAGCCGGTGTACGGCTACACCACCAATGTGAGGAGCATCAGCGGCAGAAGCCTGGAACTGCTCGCAGGCGGCTCCCTGAATTCGCCCATTGCCCACGTGCCGGTGGGGTATGCGGGCCCGGCCAGTGACAATGGCGCGGCCTTTCTGGGCACTGCCGGGCACTACAACCTGGATCTGCCCAACGATCCGCGCGGCAACCAGTACTCGCTGCTTAATTCGCCCACGGTCCGCTCGCTGGCGCTGAATCTGCGGCGTGAGTTTACCGATCATGTCGAGGCCTTCGTCGATATCTCCCGCTATGACAGCCGCTCATTGCGCATGGGGAGCTACTCAGCTTTGACAGATGCCAATCTCACCCTGCCGGTGGGCGCGAACAATCCCTTCACCGAGGCGGTGAGGCTGTCCATTCCACTGCCCGGTTACGATGCCAGCCGGCTGCGAACCCACTTTGATTCATTGACGGAGCAGGTCGGCGGCGGACTGATCGTGCGCCTGCCGCGGCAGTGGACGGTGCAGGCTGAATACAGCTGGAGCCAGTCGAATTCCACGTTTGACTACCCGCGAGACCTGTTTACAGCGGACGGTGCCGCCGCCCTGATCGATGGGCGACTCAATCCCTTGAGTGATGTGAATGCCTATCCGCTGGATTTCTCCAGCTACGTCCCAGGCGGCCCGGGGCAAAGCGACTTCTATGGGGCAGAATGGCCGGCGGTGCAGAAGAATGCCACGCTGCGCGTGGCCGGCCCGCTGCTGCAGCTGCCCGCTGGGCCGCTGCGGCTGGCTGCGCTGCTGGAGCAGCGGCAGCAATACACCGGGGATCGGCTCTTGACTCAGTCTGTCCCGGGCGCAACCACTCCGAGCTATACCTACTATTACTATCCTGAAATTGGCTCGACCACCGAGAGCGTGTACACCGAGCTGACCGCGCCGTTGGTATCCGCGGTCAATGCGCGGCGTGGGCTGCTCGGTCTCGATCTGCAGGCCTCCTACCGCCACGATGCCACCCGCACCGGTACGCACCCTTTTGGCTCACAAATAACCGTGCCCTCTGCCGACGGCCCCTTTCCGGATGTGCCGATGCAGATCAACGAGGTCACCGGCCATCAGTACACGCTGGGCGTGCGATACACGCCCCTGGAAAGTCTGGCGCTGCGCGTCAGCTATGGCGAAGGGATACTGCCGCCGGCGCCTCTCCAGCTCTCCGAGGCTGACTTCTCGCCGGCCTTTCTTGCGTTCTCGGGGTACATGGACCCCAAACGCGATGGTGAGATCATTACCGGCGCCACGGTCGAGAAATACTCCCTCTTAGGCAGCCTGCTGCTGCGCCCGGAGCACTCGCAGAGCTGGTCGGCAGGAGCGATTCTCACCCCGGCGAGCCTGCCGGGCCTGCGGTTGTCGCTGGACTACACCCGCATTGAGAAGATCGATGAGATCGGTACCCTGAATACGCAGGTGCTGATCGACTTGGGAGATAGCTTCCCCGGCGCCATCGTGCGCGATCCGCTGACACCGGCGGATCAGGCGCTGGGCTACACCGGCGGCACGATTCGTGAGTTGAATGCGGGGCCGGTCAATATCGCCCACAGCCTGATGGAAGCGGTGGACATCCAGGCCGACTACACCTGGAACACGCGCCTGGGCGCCTTCGCGGCCCATGTGATCGCCACCGTGCAGCCGCGGCTGGCGCAGCAGCCGGTACCGGGCGCGGAGGAACTCAACATCGTGGGCTACAGCGATGGTCCGCTGAAATGGCGCGCCAACGCGGGACTCAGATGGAGCCGCGGCCCGCTGGAGCTGGGTTGGAACCTGCAGTACTACGACGCCTCGCGCGTGTACACCAGCACCAACTCGCTCACGCTTCGCGACGCGGCGGTGCTCAGCCAGGGTTCGGCGTTCATCCCCACGCAGACCTACCACGATGCCTACGGCCGCTACCGCTTCGACAATGCATGGGGCTTCGCCCGCGGCCTGCTGGAGAACGCGGAGCTGCAGCTGTCGGTGCAGAACGTGCTCAATACCAACCCGCCCATCCGGGCCAGCACCAGTCCGCTGTTCCCCGGCTACGCCTATGAGGGTAACCCGCGCCTGCGGCGCTATTCCATCGCTTTCACCAAGCGCTTCGGGCGCTGAGGCAAGACCCCGCCTCGCCACTGGACGGCGAGGCGGGATATGGCCGATAGGGTTACGCGGGCGCGTCCAACCGTTTCACCACCGCTACCAGTTCACTGAGTTGAGCCTTCAGCACCGGCAACAAACCTTTGAGCCGTTCGGCGCTCAACACCGGAGTGAGTTCCCGTTGCAGGGCCGACTCGGTCAGTTCGCCGATCGCCTTGCTCAGCTCCACGGAAAAGGTGCTCATCGTCATGTTCCGGGTTTTCTTCAGCGCCGGCAGCCGGCTTTTGATGTCGCTCAGCCTTTTCGCGAGCGTTTGCGCCTCCGGTCGGGCGCCGACATGGGTGTACCAGTAGTACGCATCGTACAAGTCACGCAGCAGCCGTCTTTCATTCCATGCCGCCAGCTTGTGCGCCAGGGCAACGTCCGGGCTCATGACGCGGATGATGCGCGGGCGCGCGTTCAGGCGGTGTGCCAGCAGTTCGGTGGTCAGCTCCACGGACGGCGTCTCCGGCGAGACGTTGAACTCGATCTGGACATCCGCGCGGCCCACCGCGATCCGGAAACGGCCGCTGCTGGAATGCAGGGATTTGTCGATGCGCGCGGCCGGGATCGCCTTCAGCAGGTCCTCGATCCGGGGCACGATCTCGGTCTTGGAGGTGTAGGGGACGAAGACATAGTCCAGGTCATTCGTCGCCCGCGCGCTGCTCATGAGCATCAGCTGCATGCCGCCTTTGAGAACCGCGTGGTGTTTGAAGCGGTCCGCGAAGGCATGCATGATCCACAGCATCAGCCGGTCGTTATCGACGTTTTGCCAGTCCACGTTCATCGAGATAGTCCTTTACGAAGGTCTTGAACCGGGGGTTCCGGTATTTTCGCAGCAAAACATCGATCCTGGTTCGGTTCATTGCCGCGAGGTTGATGTCCGAGAAGATATCGAAGAAGAACCGGGCGCCGTGCTGGTGGAAGTACAACGTGTCGAGCAGCGCCTTCTCCACGGTGGCGATGTTGATGCCATCCTGCGTCTGGAAGCCAAAGCACAGGTCCTCGCGGATGCCGAAGTAGCGCAGGGTGCAGCCGTGCGCGCTGAAGGTTCTCGACCGCCCCACGACGACGGCGTCGATCTGGAGCGCCGGAACCGAACCGATGGCCCGGGCATCGGCCAGCACATTGCCGAAACTGACATAGGAACCGGGGCGGACTGCCTGGCAAAGCGCCCGTGGCGAGAAGTCCCCGGTGATGTAGATGCCGCGCGTGAAGCGCCTGAGCACAGCGGACTGCTCCAGTCGCTCCAGCCGTCGGTAGAAGGCCTTGTGGTGCGGCTCGGCCATCAGCGTGGCCAGATCCGGCTGGGTGAAGACTCCGCCGAGTGCAGGAGCGTGCAGTTCCACCAGCCGGGCATCGTCGAGGAGCGCATTCATAACGCAATGAAATGTACACTTATGTACATTATCATGCAATATGACTTTGACTGTGTGCGCACGTACGATGCTTCACGGGTGTATACCAGCACCGCATCGACCACGATTCGCAACACGGCGGTGCTCAGCCAGGGTTCGGCGTTGATCCCCACGCAGACCTATCACGATGTCTACGGCCGCTACCGCTTCGACAACGCACCGGGCTTCGCCCGCGGTCTGCTGGAGAACACCGAACTGCAGGTGTCGGTGCAGAACGTGCTCGACACCAGCCCGCCCATCCTGGCCAGTGTCGCCTCCCTGTACGCCGGCTACGCCACCGAGGGCGACCCGCGCCTGCGGCGCTACTCCATCGCCTTCACCAAGCGCTTCGGGCGTTGAAGCAAGGCCTCGCCTCGCCAACCGGACGGCGAGGCGGGCTGCGGCCTTCAGAATGCGTCGGCGCTCTTCGCCTGCGTCAAAAGACGGATGACAGTGTCTTGCAGGGCAATGAGGAAATTGTCCTTCAGCAGCGTCCTTTCCTGAACGTCCAGCGGAATGAACCGCGACATCTGATCCCTGAAATCAGCGCCATGAATGATCCGCGGCAGTCGTTCGATCATGCCGCCCGTCTTGTCCGCGTACTCCTGGACGCTGTAGTCGGCCAGTTTGAGGCGAACCAGCGCCCCATCGACTTCCACGCCCTGCTGATGCAGCCAGAGGAGATCCCAGATATCCCGGTGGCGCAGATACGGGCAATCCACCAGCGACACGAGTTTGTCGGCCATGATCTCCTCGCGCGCCTCGGTCATGATCAGCATGTCCTGGTAACCGTCGGGCAGGAAATCGTAGTTCTGCCGCAGGAGCTGGGGAACGCGGGTGTGCGCCGGCACGCTGGCCACTTCCACCTTGATCATCTGTTTGGGCAGGTCCGGCCGCTCGGGCGCGGTGACGACCCTGATCTGCCACTTGTGTACCCGTACACTCTTCCCGTCCGGTTCCATGATTACTTCCCTGGGTTCCTTGACCGTCACTTCGAGCCCGTAACGCCCGCCGACGTAGCGTTCGATGCAGGATTTCATGCTCAACAACTGCGTGGCGGCGAACTCCCGGCCGCCGACGAAATCCAGGTCCTCGCTGTGGCGTGGCGAGCCGTAGCACAGCCGCAGCGAGGTTCCGCCCTGAAAAGTCACCCGATCCAGCAGTCCCTCCTGTTCCAGGGCAAAGAGGATGTCGTAATGCAGCAGCTCCTTCGCAATGACGGGACGCATGCGTTCGCGGCTGCCGCCGTCGCTCCGCACGACCCGCTCGACCAGCGCCTGGAAATCCGCGATTTCACTCATCGTCAGCCGCCTCCACGATTTCCCGGTCCACCATTTGTACATTGCGTCCCACGCGTTTCAGGTCACGCCAGGCGGCAGCCTTGCTGGCGATGCGCAGCGGCCGGCCGTTCACCTGTTTGATCTGTCCGATGATGTCGCGCGCCGGCCGCGCGGTGTGCGTGAATTCGATGACGCCGTAGGGTGTCCGGTACGTGCCCTTGCGCCCGGTGGTCATCACCGTCAGCCGGTCGACGGGGATCTGTGAGATCGCGCCGTACTCGGACAGCATCGACTCCAGGCTTACGTAGTTGTATTCACCCGGCCGCAGGGCCCTGGCGATGCGTTCTGCGGCGTAGCTGTCGAAGGACTGCGCATGCGGATTGGCGAAAACGCCGCGGCAGGCGCGGACCAACAGCCCGCTTTTCACCAGCCGGTTCAGACCCTCACCGAAAGTCCGTGGCCCGTCGGACGGGAACAGCCTGGCCAGTTCGCGCCGGGTAAAGACGTACCGGCCCTTACTGTCCCAATGCCGTAAGACTTCGGTGGCGTGCGACTTTTTCATTGGTAAGTGGACGTAGATACTACTTTTTTATAGTTTTCTTGTCCACTTATGGCTACCCCCCTCGGCCGGGATGCTCCAGCGGGACGCGTACGTGCTTTCAAAGCACCCGCCACCAAGGCGTGGCCAGGATTTTTTCCCCCAGCCAGTACGTTTCTTCTCCGCCGTGCAGGAGCAAGCCGCCATGGGCTCGTGAGCCATATTCATCGCAGAAGGTGCGCAGGTGCCGCGCATCCCGTGGGGCGGGGGCTGCGCCTGCCTTGACTTCGACCGCCAGGAGCTGCCGTTTGCGGGTGATGACGAAATCGACTTCTTCGCCCTGCGAGGTGCGCCAGTACGAGACCTCCGGCCGCGGAGATTCGGTTTCCTTCCACGCGAGCAGATCGGTGAGCACCAGATTTTCCAGGTGCTCACCACCCGGCGTGGCCCCGCCCAGGTGCAAGGCGAGGCCCACATCATTCCAGTACAGTTTGGGTGTCTTGATGAGACGTTTGCCGCGATTGACCGCGTAGGGCAGGAGCCGGGTGGCCTGGAATGAGGTGTCCAGAAGGTTCATGTACTGATGCACCGTGGTGGAGGGCATCTTCACGTCGCGGCCCAGTTCGGTGTGGTTCAGGAGATTGCCGATGCGAAGCGCCGCCGCCTGCATGAGCAATTGGAAGTTATGCAGGTTGGTCACCGCCTGCAGATCGCGCAGGTCTCGCTCCAGGTAAGTGGCAATGTAACCCTCGAACCACAGCGCCCGGGTGCGGGCGTTGTCGAGTTCGATGGACGGCGCTGGAAAGCCACCGTGCTGGACGGCCTCGCGCCAGTCCCACGGCGGCGATGCCTGTTCGCGCACCAGGTCCAGCCACTGGGCGGGCTCGGAGTCGAACAGCCGGGACCAGATGCCCGTGGCGCCCTGACCCAGTTGCTCGCTGCGGGTGAGTGGGTGCAGACGCAGGTAGTACGCACGGCCCGCCAGGGAATCCCCGACATGTTTCATCATCAGCAGATTCGCCGAGCCCGTGAGCACGAACTGTCCGCGGCGCTGCGGCCGCTGTGAATCGACCACGGTTTTGATCGCCAGCATCAATTCCGGATCGCGCTGCACTTCGTCGATGCTCATGCGCGGCTCGCTGCGCAGAAAAGCCTGCCGGTCGGCGCGCACCCGCATCAAGGTGGCCGCATCGTCGAGCGTGAAGTGGGGATATCCGGACAGCCGCGGGTGAGTGTGGACCAGCGTGCTCTTGCCGGTCTGGCGGGCCCCGGTCACGACGACCACTCTCATGGTGTCGAGCGCCGTGTCCAGCAGGGGCGCTGCGGCGCGCGGCAGGACGGCGGATGGGTTCGGTGAAGGGGTCATGGCAAGTCCGGATAATCTACATCAAGGCCGTGGATTATCCACATTGCTGATGTGGATCTGCAAACAACCTGCCATCCCGTTGAATTTAAAGAAGAAACTTACGCAGCGCTGTTATGCGCTGGATGCCAGCATCCGCGATGCCGCCAGCAGGTCCGAACCGGTCACCAGGTAAGTGAAATAGGCTTCCAGCCGGATGCTTTCGGGCACAGGCTCGGTGCTGATCAGCGCTGTCTCCACCGTGTAGCGGGCGTACCTGGGGTTCGCCGCGAGGAAGGCGTCGACCATAGCCTGCGTTTCCCGGATGACCTGGCGGTTGAGCGTGGACTCGTTGTTGTACTTGATTTCGCAGACGATGAGTTTCGAGTCCTTGCGGATGAACATCAGGTCGATCTGCGCAGCGCCTTCAATACCTGCCACCCGCCCTGGCCCGGCAGGCGGCATTCCCAGAAGGTCCAGCCATTGACCGGATGAGCGGTGATCTTCATGGCGGCGGCTGACGGGCTGTCGAATCGCTGCCCGCCCATCACCAGTGCGCCGGCGTTGACGCGCGCGAGATAGGTTTTTCCTTTGTATGTCGCGCGCAGCTCGGTGCCGGCCGGCAGTCGTACGCCTTTGGTGATCCAGTCATCGGGCGCGGGTGCGGAGTTCTTCCTCGGGCCAGCGCCCTTGCGTGGCAAGCCCAGCAGTTCGCGCAGCACATCATTCTCGGTGACTTCCTCCGCAGGGCCCGCAATGACCGGGGCCTGACGCAGGCGCAGCTTGCGGCCGCCGCCAGGGTTACCCGCACCACGCTCAATCGCCTGGAAAACGGCGTCGTCGAGGATCTCGGCATCCGGAAGATAAATGCCATTCTGGAGCAGTTGGGGCTTGCCATGGATGTGGTGGAGATACCCGCCGTCCGCATATGCGCGTCCTGCTCGAAGAGGCCGCGCCAGCGATCATGGAGGGGCTGGTCCGGCAGGTCAGCCAGTGGGCCAAACCCGGCAAGGTGGAGCAGAATCTCGTGAAGCTCGCTCAGCAGCTTGGCGCACCGGAGAAGGGAGCATGACGGACGATCAACTCAGAATCTGGGAAACACTGTTTCAGCGCACGCTCACGCTGATCGATGCGGTGCAGGCGAGAGGAACCACGATTGCCAACTGGAGTTTCGGCGGCGGCACCGTCCTGATGCGTCGTCACCGCCATCTTCGTGGCGGCGATGTTGATACCATCCTGCGTCTGGAAGCCGAAGCACAGGTCCTTGCGGATGCCGAAGTAGCGAATGGTGCAGCCCGTGCGCGCTGAAGGTTATCGACCGTGCCACGGCCGCGGCATCGATCTTGAGCGCCGGAACCGAACCGATGGCCCGGGCATCGGACAAGGCCGCCCTTATCTGGCGCTCAATGACGCGTGGGTACATTCCGAACAGCCCTGAAATCCGGTGAAATTGGCGCGGTTAATTGAAAGTCGTGGGCAATCTACCCCTCAGCAGCACCGGTTCTCCATGCTCCAGCGCCGCTGGTACGCTGTCGAGCAGGACGATGTCGCCCTCGTTCGCCGGCTACGTCTGGCGCACCCATGAGCGTTGCATTGCCAATAAATACCCCCTATATTTGCATCGTTCTGCAAATATAGGGGGTATTTATGTCTATATCCGACGAGAAACTGCGGGAAACACATCCCTGGTGGTTCGGTCAGGGTATGGGGGACGACTTGCATCTGCGGCGTCTGGAACGTAGCCAGGTGAAATGGGATCCGGCGCCGCTGAAGGCCATTCAACTAAGGTTCGAGGATACCCATACCCTGCGCGGCCCGCGGCAGGCGGGAAAGACCACGACCCTGAAGCGCATGATCCGCCGCCTGGTTGATGCGGGCGAATCCCGCATTTTGTATGTCTCCTTCGATGTGCCGCAGGAGGCTACGATAATCGGCGAGTTGGTGCGTGCCGCCAAGCGCCTGCACCCTGCCCCCAAGGGACCCTGGTATCTGTTTTTTGATGAAATCACCGCGCTGCCGGACTGGCAGCTCGGTGTCAGAGCCGCATGGGATGCGGGATTGACTGCCGACGATGCGCTGCTGCTGACGGCGTCCTCCGCACACGATTTGAAACGCGGCGCTGAACGTTTGCCGGGCCGCAGAGGCAGGGGCAAGGACTACCTGCAGCTCCCGATGTCCTTCCGCGACTACTGTCTTGCACTGCACGGCGTACATTTCGACGATGAGCCTATCGCGGCTGAAGACTTTCTGACCGCTCGGGGTGAGGGGATCGCCGCACGGCTGGTGTCACAGGGCCCCGTTCTACGCGATGCTTTCGACGGTTACCTGCGCGTGGGCGGATTCCCCACAGCAACAAATGATGCATTGCAGGGCGATGGCCGCACAGTCTCCAGCGAAACTCTGCAGATGTTGTGGGATGTGATCTCCGGTGACATCTCCAGATCCATGCGTGACCGCACGGCCGCGCTCAAGCTCCTGCAGGCGGTGGGCGAATCACTGGGTTCTCCCCTGAGTTGGCTGGCGGCGAGCCGCGCCATGGGCGTGGCCAGTCCCCATACAGCGCGGGACTATGCAGAGTTTCTGGCGGAGATATTTACGCTTCTAACCTTGTACTACTGGGATATCGGCGACAACAGCCTGGAGCCGAACAAACAACGTAAACTTTACTTGCTGGATCCGCTGTTCGCGCAGGTCCCGCACGCACTTATTCCTGTGACGTCGCTGCCATCCACTGACGGTCTGGTGGAGTCGGTGGCGGCGGCGGGATTGTTTCGGGCTGCGGCGCAGGCGTTGATCCAGGCATCGGCGATACCGGGAGCGGTTGGATACTGGCGGTCCAGCAATGATCGCGAGATCGATTTCATGATTCCCTGCGTCACTGATCTGCAGCGGCCGCGCCTGCCGATCGAACTCAAGGGTGATAATGCAGCAGGGTTGTCCCGCGCAAGATCTGCCATCAGAAGCCGATTCAAACAAGGGCTGGTGCTCTCTCGCGACGTGTTCGATTGGCAGCCCGATGTGGCTACGCTGCCGGTGTGGGCCTTTCTCGCGGGCCTCAGCGAGCAGCCGCAGCGCACGATAACTTTCAGCTGACCCGGAGCGGAATTTGTGCAATGGGATGGACGCGCGCCTGCGGCGCTATTCCATCGCCTTCACCAGGCGCTTCGGTTTGTAACGCCGCAGCCGCTTCGATGCCGCGTGTTTACCTGAGGTATTTCTCCAGCCACCCCAGCACTTCCCGGTGCCACTGCAGGCTGTTGTGCGGCTTCAGTACCC
Organism: Gammaproteobacteria bacterium; assembly: GCA_021773365.1. GTDB lineage: Bacteria > Pseudomonadota > Gammaproteobacteria > Steroidobacterales > Steroidobacteraceae > JAJFKF01. Next base: position 58,515 of record JAJFKF010000018.1, on the reverse strand, counting down.
AGTGGTTCTCGTCCGGGAAGTACAGCAGCCGGCTGTCGATGCCGCGGCGCTGCAGCGCCGTGAAGGCGCCCAGGCCCTGGGTGTCCGGTACGCGGAAGTCCTGCTCGCCGTGGATGACCAGCATGGGTGTCTTCCATTTATCCACGTGCAGCACGGGATTGTGTTTCTCGTATTCCTGTGCGCGCTGGAAATAAGGTCCGCCATGTTCCCATTCGGGGAACCACAGTTCCTCGGTGGCGTAGTACATCATGCGCTGGTCGAACACTCCGTCGTGGTTCACCAGGCAGCTGAAGCGGTCCGGCCAGTTTCCCGCGATCCAGTTGATCATGTAGCCGCCGTATGAGGCGCCCAGCGCGCCGACGCGCTCGCCGTCCAGCCAGTTGTATTTCTCCAGCGCCGCGGCCAGCCCCTTCTGCAGATCCTCCAATGGCTTGCCGCCCCAGTCGCCACTGATCGAATCGGTGAACTCCTGTCCGTAGCCGGTGGAGCCGTGGAAATCCACGAACACCACGCCGTAGCCGGCGCCGGCATAGATCTGAGGATTCCAGCGGAAGCTCCAGCCGTTGCTGAAACTGCCCTGCGGGCCGCCGTGAATGATGAAGGCCACCGGATACTTGCGCCCGGGCTGGTAGTTGGCCGGCTTCATGGCGTAGGCGTATACCGTCTCGTTGTTCCAGCCGGCAAAGGTGAACTGCTCGAACTCACCCATGGCGCGCTGCGCCAGTGCATCGTCGTTGAAGTGCGTGAGCTGCACCGCGTTGCCGCCGCCGGCGGGGATGGCGTACAGCGCCGCGGGGGCGGACAGCGATGCCATGGCAAAGACCACCTGTTTGTTGCCGGCGGAGAAACTGCCCACATTGCCTTTGGCGACGTACTCCGTGCGTTTGCCGCTGCGCAGATCGATGGCCCACAGGGGATGCTGGCCGAGGTGCTGGATGGTGGCGAGGATGCGCTGCCCGTCGGCGGAAAAACTGAAGCTGCCGATGGAGCGGTCCCAGTCGGCGGTAAGGGCGCGCACCTCACCGCTTTTCAGATCGCGCAGCATGAGCTGGAAGCGGTCGGCTTCGAAACCCGGGCGCTCCATCGCCGTCCACGCCAGATACCGGCCGTCCGGTGAAAACACCGGATGCGCGTCCCAGGCCTTGTTGTTCGTGGTGAAGTTGCGCGGTGCTGTGCTCCCATCGGCGGGCACTTCGTACAGGTCGAAGTTGGTCGACCAGGGCTCTGATTGACCCTTTACGCGTGCGACGAACACCACCCGGGCGCCGTCGGAGCTGAAAACAAAATCATCATCGCCGCCCCAGGGCTTTGTCGGCACGTCTGCATCCAGGCTGCCGCTGAGGTTCACCGCCGCGCCCTCGGTGCGGCCGCGGCCGTCGAGACGCACGGAGAACAGCTGTCCCTGGGTGCCGTTCTTCCACGAATCCCAGTGACGGACAAACATGCGGTCGTATACCCGGCCGGTTTCCGGTGACTTCTCCTGTTCTTCAAGGCGCTTTGCCGTGCAGTCCAGATCGGCGCCGCAGTCGGGGAACACGTCCAGGGCCAGCAGCAGGCGATCCCCGCGCGGGGAGAGGCGCAGCCCGTTCACACCGACCGGCAGGCGGGTGACCTGCGCGGCTTCGCCGCCGTTCAGGCTCAGTCGCCACACCTGCGAACTGCCGGAACGACTGGACAGGAAGTAGATGGACTTGCTATCCGGCGACCAGCGGCCGCTGGAGTCGCCGGATTCGTGTTGCGTGAGCTGCCGCGGCTGGGCGCCGCTGCGGGTCAGATCAAGCAACCACAGGTCGGTGCGGCCACGATTGGCGTCCATGTCGGTCTTGCGTACGGTGAAGACCACGGCGCGACCATCGGGCGACAGCTGCGGGTCGGAGACGCGGTCCAGCCGGACCAGATCGTCGGGGGAGAAGGGCTTGAGGTCTGCGGCGCCGGCGGCGGTGATGGCGAGCAGCAAGACGGCGCAGGGGAGCAGAGTTCGCATGATGGGGCTCTGATGGAAGAACAAGGGTCGCAAAAGGTAGGGGATGAGGGACGAAGGCGCAAGGGAGATAGTGGCAAAGGGACGCTCATGGGGATCGTTCATGAGCCGCGATGCCTAGCGTGCAACTTCCACTGGCGGCAGGGGTTCTGGGTTGCGATGACCGCATATACTGCTGCCCTGAAAATAGGGAGGATGACATGTCCAAGCCACAAATGACCTTGTTCGCATGCCTTGCCCTGGCGGCCGCATTCGCCGCCGAGGCCCGGATCGATACGGCGGATACCCGTATGCTCACCCAGCCGGCCATCAGCGCCAGCCATGTAGCCTTCATTTATGGCGGCGATCTGTTTGTCGCCGAACTCGATGGCACCCCCAGGCTGAAGAATGTCCGCCCGCTGACGACAGACGAAGGCGTCGAGTCCAGCCCCGTGTTCTCGCCCGATGGGCAGACGATTGCGTTCAGCGCGCAGTACGACGGCAATGTCGATGTCTTCACGGTGCCCGTGACCGGCGGTCCGCCCACGCGACTGACCTGGCATCCAGACGCGGATCTGGTGCAGGGATTCACGCCCGACGGTAAAGCCGTCCTGTTCACCTCGCCACGCACGGTTTTCACCAATCGCTACATGCAACTGTTCACGGTGCCCGTGGAGGGCGGTAGCGCCACCGCTCTGCCGATTCCAAATGCGGCGCGCGCCACCTACTCCCCCGATGGCCAGCGCATTGCCTACAACCCGATCGGTGCGCGCTTCGAGCAGTGGAAGCAGTACCGCGGCGGAACGGTTTCCCGTCTGTGGCTGTACGACACTCGCGGGCATGCAATCGAAAAGGTCCCGCAGCCCCCGACGCGCAGCAACGACACCGATCCGATGTGGCTGGAGGAGACGGTGTACTTCCGCTCCGACCGCAACGGCGAGTTCAATCTGTTCGCCTATGACACCCGCACGCAGCAGGTGCGCCAGCTCACGCAGCACGCCGATTTTCCGGTGCTCAATGCCGCTGCGGGCGCTGGCCGCATCGTTTATGAACAGGCTGGCGCACTGCATCTGTTCGAGCCGCAATCGGGCGCAAGCCGCAGGCTCATTGTCGGCGTCGCTTCGGATCTGCGCGAAGCGCGGCCGCGGTTTGCCAGGGGCGTGAAGTGGATCCGCGATGCGGCGCTGTCGCCCACCGGCGCGCGCGCCGTATTCGGATTTCGCGGCGAGATCGTTACCGTCCCCGCCGAAAAGGGTGATGTGCGCAATCTGACCAATAGCGTGGGCGCGCACGACCGCTTTCCCGCCTGGTCGCCGGACGGGCGGTCCATCGCCTGGTTTTCAGACCGCTCCGGGGAGTATCGGCTTTACATCGGCAGCCAGGACGGCAAGGGTGAACCGCGGGTCCTTGAGGTCGCGGGCGCGGGTTTCTACAGCGCGCCGGTGTGGTCGCCGGATTCACGCAAGATCGCCTATTACGACAATTCGCAGAGCGTGTACTGGATGGATGTCGCCAGCGGCGTTTCCAGAAAAGTCGCCTCGCAGCCCATCTACGGGCCGGCGGTCAACATCAGTTACGACTGGTCGCCGGATTCGAACTGGCTGGCCTACGCCATGCGTAACCGGGCGCTGATTACCACGGTGTATGTCTACTCCACCGCACAGGACAAATCCTTCCAGATCGGCGACGGCCTCGGCGATCTCAGCGAACCGGTCTTCGACCGCAGCGGCAGGTACCTGTACTTTCTCGCCTCCACCGACGCGGGGCCGGTCAATGACTGGTTTGCGCAGTCCAACGCCGACATGCGCGGGACCGCGGGCATCTATCTGGCGGTGCTGCGCCGGGACGAGCCCTCGCCGCTGGCGAAGGAAAGCGATGAGGAGAAGCCCGGCGAGGCGCAGAAGCCGAAGTCCGGCAAGGAGGTGAAGAATGCCGACAAAGATGCGGATGAGGCGTCGGCGGAGAAGTCCCCGCCGTTCCGCATCGACATCGACGGCCTGGAATCGCGCATCGTCGCCCTGCCGGTTGCGGCGGCCAGCCTCTCCAGCCTGCAGACCGGCGCGGCGGGAAACATCTACTACCTGCGCTCGGCCGACGGCAAGACCGCGCTGAACCGCTACAAGCTCAAGGAGCGCGAGAACGAGGTGCTGCTGGCCGATGTGGACAGCTACATGGTTTCCTTCGATGGCGAGAAACTGCTCTACAAGAACGGCCTTGTCTTCTCCATCGTCGCCACCGCGGGCAAGATCGACCCCGGCAAGGGACGCCTGGCGATGGATGTCATCGAGGTCCGCGTCGATCCGCGCGCCGAGTGGCGGCAGATTTTCGCGGAGGCCTGGCGGATCAATCGCGACTACTTCTACGCGCCCAACATGCACGGCGTGGACTGGGAAGCGCAGCGGGAGAAGTACGCGGCGTTCCTGCCGCACCTGGCCACCCGCGCCGACCTGAACCGCGTGGTGCAATGGATGTGCAGCGAGCTGGCGGTGGGACACCATCGCGTCGCCAGCGGTGACACCATTGCCGAGCCGCGCAGCGTGCCCGGCGGTCTGCTGGGCGCCGACTATGAAATCGCCGACGGCCGCTACCGGCTGAAGAAGGTATACGGCGGCCTGAACTGGAATCCACAGCTGCGTTCGCCGCTGACGGAACCGGGCGTCAATGCCGGCGCTGGCGAATACCTGCTGGCCGTCAACGGCCGCGACCTGAAGCCGCCCGCCAACCTCTACAGCTACTTCGAAAATACGGCGGAGAAGATCGTCGAACTCACGCTCGGGCCGAACGCGGATGGCTCCGGATCGCGCACGGTGCAGGTGGTGCCCGTCGCCAGCGAAGCGGCACTGCGCAACCGCGACTGGGTGGAGGGCAACCTGAAAAAGGTCGATGAGGCCACCGGTGGCCGCGTGGCCTACGTCTATGTGCCGAACACCGCCGGCCAGGGTCACGCCTACTTCAAACGCTATTTTTATCCGCAGGTGCACAAGGACGCCATCATCGTCGATGAACGCTTCAACGGCGGCGGCAGCATCGCCGACTACTACATCGACATCCTGCGCCGTCCGTTCATCGCCAACTGGGCGATGCGCTACGGGGAGAACCTCAAAACGCCCTTCGCCTCGATCCAGGGACCGAAGGCGATGATCATCGATGAGACCGCCGGCTCGGGTGGCGATCTGCTGCCATGGATGTTCCGCAAGTTCGGGCTGGGGCCGCTGATAGGTCAGCCGACCTGGGGCGGCCTGGTGGGCACCCTCGGCTTTCCGGTTCTGATGGACGGCGGTTACGTCGCGGCGCCGAACCTGGCCATCTGGACGGCCGAAGAGGGCTACATCGTGGAGAACGAAGGCGTGCCGCCGGACATCGAGGTGGAGCAGACGCCGGCCGACGTCATTGCCGGCCGCGATCCGCAGTTGGAAAAAGCCATCGAGGTGGTGATGGAGGCGCTGCGGAACGATCCGCCGCCCGCGGCGGTGCGCCCGCCCGATCCGGTGCGCGGCAAGACCCAGCGCGGCACGGTCAGCGACCGCTGAGGTGCGGGCTTCGGCGGGGGCGACGGCGTTCAGCGAAGCGATCGCGACGAGACAGAAATCGCCTAATTGTCGAAGATCGCATCCTGTACCAGCGCCACCTGCCCGGCATGCGTGATGAACGCGAACGAAGTGGCGCCGGTCTGCACCAGCTTGACCGGCAACCCGTCCGTTCCATTGACGAAAGCCGCCGCCGCCGGGGTGTAGCGCATGGAATCGAACGCCAGGAGGGTGATGTTGCAGACGCTGGTTGGATTGCGCGGCGCGTTGCACGCGGCGAAATAGGTCCTGTTAGCCGCACCGCTGGTAACGGACGGCCCCCAGCCGGCATTGTCCACCGGCCCCCACCCGCTCATGGGAAACGTTCCCGCAAGCTGGCGGGTCTGGGTATCGAACACGGCGCCCGTATCTCCATACAGCAGACCGCCGTGGTGACTGAATCCAATGTGCAAGAGAGAGGGCGCCGCCACGCTGAATACGCGCGACTCGATGCCGTCGGGAGTGGCTCCGCTGTCGGACATCAGGAATGAGCGGAGCGTGAATCCGCTGCTTGAGCTTTCCAGCGTATGCAGCGTTCCTGCATCGACGCCCCACGCCATTCTTTCGCCGGGAATATATCCGAGAATGCCGGGCGCACGCGCGATGGCGTCGTCGTAGACCACGACGCCGTCCATATAGCGCAGGTGGTTCGCGCTGGCGCGGGACACGGCGATAGTGCGCGGCGCGCCGGGCGCGACTTGCACCACGATGGAACTTTCGCTCACCGGGTCGATCGGGATCGTGAGGTCGAGCGTCCGCTGCGGCAGGGTATACCGCTGGATCTTGCCCGCTGCGGCGAGCGCAGCATAGAGATACTGCCCGTCGTCCGAGATGGCCAGCCCGGAGGGAGTGGACTCGACCGCTATTGCGGCGGTGATGGCGCCTGTTGTGAGATTTACGGCGCAGATCGTATTGGCGCTCTCGGAAGCGGTGTCGGACACCGACATATACAGGGTGCCGCGCAGCACATCCCACGCGATGTCGTTGCCGGCAACCGGCACGATGACCGGCGTGATTCCCGTGGACGGCGGATTGATACTGCCGCCCCCGGGTACAGTACCCACGGGTACCGCGCCGCCACCCGGCGCAACAAGGGTTCCGGAGAACACTACCAGCTTGCCGCCGGTGGTGGCGAAAGCCAGACCGTCGGTTCCCCAGCGGACCATTCGCCACGGTGCACCACCCTGGACATCAGGCATTTGCGCGGAGGCGATGGGGACGAAGCGCGTCCGGTCGAAAGCGGTTACCGTCGTTACACCCTCGGGATCGAGGTATGCGAAGAACATCCTGTCATTCTCCACATCGGGCGCGAAGGCGCCGCCCACCGCGTAGGTGCCGAGGATCCCGGCTGTCTGTGGATCGATCGCCAGACCGCTGGGCGTGTAGACGGTCTGCGCCGCCAGTCTGAATGGCTCATCGTTGTAAGCTAGGGGACTGCCGATCAGCGTCATCTCCATTGGATCGGACGTCATCCGGCCCCTGTGCAGCGCCAAGTGCGCACCGAGATATAACGTATCCGGCGTCGGGCCCCACTGCATGGCATGTACCCCGGAAACGAGGTAGTCCGGGATGCCGGCGCGGCGCAGGTGATCGTCGTGCACCGACATGCCCGCGAGGCCATCGGAGTTCTGGGGGTTGAGCCTCACGACGCCGATGGTGCCCGGCGCACCGGGCGCCACCGCTATCTGGCGCGCGAACACCGGCCCGTTGTGGCTTTGATTTGCCAGTACGTGCATGCCAAGTGGGATGCTGAGGTCAGCCGAGAGCTGGGGTAGTCTGAATCGCCGTACATAGGTGGAGCCGAACGACCCTGCGTACAGGTACTGACCGTCGTCGGATACCGCGAGCACGCCGGGTTCGCTGCCTGCGAACACCGAGCCGGTGAAGGCGCCCGTCATGGGGTCGAACGCGGTGATGCTGTTGCGGTTCAGCGCGGCAAGGCTCGGCACCGCCAGGTACAGCAGCTGCGAATGCGGGTCCCAAGCCAGATCATTGACCGGCAGAGAAGAGACCTGGTGCGTGAAGGAGAGCGGTTCGGGCGGAGTGGGTGGTTGCTGCGCGGCGCCCGGCGTGGTGGTGCTCGTCTGGCCGGAGACAAACGATCCGGCGGCGATGACGATCTTTCCGCTGTCCATGAGGCAGGCGAGGCCGTCCTGTCCCCAGCGCAGCAGGCGTAGCGGCACGCCGCCGATATCATGAACCAGGTTCGTGTCGATGCGCGTATAGGTATCGAGATTGAAGGACTCCAGCCGCAGTGCCGAGTTGGATCTGCTGGCGGCGAACACGCGCCGTAGTCCCGTGTCGGGTCTCAGAGCGGGAATGGTCTGTGATTCGTAGGTTACCCCGTAGGTGCCGAGCAGCATACGGGCGGCAGGGTCATACACGCGGCCATCGTCGAGATACACCCGGTTCGCGGCATGATGGATCCTGACTCGCCGGATCCTGGGCAGCGTGTCTGTCTGGGTGCTGGTCTGCGCACTGTCCTGTCCCACGAGAAACGAGTAGAGGGAATACTCGCCGTTCAATCCCCTGTCATTGTCGTAGGCGTACAGGGTCTGCGCGTTGCTGCCCCAGCCGATGGAGTTCAGCGACATCCGCTCGTCGGCAATCACGGTCCGCAACACCGCATTGTCGTAGACCACCAGCCTGACCGGCCGCCCGTAGTTCGTCTTGTCGAACAGCGAGACCGCCACCGTCTGCGGAGCGCCGGGCGCCACCGCCAGCTCGAAGGGATAGGCGGGCGCGGAGGGCGCGGTATCCACCGGGATGGTCAGGTCCAGCGTGAGCTGGGGCAGGCGGAACCGCTTGATCTGCGTGGCTCCGATCAGGCCAGCGTAAAGATACTGACCGTCATCGGAGGCCGCGATTCGCAGCGGCTCGCTGCCGGCGAACACGGTGGCCAGAATCTGTCCGGTCAGCGGATCGAGGGCGGCGATCGAGTTGGCGTAGTGCGGAGCCGTGCTGCCCAGCGCGATGTACAGCCGGCTACTCGTCGCATCCCAGGCGATGTCATTGGCGATCAGATCGTGTACGGACGATCGCAGGGGTACCGGCGCAGGAGGTGGCGGCGTGGATGGTCCTGCATTCTGGCCGCCGCCGCTTCCTCCGCCCCCGCAGGCGGACAGCAGAACCGCCAGCAGCGCCGCTGGGACCTGCGTCGAACGTCGCGGTATGTCACGGGGAACGTTTCGCCCGGCCCTGCCGTTTGCTCTCATTCTCGTCTCCCTTGCTTGCGCTTCTGTGGCGCAGTTTTCGCATGGTAGCCGCGAGGATGCGACGGCACCATGGGTTCCGCGGAGCCGGGACGTACAAAAAAGCCGGCGCAGGGCGCCGGCTCAAACATCTGCTGGTTGCCGAATCCGCGGCCGGCATTGGAATAGCCGTCCGTCTGGATCCACAGCAGTCCGGTCACCTCGTCCACCCACAGTCCGTCAGGGCTGTTGAAGCTGGCTTCCTCGCCGAGGAAGGTCTGCTCGATGCTGCCGGGGAAGGCCTGTACGGCATAGAGTGGGTCGGCGTTGTACGGCGCCACCGGTCCGAGGGCCTCAATGGTTTCCCTGGTCGGGCCGCCGAACAGGAAGATGTCCCACTTGAACTCCGTTGCCCAGTAACGACCGCGCTCCTCGCGCCAGCGGATGATGTGGCCGTCGGGATTGCCCGCGCGCGGGTCGATGGATGCCCACTTCGGCCGGTCCATGCGCGTGGCGCCGACGAAGTCAGCGGCGGTGCGCGTATTGACCAGCACATCGGCCTGATCCCTGAAACCGTTTTCCGGTGTGAGACCGTTGCGGCCGAATTCCAGCGCCAGCCAGCTGCCGCTGCCGTCGTCCTCGAAGCGCGCCACGTACAGCGTGCCCTCGTCGAGCAGGTCATCGCCGTTGCAGCTCCAGGGCCAGTAGGGCTTCTTGCTGACGAATTTGTACATGTACTCGCCGCGCGAGTCATCGCCCATGTACACCACGATCGGTCTGCCCGGCTCTGTCGGCGCCAGCCATGCGCCTTCGTGGCCCATGCGTCCGAGCGCGGTGCGCTTCTTCGGTGTGGACTTTGGATCGAAGGGGTCGATCTCCACCACCCAGCCGAAGTTGTTTGGCTCGTTGCGGTAGTCGCCCTTCGCCGCCTGCGCATCATAGTAGTCGGCGGAATCTGGTGTGGCGTTGAAGCGCGCGTACGGGTCTTCGGGGCGTGTGCCCCAGCCGTAGTTGCCCACACCAGTCGATACGCCATAGCGGGAATGCTCGCGCGGCCGGGGTCCCTTGTTGAAGAAGTAGCCTGCCCAGTTCTCTTCGCAGGTCAGATACGTACCCCAGGGTGTGTAGCCGCTGGCGCAGTTATTCAGCGTGCCGCGGGTGCGGTCACCCTTGGGGCTGTACTTTGTCTTGACCAGATTGCTGCCGCGCACCGGGCCGGTGAGCTTCATCGGTGTCTGTGTGGTGATGCGTCGGTTCAGGCGGCTTCGTTTCACGCGCCACTGACCGTGTTGTTCCTTGATTTCCACGACACCCACGCCATGGGAAGCCATCTCCTTGCGCACCTCGTCCTCTTCAAGCGGCGGCTTTCGCGTGGATCGCAGTCGCGGTCATGCCCGTTGTTGTTCTTCTTCCCGGTGAGCGGCCACAGGGACATTCTTCTGCGAGGACATGGGGCTTTCTCCTTCCGACGGGTTTCAAGAAAGATCCCGTGTATTGAAGGAGAGCGTCGTGAAGGAGGATTGACGCTGGGATGACAGTTTTGTGGCAGCGCGCGGGCGATGCCAGCTCGGAGCTCAGTCCTTTTCGCCCCGTATCTTTTGCATCTGGATCCAATGCGACAGTGTGCGCAGGTCCTTCTTGCGTGGGCGTTCCGCGGTTTTTTTCCTGACCAGTCCGCTTTCGTAGGGGTTGTAGCCGAGGCGGCCGGCCTTGGCGTTCACCTTGGCTGCCCCGCTGGGGGAGGGAAGATCGTCATCCATGATGGCCAGGGCCGGATGCTCAAGCCGGCGACCGCGCCAGGTTTCCCACACGGCATTGCCGCGGTCGTCAAAGCGAACGCGTCCGGAGGGCTCGTCGGCCCCCGGTGCGGTTTCGCTGTTGTTCCGTTGTGTGTTCACTGTAGGCAATTTCTCCAACTTGCGCTGCAGCATAGCGTGGGCGACCGCATGACAGTCGTGTGACCGGTCACGATTCTGTGCGCTGCTCAACAGCGCGAGGCACAGAATGTGCGCCATGCACGTGGCAGAAGGTGAGTCCCAAGCGCCGTGGGCTTCAATGCGGGTTACTTCGCTGGGACAATCCGCCCGGGAGTCAGTGAGCCCCGTCCGGCTCCAGATAGGCGTACCCATCCAGCTCACTTTCGTAGAACCGCTTCAGCGCCTGGCTCTCCGCCACCGTCAGCCGTCCTTCCCGCACGGCCCGTTCACAGTCCCGCGAGAGGCGCGGGTGCAGCTCAGCCACGTCGTACTCCATATATTCCAGGACGCGGTTTGCCGTATCGCCCTTGACGACTTCCTCGATCCACCACCCGCCCTCATCGTGCAGGCGGATATGCACCACGTGGGTGTCGCCGAACAGGTTGTGCAGATCGCCCAGGGTCTCCTGATAGGCGCCCACCAGGAAGGCGGCCATGTAGTAGTCCTGGCCGGGCTGCAGGTCGTGCAGCTCCAGGGTGCGCTTGACGTCGCGGTGGCTGACGAAGTGGTCGATCTTGCCGTCCGAATCGCAGGTGATGTCAGCCAGCACGGCATTGCGCGTGGGCCGTTCATTCAGGCGGTGGACCGGCATGATGGGGAAGAGCTGGCCGATGGCCCAGCTGTCCGGCAGGGACTGGAAAACCGAGAAGTTGCAGAAATAGGTGTCGCTGAGAATGGACTCCAGGTCCTCCAGTTCCTCGGGCACGTCACCGAGCTTGCGGCACAGGTCGCGGATCTTCGCGCAGGTGGCCCAGTACAGCCGCTCGGCCAGGGCACGAAACTCCAGGGTAAGCAGCCCCAGATTGAACATCTGCAGCACCTGCTCGCGTGCCTGCTGCGCATCGTGGTAGCACTCCACCCGCCGGCGCTTGTTGACGCCGTTGTAGGCCTCGAACAGATCCTGTACCGGTTGCGGTACGACTCCGGCGCGATCGCTGTGGTTCTCGTCCAGGCGGCCGGCCACGCGGAACTTGTCCAGAGCCGATGAGCCCAGCGCGTTGAAGATGAGAACGCTGTGGTGCGCGGCGATGGCGCGGCCGGACTCGCTGACGATCATCGGGTGCGGGATTTTGCGCGCGTCGCATACGCTGGCAATGCGATACACCACGTCGCTGGCGTATTCGTTGAGGCTGTAGTTCATCGACGATTCAAAGTTGGTGCGGCTGCCGTCGTAGTCCACGCCGAGCCCGCCGCCAATGTCGATGTACTGCAGTCCCGCACCCATGTGCTTGAGTTCCGCATAGACGTGGGCCAGCTCATTAACAGCGTCTTTCACCCTGCGAATGTCCTGCAGCTGGCTGCCCGGATGGCAGTGCACCAGCTGCAGGCAGTCGAGCATGGAGTGCTGCTTCAGAGTCTCCACCATGTCGAGGATTTCGGTGATGAACAGACCGAACTTGGATTTCTCCCCGGCTGACTGGCGCCAGCGGCCAGCGCCTTCGCTGGCCAGTTTTACGCGCACGCCGATCTTCGGCCTCACTTTGTAGCGCTCGGCGTGTTTGAGGATCAGGTGCAGCTCGGAGAAGTTCTCCACTACCGGGATGATCATGCGGCCGAGCTTGGCGGCGAGAATGACCGCTTCGATATAGCTGTCGTCCTTGAAACCATTACAAACGATGAGTCGCTCGGTGTCGCCCTCCGTTATGGCCATTACCGCCAGCAGTTCCGGCTTTGAGCCGACCTCCAGGCCGAAGCCGAAGTCCGCGCCGTAGCGATAGACTTCCTCGACGACCAGGCGTTGCTGGTTGACCTTGATGGGAAAGACCGCGGTGTAGCGGTTCTGGTACTCGTTCTCCGCGATGGCGGTGGCAAAGGCGTCGTGCAGGTGGCGCAGCCGGTGGGCGAGGATGTCCGAGAAGCGCACCACCAGCGGGGCGCGCAGGTCCCGCGCTTCCAGACCCTGCACCACTTCGTACAGATCAATTTCCCGGCTCTCGGTGTCGGGCCGTACCACGACATGACCGGCGTCGTTGATGCCGAAGTAGCCCTTGCCCCAGGCCTGCACCTGGTAGAGGTCCAGGGAATCGTCAATCTTCCAGGGCAGCGCGATGGATGGTTTTTTGGCGGGGGCGTTCAAAGTGGGCGCACGATAACAAAATGGGGTGGGAAGTAAATTATCTGCTTACCGCGTGACGGGGCGGGCGGGATCTTTGATCCATTCGCTCCAGGATCCGGCGTACAGCTTCGCGCCGTGAAGGCCCGCGACTTCCATCGCCAGCAGGTTGTGACAGGCGGTGACACCCGAGCCGCACATGCACACCACGCTGTCGGGAGAGGCGCCTGCGAGCGTGGCTGCCCAGCGTTCGCGCAGCTGCGCTGCGGGCAGGAAGCGCTGATTGGCATCGAGATTGTCCGGGAAAGGGTGATTGCGGGCGCCGGGGATGTGGCCTGCCACCGGATCGATGGTTTCATTCTGACCGGCGAATCGGTCGGCGCCACGGGCGTCTATCAGGCAGATGGTGCCGTCCGCGAGTCCCTGCTGAACCTCGCCGGCCGTCAGCTGCCCGCCTTTTTCCGTGCCTGTGGAGATCGGGGCCGGGTAGCGGGCTGCCGCCGGGGGAACAGCATTGTCGATAGGGAATCCTGCCTTCCGCCACGCTGACAGGCCGCCATTCAGCACCGCTACATTGCGATGTTCCAGCCAGCGCAGCAGCCACCACAGCCGCGCGGCGTAGGCGCCGTTGGCCTCGTCGTAAGCCACTACCTGGGTGGTCGCGGTAATGCCCCAGCTGCGCAGCCGCGCGGCAAGCTGCGCGCGATCGGGCAGTGGATGGCGCCCGGAAACTGCCGTCACCGGTCCTGAGAGATGTTCTTCCAGATGCGCATAATGTGCGCCAGGAATATGGTCTTGCAGGTAAGCTTCGCGGCCGGCCTGGGCGCGCGAGAGCTCAAAGCGGCAGTCCAGCACGATCCACTGCGGGTCGTGAAGGTGGGTGTGCAGTTGCGCCGGTTCGATCAGTGTTTCAAGAGCAGACATGGTGACGTACACTTCTATCGGGTTTCGGATGTGATTCTATGGCTTTGGAGCTGTACTGGGGTAGCGGGAGTCCTTACTCCTGGCGCGTAATGCTGGCACTGGAGTACAAGCGCCTGCCCTACGTTTCGCATCTGCTTGACTTCTCGCGGCAGGAGCACAAGTCCCCGCAGATGCTCAAGCTCAATTTCCGCGGCCAGGTGCCGGTGCTCAAGGATGGCGACTACGTGGTGTTTGAGTCCCTGGCGGTGTTGTACTACCTGGACCTCAAGTATCCCGATCCGCCCATGTTCGGTCGCACGCCGGAGGAGTCCGGCGTGATCATGCGAGTGATCTGCGAGTATCAGGCCTATGCCGAGCCGCAGTTAGGCCGGATCGTCAACACCATCCTGTTCCGCGGGCTGGAGGGGCATGAGGATGAGGTGACCCGCGCCATTCATCTTCTGGGCGGAGAGGCGCGCACCATCGAGGGACGATTAAGCAAGTCGGACTGGATTGTCGGTGAGAGCATGTCGGCAGCCGACATGATCATTTACCCGAATATTCGCCTGCTGCTGCGGGCACTGAACCGGCCGGAGGCGGTGGAGCTGCGCCCGCGCTTCCTGCCGATGGAGAACAACTATCCGGCGCTGGCGCGCTGGATGGCGCGGGTGGAGTCGATGCCCGGCTTTGAGCGCACCTGCCCACCGCACTGGAACAGGCAGGGCGGCGCCGGCTGAACAGTTTTGTCTGTCGGCGCCCCGGGCATGGGCACCGCACACCGGCACGACACATCGGTATCGCACAATGGAGATTTCATGAACCAGCACACCGTCCACGCGAAAATCACCGGCCCCATCGTCATGATCGGCTTCGGCTCCATCGGCAAGGGCACCCTGCCGCTGATCGAGCGGCATTTCGAGTACGACAAGTCGCGCTTCGTGATCGTTGATCCGGACGACAGCGGCCGCGCGCTCGCCGACAAACACGGCGTGCGTTTCATCAAGGAAGAGGTGACGCGGCAGAACTATCGCCAGCTGCTGCAGCCGCTGCTGACCGCCGGCAGTGGCCAGGGGTTTTGCGTCAACCTGTCGGTGGACACTTCCTCGGTGCAGATCATGGAGATGTGCCGCGAGATCGGTGCGCTGTACGTCGACACGGTGGTTGAGCCCTGGCTGGGATTTTATTTCGACAAGAATGCCGGCCCGGAGGCGCGCACCAACTATGCACTGCGTGAAACGCTGCTGGCGGCCAAGCGGCGCAATCCCGGTGGTCCCACGGCCGTGTCTACCTGCGGCGCGAATCCGGGCATGGTGTCCTGGTTCGTCAAACAGGCGCTGCTCAATCTGGCCGGCGACCTCAAGGTGAAGATTGCGGAACCGAACACACGCGAGGAATGGGGCCGGTTGGCGCAGCAGCTGGGCGTGAAGGGCGTGCACATCGCCGAGCGCGATACCCAGCGCTCAAAGAATCCCAAGCCGATGAACGTGTTCGTCAACACCTGGTCGGTGGAGGGATTTGTCTCCGAGGGTCTGCAGCCGGCGGAACTGGGCTGGGGCACCCATGAGAAGTGGATGCCGGAAAACGCCTGCGAGCAGAAGGAGGGCTGCAAGGCGGCCATCTACTTGCTGCAGCCGGGCGCCAACACGCGGGTGCGCAGCTGGTGTCCGACGCCGGGCGCGCAGTATGGTTATCTGGTGACGCACAACGAGTCGATTTCCATCGCCGACTATTTCACCGTGCGTGACGGTGAGAAGGTCGTGTACCGCCCGACCTGCCACTATGCCTACCATCCGGCCAATGACGCGGTGCTTTCGTTGCACGAGATGTTTGGCGCTGCCGGGCGCGCGCAGCCGGACTGGCACATTCTCGATGAGAACGAGATCGTCGATGGCATCGATGAGCTGGGCGTGCTGCTGTACGGCCATGCGAAGAACGCCTACTGGTACGGTTCGCAGCTGTCGATCGAGGAGACCCGCGAGCTGGTGCCGTACCAGAACGCCACCGGGTTGCAGGTGAGCTCGGCGGTGCTCGCAGGCATGGTCTGGGCGCTGGAAAATCCCGAGGCCGGGATCGTCGAGGCGGACGAGATGGATTTCCGGCGGTGCCTGGAAGTGCAGATGCCGTATCTTGGGCCGGTGAAAGGGCATTACACGGACTGGACGCCGTTGAGCGACCGGCCCGGGTTGTTTGAGGAAGACATCGATACGGACGATCCCTGGCAGTTCAGGAATGTGCTGGTGAAGTAGTTGGGTGCAGTTCCTGTCGTGGCGTCAAGTTTCATTTGTTTGTTCATATTCAATCTCGAGAACAACAAAGCTTCGTACCCCGCC
This sequence comes from Gammaproteobacteria bacterium, assembly GCA_021773365.1. Lineage (GTDB taxonomy): Bacteria > Pseudomonadota > Gammaproteobacteria > Steroidobacterales > Steroidobacteraceae > JAJFKF01. The sequence goes on along the minus strand of JAJFKF010000018.1, from coordinate 42,536 downwards.
TGGCAGCTGCAGCGTAAACTCATCATCCACTGTTTTGCGGAACAAGGTCTTTCCCAGCGGTGAGTCCATGCTGATGTAGTGCTCCTGCGCATCGAACTCATCCGGGCCCACGATGCGCACGCGCCGTCGCAGCCCGGTGTCGTCCTCGAGGCTCACCCAGGCGCCAAAGAACACCCGACGCGGATCGCCGGGCGGCTGTTCCACCACGACCATGCCGTCCAGACGCTTGCGCAGAAAGCGCACCCGGCGGTCGATTTCCCGCAGCTGCTTCTTGCCGTAGATGTATTCGGCGTTTTCCGAGCGGTCGCCCTGTGCAGCGGCCTCCGACACCGCCTGCGTAACCTGCGGACGCAGTACGCGCCACAGGTGATCAAGTTCGGCGCGCAGGCGCTGTTCGCCGGCGCGCGTAATGTATTTCGAGCCTGTCATTGTCAGCGGCCCCGCTCTGCATGATGTGGCCTGAATCGCCTGCGAAAATCCCTGAATCGCCAGCTAATTGAGGTTTCGTTCACGGTTTCATCTCCAGACGCTGACTACGCTTTTGAGCCATGAGCGCCAAGTACTACACGCATTTCGTCATGAGCAGCCAGCCCCGGAACGCCAGCGAATTCACCGGCGTGGTGGAGCTGAACCGCTCTCTGCTGCGCTCGCCCAACCTGCGCGAGGTGGCCTCCATCCTGGCCCGCAGCCTGGAAGTCAGCAGCAGCGACATCCGGATTCTGCACTGGTCGCGCCTGCACTGAAGCATCACATTTCTCCGGCTGTCCCTTGCTGGCATCCGCTTCGCCCATGATCCGGCCGCTGTCCTGACGCCACCGGGGTTTTTTTTAGGGGCAGGTCGTGACCATAATCCCCCCATGCAAGCCCCCTGGCCTTCGCGCCGATCCCTGCGCTGGTGCACTGCGCTGCTTCTCGCTGCAGCGGCACTGGTGTTGTCGGCGTGTTCGCTGCTGTCGGAGCCGTGGCAGCGCCGGCCTTCGCAACCGCCTGCCGGGGAGATTGCGGCCCAGCCCCAGTTGCTGGCCCCTGTGGCCACGCATCGCTTTGAATTCGATCCGCGGCAGGACGATGTCGTCGGCCTGATCCAGGTCACGACCGCGACGGCCGAGGATACCCTGCCGGACATCGCCCGGCGCTTCAATCTCGGTTACGAGGAAATCCTGCGCGCCAACCCGGGAGTCGATCCATGGCTCCCTGGCGAGGGGCGCCAGATCGTCCTGCCCACCCGCTTCGTGCTGCCGCACGCGCCGCGCGAAGGCGTGGTCATCAACGTACCGGCCATGCGGCTGTTTTATTTTCTGCCGCCGGAGAAAGGTCAGCCTGCCGGCAAGGCGGTGGTGATTACCCATCCCATCGGCATTGGCAAGGTGGGCTGGGCCACCCCTGAGGGCAGCACCAGAATCACCCAGCGCACCAGGGACCCCGTCTGGACCGTGCCGGTATCGGTGCGCGAGGAGCACCGCAGGAACGGCGATCCGCTGCCCGCCAGGGTACCGCCCGGTCCGGACAACCCGCTGGGTGCCTACGCGATGCGGCTTGGCTGGCCCTCCTATCTCATTCACGGTACCAACAAACCTTACGGCGTGGGCATGCGCTCAAGCCACGGCTGCATCCGCCTGTATCCGGAAGACATTGAACAGTTGTTTGCGATGCTGTCGGTGGGCGAGAAGGTGCGCGTGGTCAACCAGCCTTTCCTGTTCGGCCGGGTGGATGCCGCCGGCGAGCAGCTGGTGATGCAGCCCTACGGGGTGCTCGAGGATGACAAGCGCGACTGGGGCAAAAGCCATCGCAAGCTGCTGGAGAAGACGTTGTCGGCTGCCATCGGCAAGTCGCTGCAGGCGAGAGCGTTGCGCATTGACTGGGCGCATGTCGAAACACTGGTCGACCAGCCCCTCGGCGTACCATTGTCGGTGCAGCTGGTCGCCGTCCAGCAGTCCGCCCGCCAGCCCGACAAGATTGCTGCTGTAGCTGCAGGTGGCGGCGACACCGGCCAGGCCACCACTTTGCCGGTAGCCGCGGGCGGTCTGGAGGCAGCGCTGCTGGCCGCGCGCCGGGTGCGCAATGAATTGCCGCAGGGAGCGACCTGGGACGGTAAGGTACAGTTCGATGCGGTAAAGTTCGATGAATTGCTGACTGATCGGGAACCGGACGCCGCGGAGCCTGTGCCTCCGAAGCCGGCGGACGGGCGGGGGATACCACAATAAGACTGTTGCCGGAGGGGGCCATGAAGAGACCAGTATTTGCAGCCCTGAGGTTGTTTGTTTCCATGAGTGCTGTCGTGATCGTGACTGGTGGTGCCGCGGCTGCCGTGCCGGGTGGACCCATTGACCCGGGTCGCGACTACCATTCCTTCTCCAATCCGCACCAGCTGATGGTCGAGCATGTGGATATCGCCGTGCAGGTGATGTTCGAGGAGCGCATGCTTGACGGCGTGGTGGACCTGAAGGTACGCCGCATTGATCCGGACGCACGTACTCTCATTCTCGATACCCGCGATCTTACCGTGCGTGAAGTGGCCCTGGTGAAGCCGGACGGCCGTGATCAGGAGTTGCGATTCAGCTTTGGTGAAACCGATCCGAACCTCGGCACGCCGCTTGAGATCACTCTGCCGCAATCTCTCGACGCCTTCGTTACCGGCAAGGACGAGAAGAACAATCCGCATGGTTCGCTTATGGTGCGGGTGACCTATCACACCGGCGAGAATGCTTCGGGATTACAGTGGCTGACCCCACAGCAGACGGCCGGCAAGAAACATCCGTTCCTGTTTACCCAGTCGCAGGCCATCCACGCACGCAGCTGGATTCCGCTGCAGGACACCCCGTCGGTGCGCGTGACCTACCGCGCCACCATCTTCCCGCCCGAGGGGCTGGTGGCGGTGATGAGCGCGGCGCGCGATAAAGGGGCAGGTAGCACCGATGACGTGGAGTTCGAGTTCGAATTCGAGATGACCCGCCCCATCCCGTCCTACCTGATCGCGCTGGCGGTGGGCGATCTGAAGTTCAAGGCCCTGGGCTCGCGCACCGGTGTATACGCCGAGCCGTCGGTGCTCGATGCGGCGGCGCGCGAGTTCGCCGACACCGAGTCCATGCTCAAGACCTGCGAGGAATTGTTCGGTCCCTACTACTGGGATCGCTACGACCTGCTGATCCTGCCGCCAAGTTTTCCTTTCGGTGGTATGGAGAACCCGCGGCTGTCCTTCATCACGCCCACCGTCATCGCCGGCGACAAAAGTCTGGTGTCGCTAATTGCGCATGAAATGGCCCATTCCTGGTCGGGCAACATGGTCACCAACGCCACCTGGCGGGATCTGTGGCTGAACGAGGGGTTCACTGTCTACCTCGAGTCGCGGATCATGGAGGCGCTGTACGGCGAGGAGCGTCGGGCAATGGAGGATGTGCTGGGACTGCGGACGCTGCGTGATGATCTGGCGCGCCTGCCGCCGCAGGATCAGGTGCTTGCCGTTGATCTGCGCGGGCGCGATCCGGACGATGTGTTCTCCAGCGTGCCCTACGAGAAAGGACGTTTGTTTCTCGTCTACCTGGAATCGAAAATCGGACGGGAGAAGTTCCACAACTTCCTGGGCAACTACTTCGCCCATTTCGCCTTCAAGAGCATCACTACCGAGCAGTTCCTTGCCTACCTGCATGAGAAGCTGCTTGAGGGCAAGCGGCCGCCGGTAACTGAAGAGGCCATCAAGCAATGGGTGTACGCGCCGGGCCTGCCGGAAGATGCAGTGTTGCCCAAGTCAGATGCGCTGATAAAGGTGGATGAGGCGCGGAAGCAATGGCTGCAAGGACACAAGCAGGCCAGCGAGCTTGGTACTTCGGCGTGGTCCACGCATGAGTGGCTGCATTTCCTGGACAACATGCCGGAGAAGCTGACACTGGTTCAGCTGCAGTCGCTGGATACGGCATTCATGCTGACGGGCACCGGCAATGCGGAGATTGCTCACAGCTGGCTGAAGATCGCCATTCGCAACCGGTATGAGCCGGCGATGACGCGGCTGGAGGAATACCTGATGAGTATCGGCCGGCGCAAGCTTATCAGGCCATTGTACGAGGAGTTGATGAAGACGGACTGGGGGGTGGAGTTTGCGCGGCGGGTGTACAACAAGGCGCGGCCCGGGTATCACCCGATTGCGGTGAATACGCTGGATGCGATTGTGCTGAAGGGGGAATAGGCCGCGTTGCGATCCCTGGACCCAGCGCGGCCATCAGACAAACTTACCCCCGGGGATCGTATTTCTCGATCTCCTCCACCTTGTAAACCACCGGCTCCCAGTCATCCGGCTTGCCTGGATTTACCTTGGCCGCGATGTAGTACCGTTGCCCTTCCTGCACCATTATCGTGAGTTTGCCCGCGCCTTTCTCCGAATAAGGCGAGGTGGTGGACAGGAACATCTGTGCATCGCGTTCATCCACCACGGCGGTGAAATCCAGTTCATGCTCGCCGGGCGGCAGAACAAACTGGCTGCGCGCGTCGGTGAGCTGGAAGCCGGATTTGACGATCACCAGGGAAGCATGCGGGGGCACACGCAGAGAGCTGCTCGAGGACACCGCTTCGCCGTCGACTGCCTGCAGCACCACGCGATGCAGGCCAATGGGCGGGGAGAGTGTGGCCGTTTGTACGACGCCATGCGGGCCGTCGCTGTCGGGACGGGCCATCCACTTTGGTGCGCAGCCGGCCAGGGCCAATGCAAGCGCCGCGGCAGTGGCCATCATGGTCAGCGCGACGCTGAATCTGGACGATGTATTTTTTGTCATTAGTGCTCTCCGCAGTTTTCCTGGAAGGAGGTCGGCGCCCGGTGACGCCTTTGATTGGACCGGAAGACTGCGGCCGAGTTTCGGGTATCACACGCCTGTAATACAAGTTACGTACCGTGGCGCCCGCTTTAGCTGGCGGAGGTTGCCGTTTGCGTATCCTTATGATTTCAGACGTGTATTTCCCCAGGATCAACGGTGTCTCGACCTCCATCCAGACCTTCCGGCGTGGCCTGGCGCGATTGGGCCATGAAACATTGCTGACGACGCCCGGCCAGGCGGGTTGACCTATGACGTGGCGGGACTGCTCGGCGGCTGAACCGCTGCGGCAGCCTTGTTTCCTTTCCTTGTGCCGCTGAGCACGCAGGTGGCCGAACCGGCTACCACGAGCAGCGCGCCGATAATGCTCAGCACATTCAGCCCCTCCGGCGGCAACAGGCCGGGGAAGAGACGATCGCACGCCCAGACGCTGCCCAGGGTCACCAGCGGCGTCAATGCAAGCACGGCGCTGACGCGCGAGATCTCCCAGTGCTCCAGCGCCTCGGCGAAGGCGCCGTAGGCGATCAGCGTGTTAACGCAGCTGAAGGCCAGCATCCAGGCATGCAGTGGCTGCAGGTCGCGCACTGATCCGAGATCGGCTGCCGGCAGCAGGATGATGATGGCGCCGATATACACCAGCAGCAGGATCTGCTGTGAGCCAAAGCGCTTCAGCAGCTGTTTCTGGGCCAGCGCATAGGCGGCCCACACCAGCGCCGCGCCCACCATCAGCAGCACACCCAGCCCGGTTGTCTGTGAGAAGTCCACCAGCTCCGGCAGACGCCGGTTGAAGAACAGGCCCAGGCCCAGGAGCAGCGCCACCAGTCCCACCCACTGTAGCGGTGAGAAACGTTCCTTGAAGACCAGCAGACCGCCGAGCAGAAAGAACATGGGCCCGAGTTGGATGACCACCTGTGCAATGGCCGGGGAGGTGTGATCCAGCGCGAGCAGGTACAGCAGATAGTTGCCGAGCAATCCGCTGATCGCGATAGTCAGCGCCCACCACACGCGGCTGCCGAGGCCGCGCAGCGAAGGCAGCTGCCGTGTGCCCGCCATGATCATGGCCAACACCACGCCTGCCACCGCAAAGCGATACCAGGTGATGGTGTAGGCATCCATGCCCTGCAGCGCGAGCTTCAGCGGGATGGGCAGAACCCCCCATGCCAGCGCCGTGACCAGCGCCAGCGCCAGCCCCAGCTTCCAGCGGCCGGTAACCTTGTGCATCGAGACGTACCCGTGGGATTCAGAACCGGAAAATGCGCCGCAACGATACCGCAAAATGCGTGCCCCGTTGGTCTTTGGCGCGCAATATGTCAGCCGCGCCGGGGGTCGGCGGCAGGGGGACTGTGCTAAAGTCACGGCACAACAAGCAACCGGACTGTGCCCCGTCGTCGGGGAATCCCGTGGCACAAACTTTCCAGACTTCGCTAATTGGAATTCAGGTCGCCGAACAGGCCGGACCTGAGCAGGGCATTGGCCGCGTCGCGACGGCTGTGACCGCCTTTGTCGGCCGCACCCTGCGCGGTCCGGTCGGCCAACCGGTGGCCATTTCCAGTTTCAACGAGTACCAGGCCGTCTTCGGTGGCCTGTGGCAGCCCAGCACGCTGAGTTACGCGGTCGAGCAGTACTTCGATAATGGCGGGCGCGCCGCGCTGATCGTGCGGGTGGTCAACGGCGGTCGCCCGCCGACACTGGCCCTGCCCGCCGGTACGCAGCAGCTGGTGCTGCAGGCGTTGCAACCGGGCACGCGAGAGTACCTGCGAGCATCCGTGGACTACGACAGCGTAGGCGCCGACGAACTCGATCGCTTCAACCTCGTTATCCAGCGTGTACGCGCGCCGCGCTCGGAGCACGTGGAAGACCAGGAAATCTTCCGCCGTTTGTCAGTGCGGCCGGAATCGAGCCGCTACGTTGTCGACGCGCTGGCTGAGTCGCAGCTGGCGAGGGTGCTGGGTGATGCGCCCGCCCGCAGGCCGGAGCGTACGCTCGGCCCGGAAGCGGGCAGCAACGTCGGCTATGTACATTCCAGTTCCGACGGCAATGACGGTGCGCCATTGACCGACTACGACCTGATCGGTTCGGCGGCCACCGCCGCGGGGCTCTTTGCCCTGCAGGCCGCCGATCATTTCAATTTTTTGTGCGTTCCACCGCTGACGCGCGAGACGGATATCGGTCCCGGCATGTTGCTGGTGGCCGCCCGCTTCTGCCGCGAACGCCACTCCATGCTGGTGGTTGATCCGCCGCTGGCCTGGCAGGATGCCGCACAGGCTGTGCAGGGACTGCGCGACTGGAACCTGCACAGTGAGAATGCGTTGATGTACTTCCCGCGCATTCTCGGCTATGACCGCCTGCGCGGGCGCTTCGAGCAGTTCTCATCCTGTGGTGCGGTTGCCGGCATGCTGGCCAGAAACGATGAGCACACGCCGGTGTGGTCGGCGTTGCAGTGCGAGGATCTGACATTGCGGGCGAACTGCCGTCCTGCCTGCAGCGTCAGCGAGGACGAACGGGTACGGCTGGCGCAGTTCGGTGTCAACACGCTGCCAGCCGCGCGCGCAGTGGGTCCGCCGCGCCATCAGCTCGGTGCCTGCACGCTGGCGGCCGGCAACAGCGGCGCAGCAGACTGGAAGCATCTGGCCTCGCGACGGCTGGCATTGCTCATCATCAGCAGTATCGAGCGCGCCACGCGCTGGGTGGTGTTCGCCACCAACGATGCCGCCCTGCGCCGCCGCGTGGTGGAACAGATCGAGACTTTCCTGCTGGCGCTTGATGATGAAGGCGCCTTTGTGGGCCATGATTCCGATGAATCCTGGTTCGTGGTCTGCGACCAGCGGCATAACGGCCTGGAGCAGGTGCGCACCGGCACCGTCAACATTCTGTTCGGCTTTGCGGCACAGCGGCCCGGCGAGTACCACGCGTACATGCTGACGCACAGTCCCGCCGGCAGCCGGGTGCGGCCGGTCAGCGTCAATCGCCTGGAAACCGGCGGACGACGCCTTGATGAGGAAATGACCGGCACCTTCCAGGCGCTCGGCGGTATGGATGGCTTGAGCCGCCATTAGCAGGCACAATCGCCGCCCATGCAGATGGGATGGCTGTTGGCCCTGGCGCTGGCCTTGATACTTGTTGCGATAGCCCTGTCGGTGCGGCGCAGTCGCCGGACCGGCGCGACGGCGGGCCGGCAGGCGAAATCCCCGTTGGCTGCATCGCCGGACTTGTCTGCCATCTCTCCGGACGAGCAAGCTCTGGTTATTGCCGGGGCCTTCGAGAAATTCCACAAACTCGCCTTCAATGTACGCACGCTGCGTCTTTATTCCGCGCAGGCTCACGATGGCGTGATTGCCGCCACGGAGGCGGCGCTCTCCGCGTCTTCAGGAGAGCTGCGCTACGCACCCCGGCGTCCCCTGATGCTGCCGCAGCTGCTGCGGGCCGTGAACGATGATGAAGCCTCGCGCCAGGAAATCGGCGCCATCATTGGCCGCGATCCGGCGCTGGCGGGCAATCTGCTCAGGCTTGCGAATACGGCTTTCTATCGCGTACGGGCGCAGCCGGTGGAGAGCATCGACCGGGCCATTGCGGTACTGGGTACGGAGGGCATTCGCTCACTGATAGCCGCTGCGCTGCTGCAGCCGGTATTTCGTAGTTCCGGCGGCGCGTTCACGAAATTCCCGGAGATGACTTGGGATCACACCACTTTCGCCGCCGGTGCGGCCGAGGTGTGTGCGGCAGGCTTTGAAGATGCCGATCCGTTTGCCGCGCAGTTGCTCGGCATGCTGATGGGGCTGGGCACCATCATTGTATTTCGCGCCACACTGGACCAGTACGGGGTGGCGGGTACGCCACAGCCCGATGCGGCAATTGTCGCAATGCTAATCGACAAACATGCCGCGGCCGTTGGCCGTAGCGTGGCCGGAAGCTGGCAGTTATCCACGCCCATGCTGGAGGCGTTGGCAGAACAGCAGTCGCAGGGCGCCCTGCAGGCGCTGTCGCCACTGGGGCAATGCCTGCGCGCGGGGCGTCTTGCCGGTGCGCTTGCGCTGTTGCGCCACCATGAGGTGATGGCGGATGAGGAGGCTCGCGCAGCGTTGATTCAAGGCGGTGTGCCAGCGGGGCGGGCTGATCGTATCTGGGCGCGATTGAATCATCCTGATTGAACATCAGCGGCCCGTAGCGGTGTTCCGTGCGTGATACGGCTTGCGCAGTCAGGGAATTTGCGCCATATGGCGTCCTGTCATGCAGTCCCCGCCCCGCAAGATCGTCCACGTTGACATGGACGCCTTCTACGCCTCTGTCGAGCAGCGCGATGAACCGTCGCTGCGCGGGCGTCCGGTGGTGGTGGCCTGGCGCGGCGCCCGTTCGGTGGTGTGCGCCGCCAGCTATGAAGCGCGCAAATTCGGTGTGTACTCGGCCATGCCCGCGGTACGCGCTGAGCGCTTGTGCCCGCAGGCCGTCTTCGTGCCGCCGGACTTCAACCGTTACAAGACTGTCTCGCGGCAGATTCGCGCCATCTTCGCGCGGCACACGGAACTCATTGAGCCCCTGTCACTGGATGAGGCCTACATGGACGTCACCGTGACGAAGTCGGGTCTGCCTTCGGCCACCTCTACTGCGCAGGTCATCCGCGCCGAGATCCGCGAGGAAACACAGCTGACCGCCTCGGCTGGTGTGGCGTCAAACAAATTTCTGGCCAAGCTCGCCTCGGACTGGCACAAGCCCGATGGCTTGTTTGTTATCCGGCCGCATCAGGTCGATGCCCTGCTGGCGCCACTGCCAGTTGGGCGGCTGCCAGGGGTGGGTCGGGTGATGGAGCGCAAGCTGCAGGAACTGGGCGCGACGACGGTAGGAGAGCTGCGTACGCTGGGATCCCCATTGCTGGCGCAGTATTTCGGGCGCTGGGGCAGGCGTCTGCATGAACTCTCCCGCGGGATCGATGAGCGTCCGGTGGAACCCAACCGGCCCACGGTTCAGGTCTCCGCGGAGGATACCTTTGAACGCGATCTCACTCTTGAAGCACTCGAACCGCATATTCGCCGCCTGGCCGAGAAGACCTGGGTGGCGGCGCAGCGCGAGCGCGGACGCGTTCCGCGCACTGTTGTGCTGAAGCTGAAGACGGCGGACTTCCGCACGCTGACACGCAGCACTACACCGGGGAACTGTCCGGCATCCGCGCAACAGCTGGCGGACATTGCCTGTGAACTGCGCAGCCGGATAACGCTGCCAGCGCATACGCTGTATCGGCTTGTGGGTGTGGGTATGAGCGGTTTTGTTGATGTGGACAGCTTCGGCGCGCAGGGCGTGCTGTTTGTCCAGTAGAGTACTGCACAATGAAAGCGCGTCTGGAAGAGAGATAGAGCGAAAGATCCCTGATACCGATAACATCCGCGTCATGAGCGATCAGTACGTCATTTTCTCCCACGGCCAGGGCAGCGGTCCCTGGGGCAGCAAGATCACGGCCATGGCCGGGGTGGCCCGCGGACTGGGGTTCCAGGTCGAGTCGGTGGACTACCAGGGCATTGATAATCCGGCCAGGCGGGTGGAGCGGCTGCTGGAGGTCGGGCGCGAATTGGGCCGGCCGGCAGTGCTGGTCGGTTCCAGCCTCGGTGGGCACGTCGCCACCGCCGCCTCGCAGACGCTGAAGGCACGCGGTTTGTTTCTGATGGCGCCGGCTTTCTATATGCCCGGCTACGAGCAGTACACACCGCAACCGGCAGCCTGCCCGGTGGCCATTGTTCATGGCTGGAGCGATGACATCGTGCCGGTGGAGAACAGCATCCGCTGGGCGCGGGAGCACCGCGCCGCCCTGCATGTCGTGGACGGGGGCCACCGCCTGCAGGAAAACATTCAGCAGATCAATGAGTTGTTTGCTGCCCTGCTGCGTGGCCTGGAGGCCGGTTCCCCCGCCTGAGGAGTCCGCGGGAAATGGCCGTGCGCCATGGGCGCTCGTCGGGCATCGACTTGTATGCAGGGCGTGCGCCCCCATGCTGCCCCTCCACCGACCCTGGTTCCGCAGGAGAAGCACGATGAAGAAGATTCTGGATGTCTCCAGTCCGCCGTCTCCCCACTGGGTGGGCGATGGCTTTCCCGTGCGCTCGCTATTCTCCTATAGCAGTCATGGCCGTGAACTCAGTCCCTTCCTGCTGCTCGACTATGCCGGGCCGGCCGAGTTCGCGCCGGCTGAGCGCCCGCGTGGGGTGGGCGAGCATCCGCACCGCGGCTTCGAGACCGTCACCATCGTCTACCAGGGAGAGGTGGAGCATCGTGATTCCACCGGCGCCGGTGGGCGCATCGGGCCCGGTGATGTGCAGTGGATGACGGCCGCTGCAGGCATCCTCCATGAGGAATTTCATTCCCGTGAGTTCACAAACAAGGGCGGCACGCTGGAGATGGTGCAGCTTTGGGTGAACCTGCCAGCCGCGGACAAGATGGCGCCGCCGGGCTACCAGACGCTGCTGGGCAGCGACATCCCCGAGGTGCAGCTGCCGGATGAGGCCGGCAGCGTGCGTGTCATCGCCGGTGAGCATGCCGGCCGGCGCGGCGCCGCGCGCACCTTCACGCCGGTAGATGTGTGGGACGTGCGGCTGCGTGCCGGCAAGAAGGCGCAGTTCATGCTGCCCGAGGGGCACACGGCGGCTGTCGTCGTCCTGCACGGTACCGTGCAGGTGAACGGTGAGGCCATCGCGCGGGCAGCGCAGATGGTAACGTTCGATCGTTCCGGCAGCGAGGTGACCATCGAGGCCAACAACGATGCGAAACTTCTGCTGCTGGGCGGCCAGCCCATCGACGAGCCCATCGTGGGCTATGGCCCGTTCGTGATGAACAGCGAAGCACAGATCCGCCAGGCGGTGGAGGACTTCAATAACGGCCGCTTCGGCCGTTCCCTCCCGCACTGACTGCGCTGACTGCATTGAGGGGGGTGGATTACACCTCGGTCCACTGCCGCAGGAGGTTGTGGTAGACGCCGGTGAGCTGGATCACCGAGGGGTTCGTCGGGTGCTCTGCTGCGAGACGCTGGATGGCCACATCCATGTCGAAGAGCAGCGCCCTGCGCGCATCGTCACGGATCATGCTCTGCACCCAGAAAAACGAACACAGGCGCGCGCCGCGCGTGACGGGCGTGACCTGGTGCAGGCTGGTCGAGGGGTAGAGAATCGCATGGCCGGCAGGGAGCTTGACGCTCTTGGAGCCATAGGTGTCCCTCACCACCAGTTCCCCGCCGTCGTATTCCTCGGGTGCCGCAAGAAACAGGGTGCAGGAAATGTCGGTGCGAATGCGCTGGCCGTTGGGCATCAGGCGCATGGCGCCGTCCACATGCGTGCCAAAGACCTGTCCGTCTGCGTAGCGGTTGAACATGGGTGGCATGATGTACAGCGGCAGGGCGGAGGACAGAAACAGCGGATTGGCAGTGAGGGCCTTGACGATGGTTTCACCCACCTGCCGTGCGGAGGGGCACTCCGGCCGCAACTGCTGGTTGCGCTTGACGTGCGTACCCTGATGGCCGGCGGTGATCCGCCCATCCACCCACTCGGCCGCTTCAATGATCCTGCGGCTTTCGGCGATCTGCTCGGCGGTAAGAACGTTCGGGATGGCTAGTAGCATGGGCTTGGACAGGCAGCGGCGGGGTGGGCACTATAGTTGAGAATAATTCTTATCTGCAACGTGAGCGCCTATCCGGCACGGCCATCGAGTGCCGTCGCAGGCAGGTTTTCCAGCTGTTTCCGGGTATAGCGGTAGCCGGCCTCGATTGCGGTGTCGAAGGCTTTCCAGTTGAGCATGTCCACCGCCTCCAGCGGCGGCTGCAGCAGCAGGTCGGTTTCCTCGCGATGTGCCGCCGTGACCGCGGCGCTGTTGACCATGCCGGCACGCCACAGGATCTGGAAGATGTTCACGCGTTTCTTTCTGGCGCGGAACCAGCTCATCGCTTTCCAGATGCCGGGCACGTCCACACCGTCGAAGTCGGCCGTGAAGGCACGGTCCGCGCCCACATCCGCACCGATCACCGGGCCGCGGCCGAACTCGCGCATCACATCCACGGGCAGGTTGTTCATCGCTCCGCCGTCCACGTGAACTTCGCCGTTATGAAAAATGGGCGGCAGTACCCCGGGAATGGCCACCGAGGCGCGCAACCAGCGCCACAGCAGCCCCTGGCGGTGAACTGAGATGGCCCCGGTGGTCAGGTTCGAGGACACGCAGAAGAAAGGTACCGGCAAGTCCTCGATGGCGATTTCGCCGAACTCCCCGCGCAACAAACCGGTGACCTTGCGTCCCGACACCAGCGATACCAGCGGCAGGGTGTAGTCATTCAGTGGATTGGTGTCGACGAAGGTGCGGCGGAATCGTTCCACCATTTCCTCATGGGTCCACTCCGAGGCCACAGCCGCACCCAGGATGGCGCCGAGGCTGGTGCCACCAATCGCATCAATGGGAATGTTGGCCTCGCGCAGCGCGCGCACGATGCCGATATGGGCGAATCCTCGCGCACCGCCGCCGGAAAGCACCAGCCCAAGGCCGCGGCCGGTCAGCAGTCGTGCCACTCGCGCCACATCCTGCTCGTTGCGTACATGATGATGCGAGGCCACAGGTTGCTGGTCCAGCCAGCGGCGCGTGCCGCTGCGAACGGCATGATCCTCATGCACGAGGATCAGCTCCGCATTGCGGATACGCTCAGCGGGCAGCGGCCACGGCGTGGGTACAGCCTCGGCGCGGGCGACGAGCAACACGGCATCGGCCTGGCGCAGGCAAAGCTTGCTCCAGGACGTGGCGCGCGGATCAGCCACATAGACCACGAAATCATTGGCTGCTTCCACGTTGTGGAACCAGTGGCTGGTATGTTCAGCCCCACGCGCGCTCCACACCAGTTCGGCGCGTCCGTGCCGTCTGAGCGCATTGAGCAACTGCGTGGCCACCTGCGCCACATTCACTTCGATATCGTGCGGTACCAGAGCGAAAGTCCTGGGCACCGGCCTTGCGCTGCTGCGTGGCTGGCGCAGGGAGCGCTCCAGGCGCTGCACAGTCAGTTGCGCGACTCGCAGCATCGCCTGGGGGTGATCGAGGAGCAGATGTTCGAAAGCCTGCCGCGAAAAACGCCCGATCTCCGTATCGCGCAGCGCCACCACGCGGGCGGTGCGCGGATGGCCGGAAATCAACGCCATCTCGCCTACCGTCTCCCCGGCGGCAATGCGCCCCGCGAGGCGTGTCTGGCCCGCAGGCGTGTGGGTGTAGGCACCCAGGCAGCCGCTGATGACCAGATACAGTGCATCCGGGGCGGCGCCAGCCTCGAACAAACAGGCGCCGCCGGGCAGGGAAAACCATTCGATTTCAGTGGCGATGGCGGCCAGTGTTGCCGCATCCAGGTCGCGGAAAAGCTGGAAGGCCCCAAGCAGGGCAAGGGGATTGCGCCGCTCAATGGCGGTTTCCACAATGTTGTCGTTTTCCAGGCTCATCGGTGGGCGCTGCCCTCCCGCCAAGAGGGTACACTGCCAGCCTGGAAACCGGGAGGTATACCCATGAGACGTTACAGTTCGATGGGCCTTTCCATATGCGTGACTGCCGTGCTCTGTGCGGCGCTGGTCGGCTGCGGGTCTGATGAGGCTGGTCGCAAGGAGGCGCCGATGCCGATCGAGGAGACAGTCTTCGGCGAGCAGGTCCGGCAGATCGACAAGGCCAAGGAGCAGGTCAAGAAGATGGAAGGGCGCATGGATGACCTGAACAGGCAGCTCGAGGACGCCAGCCAGTAATGCGAGTCAGCCGGGTGGCGATCTGGCTGGCGCGTAAACCGCTGGCGTTGTGGGTCCGAACCCGGGTCAGGCCGGAGGATGCGGCCCAGCGTCTGCGCGGCCGTGGCCGGCCTATCTGCTACGTACTGGAAAGGCAAAGCCTGTCGGATCTGCTGGTGCTGCAGGAGGTCTGTGTCGCCGAACGGCTTCCCCGGCCCAGCCGACGCCTGAAGATCGGCGCTGAACGACCGCGTTCGGTTTGTTACCTGGGAAGGCGGACGGGCTGGATTCGCACGCGCGTGGACCGACGGCCACCCGGGCTGCTGGAGGAGCTGCTGGCTGCCGCTGCCGTCGATCCGGCCTTCGATGTGGATATCGTGCCGGTGGCCATATTCTGGGGCCGGGCGCCGCAGAAGGAAGGTTCGTGGCTGCGGTTGATGCTGGCGGAGAACTGGGCGCTGGCCGGGCGTTTTCGCAAGTTCCTCACCGTGCTGTTCAATGGTCGCCACACACTGGTGCAGTTTGGTGAGCCACTGCAGCTGCGCGGCGTCATGGACGAGGGCCTGGATCATGCGCGTGCGGTGCGGCGCATCGCGCGCACGCTGCGCGTGCAGTTCCGTGCGCAGCGGGCAGCGACCATCGGTCCTGACCTTTCCCATCGGCGCACCATCGTCGCGCAGGTACTGTCCACGCGGGCGGTACGTGCGGCCGTTGCGCAGGAAATGAAGGAAAAGAATCTTTCGCGGCGTGATGCGCTGCTGGTCGCCAAGGGGTATGCCGATGAAATCGCTGCCAACTACTCACATGCCTTCGTAAGTTTCATGGCGCGGCTGCTGACGCGCCTGTGGAACCGGTTGTACGACGGGGTTGAACTGCATCATCTGGATACCCTGCAGCAGGTGGCTGAGGGCAACGAGCTGGTGTACGTGCCGTGTCATCGCAGCCATATGGACTACCTGCTGCTGTCCTACATCATCTACGTCAAGGGTTTCGCCATTCCGCACACCGCCGGCGGCGTGAACCTGAACCTGCCGGTAATCGGTCGGTTCCTGCGCAAGGGCGGGGCGTTCTTCCTGCGACGTACATTCCGCGGCAATGCGCTGTACCCGGCGGTGTTCATGAAGTACCTGGGGCTGATGATGGCCCGGGGTCATTCGCTGGAGTATTTTATCGAGGGCGGGCGCAGCCGCACCGGTCGTTTGTTGAAACCGAAGACCGGAATGCTGTCGATGACGGTGCGCAGCTACCTGCGTGACCCGAAGCGGCCGGTGGTTTTCCTGCCGGTGTATTTCGGCTACGAGCGGCTGGTGGAGGGCGATACTTACATCGATGAACTCAGTGGGCGGCCAAAGAAGAAGGAAACAGTGTGGGGCCTGCTCAGAACGCTGCCGCAGCTGCGGCGAAAGTTTGGCAAGGTGCACGTGAGTCTGGGAGAGCCCATTGCACTGAATGATCTGCTGCGCAAGCACGATACTGCCACGCTTGATGTGCGCGCGGTGAGCGCGGTGGTCGACGAGCTGGCGCAGACCATCATGGTGAATATCAACAGCGCTGCGGCGGTGACGCCGGTGAGCCTGCTGGCGATGGCCTTGCTGGCCACGCCGCGCCAGGCCATGCTGGAAGGGGATCTGATCCGCCAGCTCGAGCTGTATCTTGGCCTGATACAGGCCGCGCCTTATTCGGACCGCATCAAACTTGCGCAACTGGGCGAATCCGCGATGAGTGGCGCGGCTATCGTACGCCATGCCGAGAGCATGCAATTGCTGGAGCGCCGCGCGCATGCCTCAGGCGACATCCTGCGCATGGACGAGCGCAGCGCGGTGCTTCAAACCTATTTCCGCAACAATGTGTTGCACCTGTTCGCCATGCCCTCGCTCCTTGCATGTTGCTTTGTCAGCAATACCGTCCTGCGTACCGTCGACCTGCAGCGCCTAGCATGGCGTATCTATCCCTATATCGCCGATGAGCTTTTTCTGCGCTGGCGCGAGGATGAGCTGGATGAAGTGGTTGCGGCCATCCTGCGCGTGTTTGCCGAGCGCGGCCTGCTGGAGTACAGCGCTGAAGGCGATGTCTGGCGCCGCCCGCCACCCACCGCGCCGCAGGCCATGCAGCTGTCGGTGCTGGCCCAGGGCACTATTCAGATCGTGGAGCGCTACTACCTCATCGTTGCCCTGCTCATCCAGGCCGGAAGCAATGCGATCGGGCAAGAAGCGCTGGTTTCCCGTTGCCGTCTCACGGCACAGCGCATGGCGACGCTGTATGGATTGAGCGCTCCGGAGTTCTTTGACCGCACCCTGTTCGACAATTTCATTCGCCTGCTGCGCGAGCGTGGAGTGATACAGACGAGTCCGGAAGGTCACCTGACCTTCGACGAGGTGCTGCTCAACGTCGCCAGTGATGCCCAGGTCGTGCTCAGCGAGCAGATTCGGCACAGCATTCTGCAGGTGGCGCATACCTGATTCGTGGTCCGTTGGGCCCGCCAGCGTTGAACCCCCCCCAGGCAGGCTCAGGCTGGCGCATCGCAGCACCGCTGCTATACTGCTGCGCAGACGACTTGTTGTAACCAGGCCGGCCGGGAATGCTGATTTCTGCCGCCGCTTCTGTGCAGCATCTGAAGGAGGAGTACCGATGGAATACGGCATTTTTCTCCGACCTCATCGCAGCCCGTTCCAGGGTGGCGTTGCTCCTGTTCCTTTGTCTCGCCCGGGCGCCGATTTCTGTATCGTCGGCCGTATATGCATGGCCGTTCTTTCCCGGAGATGGTTATGAAGATCGTATCCGCGAAGCCTGTAATTGTAATGCGTTCAATCCTGTCGGCCGCCGTTCTGGCGGGTCTGGTGGCCGCGCCGCCCGCGGGAGCCGTGGAATTTGGCAGCGATGATGGACGGTTCCGGGGTGCCTGGGATACCACACTGACCTTCGGCCAGTCCTGGCGCCTGCAGGCCAAAGACTGTCGTCTGGTCGGCATTGCCAACGGTGGCTGTGGACGCTCGCCGAATATCGACAACGGCAATCTCAACTACAGCCAGTCGGTTGTCAGCAGTGCCCTGAAGGCCGTCAGCGAGTTGTCGCTGGACTACGGTCGCTTCGGTGCTTTCGTCCGCGGTTCAGGCCTGTATGACTATCGCGTGATGGACAGGGAAACCGGGCGTACAGCGTTGTCACAGGACGCCCGGGATCTGATCGGGCAGTACACACGCCTGCTCGACGCCTTTGTCTATGGCAGTTTCAACATTGGTGAAATGCCGCTGGATATCCGTCTGGGCCGCCAGGTTGTCAGCTGGGGCGAGAGCACCTTCATCCAGGGTGGTATCAACGTCATCAATCATTTCGATGTTTCGGCATTGCGCGTGCCGGGCGCGGAACTGCGCGAGGGATTCCTGCCGCAGGAGCTGGCTTTCATGTCACTGGGTGTGACTGACAATACGGCAGTAGAGCTGTTCTATCAGTTCGACTGGAATGACACGAAGCCCGAGCCGGTAGGTTCTTTCTTCAGCAGCAATGATTTCGCGACCGATGGTGGCAGCCAGGTGTTCCTGGGTTTCGGTGGCTTTTCCGACCAGGGAGTGGATTTCACTCCACTGGGAGGGCCGTTCATCCGCGACTTCCAGGCGGTGCCGCGCGGACAGACGATTGAGCCCGAGGACAGCGGGCAGTACGGCGTGGCGCTGCGCACCTACCTGCCGGATTTTAATAACGGCACGGAAATCGGCCTGTTTTTTGTCAACTATCACAGCCGGCTACCGCTGATCTCCGGCCGCACCGGGACGCCCGCCGGCATCGGCAACGCCGCCGGCACTGCCACCGCCGTGGGTGGGGCCGCGCAGGCGCTGGCTGGTGGTTTGCCGTTCGCGGCTGCTGTCGCCACTGCGGCCAACGCTGCGGTTGCCACGGCGGCGGCCAGCGGCGGCAACCTGTCGCTGGCATCCGCAACCCAGTATGCGACCCTGGGTGCGAACTACGCCCTCTCCGGACTCAGTCCGGCGGACATCTCACGCAACGCCAGCAACATTGCCACTCATGAGTACGCGCAGACGGCGCGGTACTTCACGGAGTTTCCCGAGGACATCAAGCTTGTTGGTCTGAGTTTCAACACCCAGCTGCAGTCGAGCGGTATTGCCCTGCAGGGTGAGTTGTCATACCGCATGGATGTGCCGCTGCAGTACGACGATGTCGAGCTGCTGTTCGCAGCCTTGAGTCCACTGGAGCAGGCATTGTTTCCCGTCAGCGCTCCTGGTGTGCCCTTCCCCACCGGGTGTAGTTCCGCCATTCCGACGGTTTCGCGTTGCGGGCAGCTCGGCCCCTTTGGGTTGAATGAGGTGGTGCAGGGTTGGGGCCTGTTTGACACCTACCAGTTCCAGGCAACGGCCACCAAGGTCTTCGCCAACATCTTTGGCGCCTCGCAGATGGTGCTGCTGCTGGAAGGGGCGGTCACGCACGTTGATGGCATGCCCGACAAACTCACCGGCGGGCCCAACGAGCGCGGCTTGCGGTTCAACGGTCCGGGGACCTCGGTCAGTGGCAATGCGGAGTTGATCGGGCGCCACTGTCCGCATCTGCCCACGGCCGAGTGTCTGGCACTCGCATTGCTGGAGCCGCAGGACCGTTTTGCTGACGCCACTTCCTGGGGATACCGTCTGGCCGGACGTCTCGAGTATCCCGGTCTGATCGGCGCCTGGAACGTGTTGCCGCGGATGTCCTGGCAGCACGACGTGGATGGCACAACGCCTGGCCCTGGCGGAAGCTTTGTCGAAGGGCGCAATGCGCTGACGCTGGGCGTGAGCGGCAACCTGCTAAGCACCTGGGAGCTGGATTTGAGCTGGACGCGATTCGCCGGCGCCGGGCGCTTCAACGACGTGAATGACCGCGACTTCGTCGCCGCCGCTCTCAAGTATTCGTTCTGAGGAGACTGCAATGTTCAAGAAGGCAATACTCTCCGCCGGCAGTATCCTGATTGGCTGTTTCTGCGCCAACGCTGTGTTGGCTGAAATCACCGCCCAGGAGGCGGCCCGTCTGGGCGCCGACCTTACGCCCCTGGGCGGGGAGAAAGCCGGTAACGCCGCCGGCACCATCCCCGCATGGAACGGGGGGCTGAGCACGCCCGCCAAAGCGGGCTTCCCGGACTATCGTTCCGGTCAACATCACCCGGATCCCTTCGCGGACGAGAAGCCGCTGCTGACCATAAATGCCGGGAATATGGCCCAGTACGCCGATCATCTGACCGAGGGTCACAAGGCGTTGCTGCGTACATACGAGGACTACTTCATGCGGGTGTATCCCACGCACCGCACCGCCGCCGCGCCGCAACGCATATACGACGCCACCAAACGCATCGCCACGACGGCGAATCTCGTTTCCGGTGGCAATGGCGTAACCGGGGCGGTGGAGGGCATCCCCTTTCCCATTCCGCAGTCCGGCGTGGAGGTGTTCTGGAATCACATCCTGCGCTATCGCGCCGACTCCGCACAGCGCCAGTTTGGCCAGGTGGCCGTGACCGCCGACGGCAACTACACGCCGGTGAAGTTTCGCGACGAGTTTCTCTTTGCCTATGCCCTGGCAGGTGCAAAGGAAGAGGATCTCAACAACGTGATCATCTATTTCATCCAGGAAACGCTGGCGCCCGCACGGCTGGCCGGCGAGATTCTGCTGGTGCACGAGACGTTGAACCAGTCAAAGGAGAATCGCCGCGCCTGGCTGTACAACCCCGGCCAGCGTCGCGTGCGTCGCGCGCCGAATGTGGCCTTCGACAATCCCGGCACCGCGTCTGACAACCAGCGCACCTCCGACCAGCTCGACATGTACAACGGCAGCCCGGAGCGCTACGAATGGAAGCTGCTAGGCAAGAAGGAAATCTATGTGCCGTACAACGCCTACCGCCTGAACAGCAATCAACTCAAATACAGCGATATCCTGCGCCCGCAGCACATCAGTCAGGAGCTGGCCCGTTACGAACTGCATCGCGTGTGGGTGGTCGATTCGATGCTCAAGTCCGGTACCGATCACGTCTACAAACGCCGCACCCTGTACGTGGATGAGGATTCCTGGCAGATCGTGGCGGTGGATTGTTACGACAAGCGTGATCAGCTGTGGCGGGTGCAGGAAGGCCATGCCATGCAGTACTACGGCGTGCCCTCGCTGTGGACCACCCTGGAGCTGGTCATGGACCTGCAGAATCGGCGCTATCTGGCGCTCGGTCTGCAGAACGAGGAACCGACCAGTTATGACTTCTCCATCAAACGCACGGTAGCGGACTTTCAGCCCAACGCCTTGCGCAGTCGCGGCAGGCGATGAGGGGCGGCGGCCAGTTTCGTGCGGCGTAGTGCAGTTCGACTTGGCGCAGCGCTGTCGATGCTGGCATTTGCCGCTGCCGCGCCAGCTGCGGAATACGCGCAGCTCGCGCCGCTGGCGCCCCGGTCTCTCCTGCTGGATGCTGCCCATGCCGGTCCCCGACTGGTCGTGGTCGGTGAGCGCGGTCACATACTGCTGAGCGGGGATGCTGGAGGATCGTGGCGTCAGGCGCGCGTGCCGACGCAATCCATGCTCACCGGAGTGTTCTTTGTCGATGAGCGGCATGGATGGGCAGTGGGTCATGACGAGGTAATTCTGCGCACGGAAGATGGCGGGGATAACTGGACGCTGGTGCATTACGCGCCGGACAGGGAACAACCCTTGCTGGATGTGTGGTTCCGCGACGCGCGCTACGGCCTTGCCGTCGGCGCATACGGCACCATTCTGCGCAGCGAGGACGGCGGAGTGAGCTGGGCGCGCCAGCAATTTTCCCCGCAGGAACCGCCAGCTATTGCCAATTCGAAATCAACTGCAGAGCAGGACCCGGAGTACGGCTATGAAGATGCCCTCGCCAATGACCGGCATCTGAACAAGATCGCGCGTTCCGCTGCGGGCGCGCTTTACCTGGCGGCTGAGGCCGGCTTCCTGTTCCGTTCCGACGACGATGGCCTGAGCTGGATCATCCTGCCTTCACCGTACGAGGGCTCGTTCTTCGGCATACTGCCATTGCGGGGTGATGCCCTGCTGGCATTCGGCCTGCGCGGCCACCTGTTCCGTTCGTCGGATGGTGGGTACAACTGGACAGAGCTGCCCACTGGCACCACTGCCATGCTTACAGACGCGGTGCGGCTCGATGACCAGACGGTCGTTATCAGCGGACTGGCTGGCGTACTGCTGGTCAGCGGTGATGACGCCGCAAGCTTTGAACTGCGGCAACAGCCTGACCGCAAGGGTATCCAGGCGGTGCTCGCACTGGGTAACGGCCGGCTGCTCACGGTCGGGGAGGGCGGCGTGGGCAGCGTCTCTCCATGAAGGAATCATCCCGACAACCGGCTTTCATAGCTGCGCTCGGGCGGCTGGTTTTTGGCCATCGGCGACTGGTTCTCATCGTCTTCGCCCTGATCACGGCTGGCATGGCCTGGATGGCGACCACTGGCCTGCGCATCGACGCCAGCTTCACCAAGCAGCTGCCGGTCAAGCACGAATACATGCAGACCCTCCTGAAGCACCAGGAGCAGTTCGGCGGCGCCAATCGCGTACTCGTGGCGCTGATCGCGCGCGACGGCAACATGTTCACCCCGGAGTTCTTCGCCACTCTGCGCAAGGCTACCGACGAGGTGTTCTTCGTGCGTGGCGTCGACCGTGCGCGCGTGCAGTCCCTGTTTACACCCAACGTGCGCTATACCGAGGTGGTCGAAGACGGCATTCAGGCCGGCAACGTCGTTCCGGCGGATTTCCAGCCCACTGCCAGAGGCCTGGCCGAGGTGCGGGCCAACATCATCAAGGCCGGTATTGTCGGACGCTTGGTGGCCAGTGATTTTTCCGGTGCGCTGGTCAGCGCCTCGCTTCAGGACGTCGATCCGGTGACCGGTGAGTCGCTCGACTACATCGAGGTGGCCGGAGCGCTGGAGGAGCTGCGCCAGCGCCTGCAAACCGACGCCGTTGACGTCCACATCATCGGCTTTGCCAAGGTGATGGGTGACATCGCCGAGGGTTCTCTCGCGGTGGTGGTCTTTGCCGCTATTACCGTGATCCTGACGTTGCTGCTGGTGTGGATCTACATCCAGTCGTTCAAGGTCGCGCTGGTGCCGATTGTTTGTTCGTTGGTGGCAGTTGTGTGGCAGCTGGGGCTGCTGGTGGTGTTGGGCTACGGTGTCGACCCACTCGGCATTCTCGTGCCTTTCATCATTTTTTCCATCGGCGTCAGCCACGGCGTGCAGAAGATCAGTGCCGTCGGCGACGCGGCATTGGCCGGCGCAGACAGCAACGAGGCGGCGCAGCACACTTTCCGTGCGTTGTTCCTGCCCGCCATTGTGGCGCTGCTGGCCGATCTGGTCGGCTTCGTCACCATACTGCTGATTCCCGTCAGCGTGATCCAGGAGATGGCGATCACCGCCAGTCTGGGCGTGGGCGTGGTGATCCTCACCGATCTCATCCTGTTGCCGGTACTGGTCTCATTGTTGCGCTTCGATGAGGGTTATCGAGGGCGCATCGAACGGCGCCGGGCGGTGCTGGAACGGTTGTGGCGGCGCGTGGCCTGCGTGGCAGAGCGGCGCACGGCTGCGTTCATCATCGTAGTGATGCTGCTGCTGGCCGCCGTCGGCGCCTGGAAGGGACGGGAAGCGCCCATCGGCGATAGCGAGGCCGGTGTGCCGGAGCTACGGCCGGACTCGCGCTACAACCGGGACTCGGATGTCATCACTGACAAATTTTCCATCGGCGTGGATGTACTCAATGTCATCGTCGAGACCCCGGCCGATGGCTGTATTCAGCACGCTGTCATGGCGCCGATCGACCGCTTCGCCTGGCACATGACCAATGTGGCGGGGGTGCAGAACGTGGTGTCGCTGCCCGGCGTGATGCGCGTGGTGAGTTCGGGCTGGAACGAGGGCAGTCTGGAGTGGCGCACCCTGCCGCGCAACGAACTGCAGCTGGTGCAGGCGCAAGCCTATCTGGAGACCAGCACCGGTCTGTTCAACAGCGATTGCAGCGCCATGCCGGTGATGATCTACACCACCGACCACAAGGCTGAAACCATTGCCCGTATAGTCGATGAGGTCAAACGCTGGCGCGCTGCCAACGAAACCCCTGGCGTACGCTTCATGCTCGCCACCGGCAACGTCGGCGTCATGGCAGCCACCAACGAGGAAGTGAAGGCCAAGGAATACCCCATCCTCGGTGGCGTGTTCGCGGCGGTGATCCTCATGTGTCTGCTGACGTTCAGATCCGTGTCAGGGACGATTTGCGTGGTGTTGCCGCTGGCGCTGGTTTCGGTGCTGGCTTATGCAGTGATGGCGCTGGTTGGCATCGGTCTCAAGGTCTCCACGCTGCCGATGGTCGCTCTGGGTGTGGGAATAGGCGTGGACTACGGCATCTACCTGTTCAGCCGCATGCAGGAATTCCTGCGCCAGGGCCTGCCCGTTCAGGAAGCCTACCGGCGCACCCTGAGCGTCACCGGCGCCAGCGTCATCTTCACCGGCATCACTCTGGCCATCGGTGTGGTGACCTGGGTGTTCTCGCCGTTGAAATTTCAGGCCGACATCGGTGTACTGCTCACCTTCATGTTCCTGGTGAACATGCTCGGCGCCATTTTGCTGCTCCCCGCCCTGGCTGCCTGGCTGGTGCGGGAAAAACCCGGGCCCGGCTAAGCAGTCCGATAACGCAGGTCCGACTAAGGCAGCAGCTTCTCCGTGCGCGTCATCAGCGTCGACGCCGAGACCTTCAACGGCGCAGACAGCTTGAACAGTGTGGTTAGCGTGGGCTGGCGAATGCCGCGTTCCATCTGACTCACAAAGGTGCGGTCCACATCCGCCGCCAGGGCCAGCGCCTCCTGCGACAGATCCATTGCCAGGCGCTGATCGCGCAGCACCCGTCCGAATACTTTCGACACTTGACTGGCTTTCATGGCTGCCGATGATGCGGAGACTTGTCGCAGATCGTCCACGGGATATATACTGCAGGCCCGGGTTCAGTCCCCCCACCGCTAAGGAGCAGCATGCTGGTTCTCACACGTAGTCGTAATCAGTCGATCCGCGTGGGTCACGACATTTCCATCCTGGTCATCGGCGTAAAGGGCAATCAGGTTCGGCTCGGGATAGAGGCGCCCCGCAATGTCACCATCGACCGCGAGGAAATCCACACCCTGAAGCAGCGGGACGTTTCAGTTCAGTCCGCCGCTGGCAAGAAACGCAGTACCCCATCGGCGCCATAAGGCCGGTTTGATCAAAACCCCCGCAGGCGCCGGTGGCACGTGCACCGGGCCTGCCTATTTTCGGGGCCTTGCCTGTTGGCGCGGTGGCGCGGCTGCGAAAGCTGCCAGCAACTCGGTGGTTCTTTCGATCTCCACTGACAGCCGGTCACCCGCGCTCCGCTGCAGCACCCGGGCCACGTCCATGTCGCGCTCGCAATTCTGATGACGGAGCGCCGCCGTGGCGACGCTGATGACCGATTCGATCTGCTCCAGGCTTCGCAGCAGCTCGCCCAGCCGGGTGCGTACCTGCTGATCCCTTGTCGTAAATTGACCGTTTGCCATGGTCTTCTCCAGCACAACAATACGAAGTTCGCGCCATAAACCGTATTGGGGCGCACTGTACACATATACATACGTAAAGTAAACATCTTCATACGAAACTTGAGCCGTGCGTACGACGCAGGCTATCGTTGCCGCAGGCACTCCAGGGTCGGGTCGTGTTCGTATGAATGTGGAATTGGGTGAAACCGTTTCCGGTTTTGCTGCGCGTCTGAAGCAGGTGGTTCGCGATCACCGCAATACCAGCTTACTCGCCAAGGCCATCGGCCGTTCCGAGGGCGCGCTGCGCAACTGGCTGACAAGCCGCTCCGAGCCGGTCGTGGGCGATGTGCTGCGCATTTGCGAGGCAACCGGCACGAGGGTGGAGTGGCTGATGATCGGTCGCGGCCCGCGCCGCGAGGCGGAACAGTCTCAGGTCCGTGAACCGCAAACGCCCTATGGTGCGCCTGTGCTGGACGAGGCGCTGCTAAGCGCCATCGCGGAGGCAGTAGAGCAGGAATCGCGTGCGCAGGCGCTGAAGCTCACGGCGGAGAAGAAGGCCGGGCTTATCGCGCATTGTTATCACTTCATGGGCACCCTGGCCGCTTTCGACCGCAAGGTGGTGGCGCGCCTGGTAAAGCTGGCTGCCTAGCCCTGGCCCTGGCCGGGATCGTCGGGCGTTCCGTCGATCAGGCGCACGTCCTGGCGGGTGACCGGTATGGTGATGTCATGTTCACGGAACAGTCGCCAGATCGCGCGGTTGACGTCCGAGCGGACATTGTTGACCCCTTCCTGCGGATCGGCGATCCAGAAGCGCAGCTCCAGCTCCATGCCTGAATTTCCGAAGCTCATCAGCCGTGATACCGGTGGCGGGTCACGCAGGATGCGCCGCTGGTTTTCAACCGCCTTCAGCAGCACTTCCAGGGCAAGCTCCACGTCATCCTGGTAGCCAATGCGTATCGGCAGCTTCAGGCGTACTTTCGGGTCGGTGTAGCTCCAGTTGATGACCGGATTGGTGATGAAGGTCTGGTTCGGAAACAGGGTTTCCACGCCATCCCGATCGCGCACGACCACGTAGCGTCCGCGCAGCTCCTGCACCCAGCCGAAGCCCTCGCTGCTGGTGCCGCCCATGCCGGTGAAGCTGATGACGTCGCCGGGTTTGATGGAGCGGTCCATGAGCAGCGCAAAACCGCTCATGTAGTTTGCCGCCAGGAATTGCAGGCCGAAGCCCAGGCCCACACCAATCGCGCCGGCAAATACCGTGAGCGTGGTCAGGTCCAGTCCTGATGCACTCAGGCCCAGCAGTATGCTCAGCGCAACCAGGAAGGAATACGAGAACTTGGAAATACCGATGCGCGTGCCCGGCGCCAGGCCCTGCACGCTCATCAGACGCCGCTCGATCCAGCGGGCGGTCCAGGTGCCACCCAGGATGAACAGCGTAATGATGAACAGCGACTTGATGATGGACCACACCGTAAAGCGGTTATCACCCTTGCCGATGCCGACGTTGTCGAGCCAGTCCACTACCGGATCCAGCCAGCCCAGCATGTTGATGGCCACAATGGCCCACAGCAGGAATGCCAGGCGGTTGTCCCATAGTCGCAGACGGCTTTCGCTGCCCAGCGAGAGGCGCAGCAGGTACACACCGAAACGGATGAGTACCAGCAGGCCGGTGAGTTGCAGCGCCAGGCTGGAGAAATCGCTTACCAGGCCGATGGCATCGAGCACTGCGCGGCTGATGAACAGCAGCAGCAGCGCGACGAGGAAGGGGCTGATAATCACCGCTCCCTCGAGAATATGCTCTCGCCAGTTTGCCGCGGCGGGCGCATCGCGGCGGCGCAACCAGTTGCGTACGAGCCTGCGCAGTGCCCAGGCCAGCCCGAATGCCACGGCCACCGCGGCTATTTCGGTAAGCAGTTTTTGGGTGAGCAGACGCTGGAACAGCTCTCCGCCGACTTGCAGCAAGTGCTCCATCAGGCGTTGAGGTCCGGGATCAGCTGACTCTCCAGCCGGATGATCTGGTCTTTAAGGATGAGTTTGCGCCGTTTCAGGCGCTTGAGCTGCAATTCATTCACATCGAAATCGAGCGACAGGCGGCTGATGACGTCATCGAGGTCGCGGTGCTCGATTCTGAGCTGACGCAGGCGCTCGATGTTCCTGAAAAGTTCTGTGTCAATATTGTCTGTAGGCGCGCTCATGGCGGGTCTCGCACAGCAGCCTTAGCTTATCACGGCCGGTTACGAGCAATCCCGCGGCCACGACGGGGCGGGCTTCGGCGGCTATCATATGACAATCCCACCGGCCGTACCCGATCATGCACAACGTTGCCCCTCCGGACTGGTCTGCCATCGATACCGTCCTGCTCGACATGGACGGCACCCTGCTCGACCTGAGCTTCGACAACCACTTCTGGCTGGAGCAGGTTCCGGCCCGGTTTGCCGCGGCCAATGGCCTGGACCTGGAAACGGCCAGGGCGCGGTTGGCGCCGCTGTTCGCTGCCCAGCGCGGAACCCTGCAGTGGTATTGCCTGGATTACTGGACGCGCGAACTGGCCCTGGATCTGGAGGCGCTCAAGCGGGAGGTGCGGGGGCAGGTGCAGTGGCTGCCGCGGGCCGAGGCATTCCTGTCGCGGCTGCGGCTGCTGGGCAAGCGCATTGCCCTGGTGACCAACGCCCACCCTGTGACCCTGGCGGTGAAGAACGAACAGCTGAACTTTACCGGTCATTTCGATGCGATGTATTCCTCGCATCCGTTCGGAGCACCAAAGGAGTCGGCGCAGTTCTGGCCGCGCCTGGCCGCGGCGGAGCGATTCGACTCGTCACGCACGTTGTTTGTCGATGACAGTCCGGCAGTGCTGCAAGCGGCACGGCTGTACGGCATCCAGTGGGTATATGGCATTGCACGGCCGGATTCGACGCGGCCGAGAACGGAAATGGGGGGCTTCCCGGCTGTCGATGCGGTGGGTGAGCTGATGCCAGGATAACCAGCCCGCCTGGAACGGCGCCGAAGCCTGTGGCTCAGCGTCTCCCCGGCCCCGTTCCTCGTTGCGGCCGATTGTTCCCCCCGCGTCCCTGTCGGCGGCTGCGATGTTGTCTGTGTGGTTGCGCGCCCGCTTCCTCGCCTTCGCGTACCTTGCGCGGTCCTGGTGGCAGCACATCCGCCAGCAGCTCCGGCACGATGGGTTCGGTCGGGATCTTGCGGCCGATGAATTGCTCGATCTCCGGCAGAGACACGGCGTACATCTCACAGCCGAAGCTGATGGCGTCGCCTTCGGCGCCGGCGCGCGCGGTGCGGCCGATGCGATGCACATAGTCCTCGGCATCCTGCGGCAGGTCGAAGTTGAACACATGGCTGACATCGGGCACGTGCAGACCGCGTGAGGCCACATCGGTGGCGATCAGGATGGCAAGATTGCCGCTGAGAAAATCACGCAACATGCGCAGGCGTCTGCGCTGCGGAACGTCACCGGAAAGTGCCTCGGCATGAAAGCCGTTGGCGCACAGCACCCGTTCGAGCGCCTCCGCGCCGCGACGGGTATTGACGAACACCATCGTGCGATGCGGGTCCATTTGTCGCAGCAGGCTGACCAGGAGCGGGACTTTCTCGTCGGTGGCCGGGAGGTACAGACGCTGGCGCACCCGATCCACGGTGACCTTGTCCGGCTCCACGCGCACCAGATCCGCGATGTACATGAGCTCGTAGGCCAGCTCCAGCACCCGGTGCGAGAGGGTTGCGGAGAACAGCATCGACAGGCGCTGCTCGGGGCTGGGAATCCGGCGCAGGAGGTAGCGGATGTCGGCGATAAAGCCCAGGTCGAACATGCGGTCGGCCTCATCCAGGACCGCTACCTGGACGTGGCGCAGCGAAAAGACCTTCTGCTTGAAAAAATCAATGGTGCGCCCTGGTGTGCCGATCAGGACGTCCACGCCCTCTTCAAGGGTGCGGCGTTGCTTCTCGTAGTCGGTGCCGCCAAAGGCAAGACCCATGCTCAGGCCGGTGTGCTGCCCGAGAATCTCCGCATCGTGGTGGATCTGCACCGCCAGTTCGCGGGTGGGGGCCACGATCAGCGCGCGCGGTGCGGATACCGGGCGAGTGGGCGGGGACGGGCGCGTCAACAGATTGTTGAACAGGGCGACGAGGAAAGCGGCTGTCTTGCCGGTGCCGGTCTGGGCCTGTCCGGCCACATCCCGACCGCCCAGCGCCAGTGGCAGGGTCTCGGCCTGAATGGGCGTGCAGTGCTCGAAACCCGCATCGGCAATGCCGCGTGCCAGTGATTCGGGCAGGGCCAGGGAGGAGTAGGACAGTTCGGAAAGGTGGGTATCGCTCATAGACGAGTTATCGACAGGCTTGCAAAATGATGAAAAGTTCGGTCCAATACCTGCCACCCCAAGCGGCTCCGTCCGCGATTGTTCGCAACGCCATCATTCGGCTCCAGATCGCTAGACCCTTCAGAGCACGCAGGGCCAGTACGCAAGGTCATTGTAACCGCAAAATCAATTCTTCGCGCCGCCAGCGGCGCGGCCCCCCACGGCGGGCCGAAACACGGACACTCACCCAACGGTTCTCTGTAATACCCCATCTCCCCTAAAATTTTTCCCCATGGCGCAGGTCTGATGATCCGAAGCCACTCAAACCCAATTCTGATAAGGAGGCCTCATAAGTGAGCAACAATATTGTTCACACCACCGACGCGACGTTTGACGCTGACGTACTGAAATCCGACAAACCCGTGTTGCTGGATTTCTGGGCCGAGTGGTGCGGCCCATGCAAGATGATCGCTCCCATTCTCGATGAAATTGCCGGCGAATACTCCGAGCGGTTGCAGATCGCCAAGATCAACATCGACGAGAATCCGCAGACGCCGCCGAAATTCGGCATTCGCGGCATTCCGACGCTGATCCTGTTCAAGGGCGGCACAGTGGAGGCCCAGAAAGTCGGCGCGGTGTCCAAGTCGCAGCTGGCCGCCTTCCTGGACAGCAACCTGTGAGAGGTTACCTGGGCAATACCGCCCGTGGCGGCCGGTCGAAAGGGCAGGGACGTCATCGCAACCACGATCCGAACCGCGGCGGGCGCCGTGGCGGCGGTAATAGTGGCGGTAACGGCGGTGGAATGGACGAATTCCCGGACGATCACGCCGACGGTGAGGGGCTGGATATCATCAGCCCGGAGGATCTGGCAGCCACCCGCAACTCCATGAGTCTGACGGAGCTGAAGAAGCGCCCGGTTGCCGACCTTGTGGACATGGCTACCCAGGCGGGCGTGGAGAACATGGCCCGCTCGCGCAAGCAGGACATCATCTTCGCCATGCTCAAGGCGCATGCGCGCAACGGCGAGGACATCTATGGTGACGGTGTGCTGGAGATCCTGCAGGACGGCTTCGGCTTTCTGCGTTCCTCCGACGGCTCCTACCTGGCTGGACCCGATGATATTTACGTCAGTCCCAGCCAGATCCGTCGTTTCAATCTGCGCACCGGCGACACCGTCTCGGGACTGATCCGTCCGCCGAAGGACGGCGAGCGTTACTTCGCACTGCTCAAGGTGGGCGAGATCAACTTCGACTCGCCGGAAAGCTCACGCAACAAGGTGTTGTTCGAGAATCTCACGCCGCTGCATCCGACCAAGCGCTTCAAGCTCGAACGCGGCAACGGCAGCACTGAAGACCTCACCGGCCGGGCCATCGACCTGATGTCGCCGATCGGAAAAGGTCAGCGTGGTCTCATCGTCTCCCCGCCCAAGGCGGGCAAGACCATGCTGCTGCAGAACATCGCGACCTCAATGGTGGCCAACCATCCGGAGATCTACCTCATCGTGCTGCTCATCGACGAGCGCCCGGAGGAAGTCACCGAGATGCAGCGCACGGTGAAGGGCGAGGTGGTTTCCAGCACCTTTGACGAGCCCGCCACGCGTCACGTGCAGGTGGCGGAGATGGTCATCGAGAAGGCCAAGCGGCTGGTGGAGCACAAGAAGGACGTGGTCATCCTGCTCGACTCGATCACGCGTCTGGCGCGCGCCTACAACACCGTGGTGCCTTCCTCGGGCAAGGTGCTGACAGGTGGTGTCGATGCCAATGCACTGCAGCGGCCGAAGCGCTTTTTCGGCGCCGCGCGCAATATCGAAGAGGGCGGGAGCCTGACTATTCTGGCGACAGCCCTGATCGATACCGGCTCCAAGATGGACGATGTGATCTATGAGGAATTCAAGGGTACGGGTAACTCCGAAATCCACCTCGACCGGCGCATTTCCGAGAAACGGGTGTTCCCGGCCATCAACATCAACCGCTCCGGTACCCGTAAGGAAGAGCTGATCACCGCGCCGGATGAACTGCAGAAGATGTGGATACTGCGCAAGCTGCTGCATCCCATGGACGAGCTGGCGGCAGTGGAATTCCTGCTGGATAAACTCAAGGACACCAAAGTCAATTCGGAATTCTTTGACGCGATGAAGCGTTAAGACCGGGCGGCGATGACGGCTGCGCCTTCAGCCGTCATGCACCATCCAGCCGGCGGGCACGACCTTCAGACCCAGGTGTTTTTCCATCGGGTCGAAGTCCCGGTCGGCGTGCAGCAGATTGTGGCCGCTGGCGATGCAGAAGGCGCCGATGATCAGATCGATGGTCTTGCGCACCGTGATGCCCTTCCCCCGCAGTTTCCTATGGTGCCCGGCCGCGGCGATGGCGATAGTTTCGCCGAGCATGGGCACGATCTCGAACTTGCGCAAAGCTTTCTCCAGCGCCCGTGCGTTTTCCTCATTGCGGGCGCCCTGCAGCAGTTCGCACAGAATGATGTCACCGACCAGGAGCGGTTTCTCGCCCATCAGCGAGGTCAGCGCCATGGTCTGCGGCGTTTGCCGGCCGCCAAAGAAATCGATCCAGACCGAGCTGTCGACGACAATCAAGAGCGCCGGCCCTGCCGGCTGCGGTTGAGGTTCAGGTCGAGCGGAATCCTGCCGAACAGCTCACGTACGCCGCCCTGGTCGCGCATGCGGATCAGCAGGCGCAGACCTTCCTCGACCGCTGCCTTCTTGGTGGGCAAACCGGAGGCTTTCAGCGCCCGGTTCATCAGCACATCGTCGATGTCGATGTTGGTCCGCATGGCCCCGTCCTGATGTGTATAAGTCGCGCGGAATATACACATCACCGCCGCAGGGTGCAAGGCTAAAGCGGCGCGGCAGCCAGCCTCAGTACGATCCTGTTTCTGTCCTCGCTGGCCTGAACTCCGAATGCCTTCTCGAGGCTGGCGATCCACCCGCTGACATTGTCGCTATGTACCGTTCCGGTAAATCTCAGTTCCCCGATCGCCGGTTCCTCGATCTGTACTGGTTTGCCCGCATAGCGGTTGACATCCTCCACCACATGGCGCAGTGGTTCACCGCGGAAGGTCAGTCGTCCCGAACGCCAGGCAGTGGCGGTGTCAAGGTTGGCCAACTGGCTGGCGGCGCTGATACCGGCTTCATCGACGATGGTCTGCTGGCCGGCATCGAGCTGCACGCTCGCGGAACTCACCTTCTCGCTGATCTGTACAGCCAGCGGTTCCACCATAACCCGCCCTTCCACCACGGCCACAACCACCCGGTCGCGACCACGCAGCACGTTGAACTCCGTACCCACCGCCCGGATGCGGGCGTCACCCGCGGTGACGGTGAACGGTCGCGCGGCGTCCTTCTCCACGGCAAACAAGGCCTCGCCATGGTGCAGTTCAATGCGCCGCGAAGTGTCGTTGAACGCCACGCGCAACTCTGTGCCGCCGCCCAGCGTGATCCGCGAACCGTCGTCCAGCCGCAGTGAGCGGTTCTCGCCGATGGCTGTGCTGATTATGTCGGTCCCGGAATCGCGATCGACAAAGTCGATCAGCCAGTACCCGCCTACCGCCGCCACGGCCAGCGAAGCGGCCATCGCCAGCGGCACCAGATGTCGTGTGAAGCGTCGCGTGAAACGCTGCGGCTCGGCAGGCGCTGCCACGGCCGCGCGCGGCAGCTCGCGCAGCGTCCGCGCCGTGCGTTCGATGCGCTCGAAAGCCTGCGCATGACGCTGGTCGGCCTGCATCCACAGCTGCCAGTTCAGTGTCTCCTCCAGGGAAACCTGCGGGTTCTCCAGTCGCGTCAGCCATTCGGCGGCCTGCGCGTGGATGGGATCTTCCTCGACGTCATCCCACCAGGGTTCGGTCATTGCATTATTCATCAGCGGTGTCCTTGCGGGTGTCCCGGTCCAGCGCAGCCTGACATTGCAGTATCCCGCGCACCACGTAGGTGCGCACCATGCGCTCGGACAGATGCATCTCGCGGGCAATGGTGGCGAAGTCCAGGCCTTCAAAGCGGTTGGCGACAAAGGCGCGGCGGCATTTCGGCGGCATGGCCGCGATCAGCCGCTGCAGGCGCTGCAGGGTCTGCGTGCCGGCCACGCGCCGCTCCGGCGTGCGTTCCTCGTGCAGGTTCTGGAACAGCGACAGCTCCGCGGCGCGGTTCTGGGTCTCGTCCGCGCGCAGCCGGTCCACCGCCAGATTGGCGGCGGTCTTGAACAAAAATGCACGCAGGTAGCTGACCGCACCCGGTTCGTCGAGGCTCAGCAGGCGGACATAGGCTTCCTGCGCCACCTCCCGCGCCGCCTGATAAGAACGCAGCCGCGCGAACACGAAGCGCACCAGGGCTTCGTTGTGGTCGCGAAACAAACGCTCGATCAGTTCGGTTCGGCCGCACGATTCCTGCGATGCGTCACCCGCCGGTGTGTGCTTGCTGTCGGTGCGCTGCATGTGCGTGGCCGTGGCTCTGCATGGTCCATCCGGACCCTTGCTGCCCTGTAGACGGATGGCGTGGCCATTTTTGCAATTTATTTCGGCCGCGGGCAAATTGATTGCAAAATCCCCGCAGGCGCCCGTCTCAGCACCCGGAAACACCGCCCACTGGGGCGTCTTACCGGGGAATCTTCATGAAACTGTCAGTTGCCTATTTCCGCCCGTCACCACAGCTCGGCGCATTCGTGCTTGCCCTGCTGCTCGCCCACGGCACGCTCCAGGCCGCACCCGAGCTGACACAAACCGTGCAGTTCGACATCGCCCCGCAGCGGCTGACCGAGGCGCTGATCAAGTACTCCGAGCAGTCCGGCATCCAGATCAGCAGCCCGACGGCGCTGGTCAACGGCAAGTCCTCCGCCGGTGTGGCAGGCAAACTGGGCGCAGGCGAGGCGCTGTCGCGCCTGCTGCAGGGGACGAACCTGCGCTATTCGGTGGTTGATCAGAGCACAGTGGCCATACAGGCGGTCGCTGATAAGGGTGGGCAGGCCACCGACGCACAGTCCACGGGCGCACCACGCCGCTCTGCATTGCGCTCGCTTGTCCTCGCCCGTGCCGAGACTGCGGTTCAACCGGATACAACTTCCAGCACCGGCGCGGAAACAGCAGATGCATCCGCCAGCGACGCCAAAGGCGTTCCCGAAATCCTGGTCAAAGGTTCACGCAGCTCCAACACCGACATCCGGCGCACCGCGGACGACGTGCAGCCCTACGTGGTCTTTGGTGCCGAGGAGATCAAGCGCTCCATGGCCACCGACCTGGAGAGCTTTCTGAAGTATCGCTTGCCGATGAACCAGGTCCAGGCCACCGAAGCGCAACTGCCAGGTAATCTGCGCGGCAATCAAAGTTCGATCAACCTGCGCGGACTCGGTACGGACGAGACGTTAGTGCTGGTCAACGGCCGCCGCGTGCCCAGCGTGGCCGGCCAGATCGACCAGTTTCAGCCTGACATCAACGGCATTCCCCTGTCTTCCGTAGAGCGCATCGAGGTGTTGCCTTCCACGGCGGGTGGCATCTATGGCGGTAGCGCTACTGGGGGCGTCGTCAATATCATCCTCAAACGCGACTATCAGGGCCTTGAAGTGCGCGGGACCTACCATGACACCATGGACGGTGGCGGCATGCAGCGCGGCATCGAAGCCAGCGGCGGTTTCAGTCTCGAAGGTGGGCGCACCAATGTGATGATTGCCGCCAGCTACCGTGGCTCGGAGCCGCTGCGCAATGGCGATCGAGATTTCGCTCTGCGCGCACGCCATCTGCTGATAAAAAACAATGAGGACGGATTTGGTTCCGTGCCTCCTGCCGGCTATACCACCAATATCCGTACAACCGACGGCTCGCCGCTAGTGTTGAAGTCCACAATGCAGTCATTGGGCTACCCCAACGCTTACGTTCCGCTGGGTTATGAGGGCCCAGACAGCGACGATGGCGCTGCTTTTCTGCAGACGGCCGGGCATTACAATCTCGACTTGCCTCTGGACCATGGGGGCGCGTTAGGGGATCTGGTTTCCAATCCCACAGTGCGGTCGCTGTCACTGAGCGTGCGACGGGAGTTTTCCGGTCGCGTTGAGGCCTTCATCGATGCCTCAAACAACGATAACCGCGGGAACTCGTACTACAGTCCCTGGACAACTTACACCCTGTCGGCCGAGGAAGATGCGAATCCATTTATGCAGTCGGTGAGCATTACCGTACCGTTCGTTGGTTTCGATCATGGGGTCAGTGCATTCTCAAGATCCAGGACGCGCCAGATCAACGGCGGCGTGATTGTTCGGCTGCCTCGCGGTTGGACAATGCAGGCCGAGTACAACTGGAGTCGCAGCAGCGGCGGTGGCACGTATACTTCTAATCACATTACTCTTGACGGTGACGACGCGATAACTGATGGTCGCTTGAATCCGCTGCGCGATGTTAACGTCTATCCACTGAATTTCTCCCCATACCTGTTCGAGCCATCGCCCAACAACAGTGGCTCGTATAACAATGTGCTGAAAGATGCGACCCTGCGCCTGGCCGGACCGGTATGGGACTTGCCGGGTGGGCAGATTATTCTGTCGAGCCTGCTCGAGCAGCGCAAGGAGTTCACCGATGATTCCACGCGAGTTCACTATGACGAGCCGAATGTGCCGACCTATCACTACTATCCGCCCTTTGGCGCAACCACCGAGAGCGTTTATGTCGAAGTGATCGCGCCGCTGGTGTCCGCGCTCAATGCGCGGTCCTGGGTGCGTGCGCTGGATTTACAGGCCTCCTACCGTTTTGACAGGAGCGATATCCGGCATCGCAGCTTCGATGACTACGAGGTGGTTCGGTCGTCGCTTGAAGAACCGCTTCCGGACA
This sequence comes from Gammaproteobacteria bacterium, assembly GCA_021773365.1. Lineage (GTDB taxonomy): Bacteria > Pseudomonadota > Gammaproteobacteria > Steroidobacterales > Steroidobacteraceae > JAJFKF01. The sequence goes on along the minus strand of JAJFKF010000018.1, from coordinate 6,391 downwards.
TACCGACTCGCAGCCTGAAAACCGATGCCAATCAATATACCGTTGGTCTGCGTTTCAAACCCATCCGTGCCCTAACGTTGCGCGCCAGCTACGGCAAGGGCATTCTGCCGCCATCAGTGAGCCAGCTCGCGCCTCTTAGCGGCAGTGCGTTTCTAATCAATATTTTTTCGCAGCTTATACAGGATCCGAAACGCGGCTACGCTCCCATAAGTTCTTTGCAGAACTATACGTTCGCTGGCAGCTTTGATTTGACTGCGGAGGAATCGGAGAGTCTGTCCGCTGGATTGATATTTGAGCCGTCCGCTCTGCCGGGGCTGCGTCTGTCGCTGGACTACACCCGCATTCGCAAGACCAATGAGATCAGCAGCGTGCCATTAGCGACCATGCTGGCTTTTGAGGATGAGGGTTTTGCGAGCAGAATTCTACGTGGCGCGCTGACCGAGGCGGATGAGGTGTTGGGCTACACCAGAGGGCCGATTCTCGCAATCGATAATGGCAACATTAATATTGCCCACAGCGATGTGGATGCATATGACCTGCAGGCTGACTACGTCTGGGAGACGGCGTACGGGTCGTTTGCGGCCAATATCATCGCCTCCTATCAGCCGCATCTCATGCAGCAGGTGTTCTCCGACACGCCGGAGTACGATCTAGTTGGCTATGGTGACGGTCCGCTCAAATGGCGGGGCAACGGCGGACTGAGCTGGAGCCGCGGTTCGTGGACGGCCGGGTGGAATATGCAGTACTTCCATTCCTACAAGATCTACAATCCTACGGACATTGCTTTCATCGTTGACTCTGCCATCCTCGATCAAGGGTCGGATACCATCCCCAGGCAAAGTTATCATGACGTGTTCGCGCGCTACCGGTTCGATGCCCCGGCTTTCGATATCGATCTGCTGCGGAATGCGGAGATCCAGGTCTCGATACAGAATGTGTTCGACAGCAGCCCACCGATCCTGGCCACCAGCAGCGCTGGCGGCGGTTACAGTTTCTACGGCGACCCGCGCCTGCGGCGCTACTCGATTTCGGTGAGCAAGAGCTTCCAGTAGCCGCGCATTCATGCCGTGGCGATAGTGAGCTCAGGTAGACGCCGGTAGTCGAAAAGCAGCCTCACCCAGTCTTTATATATGTGTAGCCCCGTTCCGTGGCAAGGTTCCGCGGTACGTTGCGCGGCATGTCGGGCGGTTATGGGGCGATTGCAGCGATGTCACTGGCCGATCAGAACTGGCTGAACCAGCTTGTCGAGGAGTCCGGGGAGGCATTGATCCGCTTCCTGGGCCGGAGGCTGGCCAACCGGGCGGAGGCGGAGGATCTCGCCCAGGAGGTGTATCTGCGGCTGATGCGCGTGGTGGACGTGAATTCGATCCGCGATCCACACAGTTTCGCTCTGCGTGTGGCGGCGAATGTCGCCTACGAATGGCGTATGGCCGCGCGGAACCGTTTCGAGCATGTCACAGCGACACTGGAGGGTGCCGACGAGCGTGGCGGTCCCTACCGCCAGGTCCTGCAGGCCCAGCAGATGAAGCGCTTGGCGCAGGCGTTAGACCGCCTCAGTCCAACGCAGCGCACCATCGTGTTGCTGCACCGGCGCGATGGCATGACTTACCAGCAGATTGCCGATTTCGTAGGGCTTTCCGTGCAAATGGTAAACAAGCATCTGGCCAGGAGCATTGCTCTGTGCAAGGACTACCTTGCCGAACCCGATGAGGCGGAGCGGGGCGGATGAGTACAGCGCAACAGAAGGCCGCCAGCGCCACAGGTGAGGCCGCTGCAGAGTGGGTAGTGCGGCTGCACGGTACCGGGCTTGATGCAGCGGGCAAGGCGGCGTTCATGCAATGGCTGCGTGAGTCGCCCGTGCATGTGCGTGAGTATTTCCATGCCGAGGTGCTGTTCCTGGCGATGCAGGATGTGGCGTGGGACGATCCGGCCGGTGCGGACGACCTGCGGGCCCTGCTCGATGACGAACGTCGCAATGTGATCGGGTTGCCGGTTCGCTCGACTGCAGCATCGAGTCCGCCGCTCCAGCGGCCGGCGCGACGGCGTTTCATTGCCGCGGCCGCCGTCGCGGTTGTGGCGATAGCCGCTTTCGCCGCGACCGTGGCGTTGTGGCCCCACGCGCCGGCCGGAGAGATTTACACCACCGGCATCGACGAGCAGCGGCGCATCGTGCTGGCGGATGGTTCGGTCGTTGATCTGAACAGCCACTCAAGCCTGCGTGTGGCGCTGACCGGCACGCGTCGCGACATTCATCTCGAACAGGGTGAGGCGTTTTTTGTCGTGGCGAAAGATGTGCGGCGGCTGTTTACGGTCACCAGCGACGCGGCCGTGGTACGCGCGGTGGGTACGCAGTTCAATGTGCGCCGACGTACGCACGGCACGGTGGTTACGGTGATCGAGGGTCGCGTGGCGGTGTCCAACAGGTTGCTGGAGCACGGTACGCCGGGCAGGGTGATGGTCGCCGCCGGCCGGCCGGTGGAGCTGAGTGAGGGCGATGAGATCGTTATTTCGCCGGAGCGTAAGCCGACTGCTGCTGATCTGCGGCCGGCGAGCACCAGCGCGCGGGCTGCAACGGCCTGGCGCCAGCACCGCCTGGTCTTCGAGAATGCAGCTCTGGCCGAAGTCGTGGTTGAGTTCAACCGCTACAACCTCAGGCAGTTTGTTATTCACGATCCTGTGCTGGCCGCCGAGCGCATCAGCGGCGTGTTTGATGCCGATAAACCCGGGGACCTGCTCGGCTTTCTGGCTAACAACGGCGAGGTCAGCGGCGGTTCGTCCGCTTCGCGCATCACCCTGACGCTGCCGGAGTGAAACTTATCGCCAGGGTAGCGAATTGGCGGGCTGACCCAGTCTTCTTCAGTAAGGGCGCGCATGTCGCGCCGGTCGAAGCCGCTGAAGGAGAAGTTCCATGATTGCACGCGTACTGCGTTTGCTGGCGTCCTGTCTGTTGCTACAGGCCGCACCTGCCATGGCCCAGGATACCTACCGGCTCGATATTCCGGCGCAGCCGCTTACCAGGGCGCTGCAGGTGTTCGCCAATCAAAGCGGGTTGTCGCTGGTGCACTACGCGAAGATCACCCAGGACAAACGTGCGCCGGCGGTAAAAGGCAGCTATACGCCGGATGAGGCATTGAACCGGCTGCTGAACCGGTCGGGCCTGACCTATGCCTATGTCAACTCACGCACCATAGAAATCCGCCGCATCACCTCGCACGTGGGAACGGATGAAAGCGCCGCGGCGCATATACCCGCCGGTGTCGGGCAAAGCGCCGGTGAATTGCGGCTGGCGCGTGTGCAGACCGGCGAGACCGCGCAACGCACCGATTCCGCCGGGAATGGCGGCGAGGAGGAGAAAGGCACGCCGGAGATTCTCGTCAAAGGCCGGCGCACACTGAACACCGACATCAGGCGGACCGAGGATGATCCGCAGCCCTATGTGGTCTTCGACAGCGAGGATATTCAGAACTCTCAGGCGAGCAGTCTGGAAGAGTTCTTCAGAACACGATTGCCGATGAACGCTGCCGCGGGCAGCGTCAATCAAAACACCGGGGAGGGTCAGACCACCTCCAGTATCAATCTGCGCGGCCTGGGACAGAACGAGACCCTGGTGGTCGTCGACGGCCGGCGCCTGCCGGAGCTGACTTCCAGCGGTTTTCCGCTGCAACCCGATCTGAACGGTATTCCGCTGGCGGCGATCGAGCGCATTGAAGTGCTGCCCTCAACGGCCGGTGGGATCTATGGCGGCAGTGCCACCGGTGGCGTGGTAAATATTGTCTTGCGCCGTGATTACCGTGGACTTGAACTCAACGGCCGCTATGCCAACACCTTCGACACCGATACGGGTGCGATGCGTCTGGATGCCAATGCCGGTTTCAGTCTCGAAAACGGGCGCACCACGGTGATGATCTCCGCGACCCATTCACAGGCGAACAACCTGACCATCGGCGATCGCGATTTTGCCCGGCGCGCCATCGCGCTGCAGTTGAACAACAATCCAGGCGCGGTGACCGGTTCGATCGTACCGCCGCTCGGCTCCACGCCCAATATCAACAGCTATTCCTTCGATGCGAATGGGCAGGTGCCGCTGACTCTCGATCCCATCTATGGCGGCACCGCGTTGGGTAACATTACTACCTACATTCCCATCGGCTATGCCGGCCCCGATTCCGACAATGGCGCAGCGCTGGTCGCCAACGCAGGGCAGTACAACCTGAACCTGCCGGCCGGCGTGAACGGGGGAGAGCGCGGGTTGCTGGCCACGCCGACCATGAACTCGGTTGCACTGAACCTGCGCCGCGAGTTTGGTGCGCGGGTGGAGGCGTTTCTGGATGTGTCCAGTCTCGGCAATAAGGCGCGTTCCAGTGGCGCTTCCGTGCCTGATCTTGCTCTGCTGTATGCGGATCAGCCGGAGAATCCTTTTCAGCAGGATATCGTCGTAACGTTCCCGACGCCGGGGTTTATTTTTCCGAACCGCAGCGAGTCGACCACTGTACGTGCGACGGCCGGGTTGATTGCGCGTCTGCCCCACGATTGGACCGGTGAAATCGACTACGGTTGGAATCGGTCGCGTTTCGAAAGAGAGACGACCATCGCCACGGTGAATAATACGGCCTTCGATCTGTTGTTTGGCGTGCCGCCTGCAGCCGGTCAGCCGGGACTCAATCCGTTGCAGGAAGGCATGGCCTATCCGCTGGATTTCACCCCCTTTCTGCTGCCGACGCCAAATGCGTTCAGTGGCCCATATGACACGGTGCTGAAAGACGCCACCTTGCGTCTGTCCGGGCCGCTGATCGATCTGCCGGGTGGGCCACTGCGGCTTGCGGCGCTGGTCTCGCGCCGCGAGACGGACATCAAAGAAGCGTTCTACCAGTACATCAACACCACCAACGCGACGGCGAACCTGGAACCGCTTTACAACACTTCCTGGTATCCGCGTCGCTCACAGGACACCGACTCTTACTATCTGGAGACGCGGATACCGTTGATTTCACGCAACAATGCATCGTCCCTGGCACGTGAGCTGGAACTGCAACTTTCCGTGCGCCACGACAAGTACATGACCACCGGTAACCCGATCTCTTCCATGGCGGTGGCCTCCCGGGAGGGCCCATTTCCCTCTTTGACATATACGACCGGCCGGTTCGGTTCCACTGACTACACGGTGGCCGTGCGTTATGCGCCGCTGGAGGATCTGACGCTGCGGGCCAGCTTTGGTACCGGCTTTCTGCCGCCTTCGGTTACGCAGGTTGCCCCTTCCATTACCACATACAACTTCTCCCTGGGGCTGAGCGACCCGATGCGCGGCGATACCAATTCCTACGTTGGCGAGAGCTTTACCTACGTCAGCGGCGGCAGTGCCAACCTTCAGCCCGAGACTTCCGAAAGCGTGTCGGTCGGGATGATCTTCACGCCCCGTGTGCTGCCGGGGCTCAGGCTGTCGGTGGACTACACGCAGATCGACAAGAATGATGAAATCCAGATTCCTGGCGCCCAGTACCTGCTCGATAACGAGGCGAATTTTCCGGGGAGAATTACCCGCGGCGCCAATCTGCCGGGCGACCAGCCGGGCTGGGCCGGCCCGATTACCTCGTTTGATGCCACGGCGGTCAACATCGCCCGTTCAAAGCTGGAAGCCTACGATGTGCAGCTGGACTACATGCTGCAGACCGGGCGATTCGGGCACTTTCACTGGTACGCCATCGCGACCTGGCAGCCGCACTACACCAATCAGCTGCGGCCGGACCTGGAGACGGTGGACCGGATTGGCTATACGGGCGGACCGCTGAAATTACGCGGTAACGCGGGGCTGCTGTGGGATCTCGATGCCGTGACCTTCGGCTGGAATGTGCAGCACTATGATTCCTATTACATCTATACGGCGACAGCCGGGGAGTCATCGCGGCAAACGGCGATATTCAACCAGGGCTCGGCGGTGGTGCCGGCCCAGACCTATCACGATCTGCACGTGAATTACCGCTTCGATGAGGCGGCACGCTTTGCTGGAGGTCTGTTGGCCAACACCGAGCTGTCCTTCGGTATTCAGAACCTGCTCGATACGTCTCCGCCCATTCTGGCGTCAACCAGTTCAACCAGCGCGGGCTACAGCACCTATGGCGATCCGCGCCTGCGGCGCTATACGATTTCGTTGCGCAAGTCGTTCCACTAGGCGATGCGCACGGTTCAGTTGCTGATCGTCCTGGTCGGTGCCGTCGCGGCGTGGCCTGGCACATCTGCCGGCGCGGTCAGCCCGGACGACCGCCTGGCCTGGCTGCAGCAGCATGCGGTCCCGCTGCGTACGTTGGACGCCGGCGATACGGATTCTTCCGACCTGGCAGTCATCGGCAGGCTGATCGGCGATGCCAGAGTCGTAACGCTGGGTGAAATTTCGCAT